>JBKJTN010000203.1:0-16435 GCA_046590275.1 Novosphingobium sp.
GGTCCTCGCGAAAGCCCATGTCGAGCATTTCATCGGCTTCATCGAGTACCGCACAGCGCAGCGCCGTCAGGTCGAGCGCGCCGCGTTCAAGGTGATCGCGCAAGCGGCCGGGGGTACCGACGACGATTGCCGCGCCCCAGGCGAGATTGCGGCGTTCCTTGGAGGCATCCATCCCGCCCACGCAGGTGGCGATTCGCGCCCCGGTCTTGGCATAGAGCCAGGCGAGTTCACGGCTGACCTGCAGGGCGAGCTCGCGGGTTGGCGCAATCACCAGCGCGAGCGGGCTTTTGGTCATCGCCAAATTCTCGTCGGTGATTAGTTCGCCAGCCATTGCGAGGCCAAAGGCAACAGTCTTGCCCGAACCGGTCTGGGCCGAAACCACCAGATCGCGGCCCAGTGCGCCAGGCTCGATAACAGCGGCCTGGACCGGGGTGGGGGCTTCATAGCCCTGTTGGACCAACGCATCGCGCAGCGGGGTGGGAAGTTGGGAAAAAGGCATGAGTGCTCGATTGTTTGGGCCAGCGAATATACCGGCGCGCAGCGGCGTCCAACAATTCTGGCGCTGCTGCAGATGCGCGCCCTTACGAGCATAATGCCAAAAGGGAAAGCGGATTGCGGCAATTCATCGCAAGCGGGCCTCTCTCCGATTGTCGCAGAGGCAAACAGTCGCTACCTTGCACGCATTATGAAAGAGCTATTCCAGCATGCGGCCATCACAGAAGGCATCACCGTGCGCGTCGCGGTGAGCTTCCTGCCCGAGCAGTCACGGATCGAGTCGGCCAAGTGGTTCTGGGTCTATCACATCCGGATCGAGAATGATGGACCGGGCCCGGTCCAACTGCTCACCCGGCATTGGCAGATCACCGACGGACGCGGAATCATCTCGGTGGTCGAAGGCGACGGGGTGGTGGGCGAGCAACCGCTGCTCGAGCCGGGGCAAAGCCATGACTATGTCTCGGGCTGCCCATTGACCACGCCGCATGGCGCGATGCAGGGCTCCTATACTTTCCGCCGCGCGGATGGTTCGTTGTTCGACGCGGCGATTCCCTATTTCCCGCTGGCTGCACCGGCGACGGCGGGCTGACACTCTTCGCGTGAAGCGCACCCATCTGCCTTTGAACGCCTTGCGCGTGTTTGATGCGGCTGCGCGGCATCTGTCGTTCACCCGCGCCGCGGACGAGCTGGCGGTGACCCCGGCGGCGGTTGGTCAGCAGATCCGAGCGCTTGAGGACCTGCTCGGCGTAGTGCTGTTCCGCCGTACCCCCAAGGGACTCGAATTGACCGACGAGGCGGGCGCGGGTCTTGAGGCGCTGCGCTCTGGCTTCCTGCATTTCGAGGACGCTGTTCAGGCAATGCAAGCCGGGCAATCGAGCCACGTCTATACTATCGCCGCGCCGCGTGATTTCTTCGCCGCCTGGCTGGCGCCCCGGCTTGGTGCGTTCCGGGCTGCCAATCCCGAAGTGCGGTTTTCGCTGGTTGATGGCGAAGAGGCTGATTTCACCGAGGCCAACCTCGATCTCGCAGTGCGCTGGGCCGAGGGACCGGGCGATCTGGAAGGGGTGGCTCTAGGCGAGGCAGCGCGCGTCAGCGTGGGGGCGGGCGGATGGATCGCGTGGCCCGGTGATCCCGCTCCTGCGGGTGAGGGCGAGGAAAGCGCAGCGCTGACCGTCGGCGATGCCGGGCAGGCCTTTGCCGCTGCGGTCGCCGGGATGGGCCGGGCACGGATACCTGCATTGCTGGCGCAAAGCTGGCAAGAGCAGGGTAGGCTCGCCGCTATTGGCGAGGCTGAACCCTGCCGCCGCGGCTATTGGCTGGTCGCGCCGCTGCCGCAATGGCGCCAGAAGAAAGTCAAGGCACTGGTTGCGTTTCTGACTAGCTAGATTCGGCTTCCATACTCTGAAACGATTGCGTTCCGGCTCGCTTCCACATTGGTGGAACAGGCTCCAGCAGGAATACTTTGCATTTTGGACCCGGTGCGCCCATCTAGGAACAGCTATCGGTCGCCTCTGTCGGTCTCAGGCGCCTAAACGCACCTTAACCTTCTTCCAGCCTCCCTTGGCCCAGACGCCCGACGTTCGGGCGTTCGCTTGCAAGGAATACACTATGTCTGACAACCCCGCCGCCATCGTTGGTACCGTCAAGTTCTTCAATGAAGACAAAGGTTTTGGTTTTATCCAGCCCGAAAATGGCGGTAATGATGCATTCGTTCACATCAGCGCGGTCCAGGCCGCCGGGATGCAGACCCTCGAGAAGGATCAGCGCGTCAGCTATGAGCTGGCCGAAGATCGTCGCGGCAAGATGAGCGCAACGAACCTGCGCCAGGCCTGATAGGCTGAATTCACGCGTGATGCGAAAATGCGGGAACCGCTTTTTCGAACCAGATCACGCGGCAACAAGAATGATCGAGCATGATGCGGTCCAGTTTGATCGCATCATGCTCCGTTCTCCCCCCTTGGCCCGGCCAGTGTTTGGCTGGACCGGTCTTTTGGTCCGGAAGGAGCCACGATTATGGCGCAAGAAGATTTCTACCTCGCTCGCGCAGTCGAGGCCCGGGCCGAGGCTGCGGGCAGCAAACTTGATAACGTCCGCGAGCGCGCGCTGCGCTCTGCCGCGGCATGGGATGCGATGGCCGAACGCGCCGCCGAAATCGCCCAGGCCCGCGAAACCCGCGAGGCCGAGAAGGCCGGAGTGGAAACCGCCGTTTCCTAGCGGTTAAAACGCAGCCAGCACTTCCTGCTCAGCTGCGCGACATGCGGTGCGCAACCGCAAATGCCAACATGATACCCACGCCTGCGCCCCATAGGACTGCGGCGGCGGCAAGTCTGACGTGGTCGGCCGTTGCGCCGTAAAGGCCCGGGAACCAGGCGACGGCGATGCCGTCGCACAGCAGCGCCGTGCCCGTGCCCAAAGCGAAGCCGGGTACGACTTGCGCCGCAGACAAGCCCGCGAGCCGGATCATCCCGTACAGCACCGGCAATGTCCCCGGGATGACCAGCAGATAGGTCAGCACCCGCATCGCCCCGTCAAACGCGCCGAGCGGGACCAGCCAATGCAGCAGCAGCGCAGCGGCAAACCATACGATCACCCCGCTCACCATCATGATCAAAACCTGGCGCGCTGAGAGGCTGCCGCTGCTGCTTGAAACTTGCGTGTTCATATTCAGACCTCCAAAAAAACTGTAGCAGTCGCTACATTTGTGTCTTGATGTAGCAGATGCTACAACTTGTCAATGGGCAAGCATGAGGATCAGCGCGCAGCGCTTGTAGGGCAGCTCGCGCAATCGGTTCTGGCCGCGGGGCTTGGCCAGACCAGCCTGCGGCAACTGGCGGCGGCGGTTGGCACCAGCGATCGGATGCTGCTGTATTATTTTCGCGACAAGGCCGAGTTGCTTGAGGCTGTGCTGGGCCAGATCGCGGGGGAAATGACGCTACGTCTCAGCGCCGCTCTGCCCGATGGCCAGCAATTTGCCCCGGCCCAGCTATACGCCTGCGTGGCGGAACTTGCTGCCAGCGCTGCGCTGCGGCCCTATATGGACCGTTGGGGCGAGATGGCGGCGGCGGCTGCGCGACAAGAGCAACCCTTTGCGGCGATCGCCGATGCAATTACCCAGGGGTTCCAGCTGTGGGTCGAATCGCGTCTCGCCATCACCGATGATGCCCAGCGGCGCGACATGGCTTCGCTGCTGATCGTGATGATCGACGGGGGAGCTTTGCTCGAACCGCTGGACGGCGGCCGCGTTACAGCGCGCGCGCGCCGGGCGATGCTGGCGTTATTGGAAGCAACGTCTGGAACTGGCCCTCACCCTAAAACTTCACCTTGATGTCACCGCCCCAGAACATCGGGTCGGTCAGCCCGACAAAGGGTGTGCCGAACGTATCTGCGGTGATGTTGTTGATGCCGGTGACATAGCGGTTGTCGAATACATTATTGGCGTAAAGCCCCAGCTCGAACTTGTCGCCCGGGCTGGTCCAGGCGAGGCGCAGGTCGGTGCGGTTCTGCGCGCCGCCGGTGACAAAGGCGGTGGTCGCAGATGCCGAGCCCTGCGCGATTGATTCGCTGTTTTTCCGGCCTTTCCCGCGGTACGAATGCGCCGCCTGGAAAGCGATCCTGCCGCTGCCGCCCAGCTCTTGTTCCAGCCGCGCGCCAAATGCGGCCGACAGCTTCGGTTCGCCGGTCGGCTCGCCCGACAGATCATTGCCATTGGGCAGGATCCGGCGTTTGAAGGTCGAATCGATATATTGCAGATTGCCGAACAGCTTGACCTGCCGGACCGGCTCCCAGTTCAGTTGCAGATCGATGCCCCACGCCTGATCGTCGCTGGTTTCGACCAGATACTGAGGGATCGAGCTGCCCGCCGGAATCCCCAGCCGGATCGATTGCTTGTCTTTGTAGATATAGCGGAAGCCCGACAGGTTGAACACGACATGCGCCGCCGGGAACTGGCTCTTGACCCCCAGTTCAAAGCTGGTGACATCCTCGTTGTTGAACTCGGATGCGAATTGCACGCTGTTGAATCCGCCCGCCTTGTAGCCTTTGGCGATCGATGCAAACAGCATGACATCCTCGGCCAGCTTGTAATCGATCACCGCGCGCGGGCTGAAATTGCTCCATGTCCGGCTCAGCTGGCACGGCACACCCTCCGACACGGTCACGCCGTTATCGCAGGCAATCCCGGCCAGCTGGGTCTGATCGAACACCAGATCGAACAGGAAATCCGCCGGCGTAACCCCGGCCAGGCCCAGAATGCCGGCGTCAGCCAGCGCTTGCAGCGTGGCATCCAGCTCGGGCGCCTCGCGCAGACCGTTGAGCCACTGGAAGCGCTTGCGATCGCGGGTGTAACGGCCGCCGACCGTTATATTCAGGCGCTCGTTCACGGCCCAGATCGCATCGCCATAAACCGCGATTGCGGAGAAATTTCCTTCATTGAACATCGCCTCGCGCCAGCCGTGGCCAAGCAGCGTTGCGGGCACGCCAAACGGCACCAGCAACCCATATTCAAGATCGGTGAACGGGGTGCCGAAGCCGACATTACCGAGCACGGTGTTGATCGAATCGGTATAGGCGAAGGTGTCGCTGATCTGCTTGGCGGTTTCCTTGAAATAGCTTGCGCCGACCAGCCAGTTGACCGGTCCGGTTTCCCCCGCCAGCCGCAATTCCTGATACCAGCTGGTGTTGTCTTCGCGGTTATTGGTATCGAAATAGAGGTCGATCCGGTTGGTGCCGTCCTCGTCCTCGCGGTTTTCGGTCTTGAAATGCCGCCATGACGAAATCGAGGTCAGGACAATTTCGCCAAAGTCGTGGTTGATCGTCAGCGCCGCTTCATCAAGGTTGCGGGTCTCGTGGTTGTCGACCACGTCATTGCGGATCGGCACGGTGAAGGGGTTGAGGTAGTTGGCCGCGACCGGCGGCGCGGGAGGTGTGCCCGGAAACGGAGGAATTGTGACAATCCCGATTGCCGGACGCGCGTCCTGGTCAAGGTTGTCATGGGTCCAGGTGAGCGTCAGATCGGTCGCGTCCGAGGCATCCCAGCGCAGCGCGGCGCGCCCCGCCCAGTTTTCCTCGCGGTTGAGCTTTTTGCCGGTGGCGGCATCGGTGTAGAGTCCGTCGCGGCGGTTATAGAGGCCGTTGACCCTGAGCGCGAGATCGGGCCCAAGCGGCAGGTTGAGCATCCCCTCAATCCGTCCCTTGCCATAATTGCCAGCGCGGGCCGTTACTTGTCCTTCGAAGCGGTGGACCGGCTTTCTGGTGGTGATCGAAACCGCACCGGCCGCTGAATTGCGCCCGAACAGTGTCCCTTGCGGGCCTTTGAGTACTTCGATCCGCTCAATATCCCCGAACGCCAGAACCGCCGCGCCCGAGCGGGCCGAATAGAGCCCGTCGACATAGACCCCGACCGCAGGGTCGGTGCCCACGCCGAAGTCCGAGGTGTTGATCCCGCGGATCTTGTAGTTGGGCTGGGTCGGGCTGCTGGCAGAAACCTCAAGCCCCGGAATGAACTGGGCGATGTTGCTGATATCGTCAGCGGCCAGATCATCGATGAACTTCGAGCTGACCACCTGAAGTGAAATAGGAACATCCTGGACATTCTGCTCGCGCTTCTGGGCGGTGACCAGGATCTCGCTGTCTTCTGCCGTAGTCGGCGCATCCTGAGCAAAAGCCGCTGGCGCGATCCCCGCAGCGGCAGAAAGCAGCAGCGCGGCGCGGAGTGCGAAGGTGGATTTTCTGCGGTTCATGATGTTGCCCCCCGACAAAGAATTGGCCATTTCCGGCCATGCCCTAAAGTCCGGACCCGTGAACCGGGGCCCGCTCTGGACGATGCTGGCCCCACTTTGCGGCGCTTGCAACCATCTTTGCGCAACGCTTGTCCAAGCTGGCCCCAGCCTAACACCCTTGCTTGCATGGCGGGCAAGGCGTTACACACGGCGGCGCAGCCGGCAATTGCCACGGGCATGGCGACAGGGTTAGGCTTGAATGGAAACCGATACAGCAAGCCAGAAATCCGAACCAGTTCAACCACAGGCAAGCGTGTTCGTCAGCTATTCGCGCGGCGATCAGAAGCGGGCGATGCCGGTTGTTGCGGGCCTAGAGAAAGCCGGTTTCCGGGTCTGGTGGGATGGGCTTCTGGAAGGCGGCGATACTTTCCTGCCGACCACTGAAGCCGCGCTCGAAGGCGCCGATGCGGTGGTCGTGATCTGGTCAAAAACCTCGGTCGCCTCGCACTGGGTCCGCGACGAGGCTACTGTCGGACGCGACCGGCGGCGGCTGGTCCCGCTCAGCCTCGATGGCAGCGAGGCGCCGCTCGGATTCCGCCAGTTCCAGCTGATCGACATCGCCAAATGGCGCGGCAATCCGGCAGCGCCCGAATTCCAGCGGGTGATCCGCGCAGTGGCGGGGTTGGCAGGTTCAGCGGGCGCTGCTGAATTGGTCAAGCCGGGCTTGGTCCGCCCCGGCGCGGTGCAGATAAGCCGCCGGATGATGGTGGGCGGCGGCGCGGTGTTGGTGGGCGGCGCTGCGGCATTGGCGGCGTGGCAGTTCAAACTGATCGGCGGCACCGCCGCGCCGCGCAACAGCGTGGCCGTGCTGCCGTTCCGCAACCTCAGCGGCGATGCCGGTGAGAACTATTTCGCCGAAGGGCTGGCCGAAGAAATCCGCACCGCTCTGTCGCGCAATGCGGCGCTCAAGGTGCTGGCACCAACCACTGCCCTGACGGTCCGGTCGGGCGAGGCGGCACCGGACGAGCTGGCGCGCAAGCTGGGGGTGGCATTCCTGCTTGATGGCAGCGTGCGGCGTTCGGGCAATTTGTTGCGGATCGCGGCCACGCTGACCGACGCAAGCAGCGGGTTTGCCCCGTGGCGCGATCAGTTTGACCGGCAAATGACCGATATCTTCGCGATCCAGGGCGATATTGCCGACAGTGTAGCAGCGGCGCTGGCGGCTCAAACTGTCGCAGACGGAAACGCTGCCACCACCGGGATTGGCGGCACTCGCAACGTGACCGCCTATGATGCTTATCTGCGCGGCAATGCCTATTACAATTTGCGCTCGGGCGAAGCCTCGATGCGGGCCGCTCTGGCACAGTATGACGCAGCGATCGCGGCCGATCAGGACTTCGCCGAGGCCCATGCAATGCGCGCGCGGATACGGGTATTGCTGGCCGGCGATTATGCCCGCGGGCGTGAATATCGCGTCGCTGCAGACGACGCGATCACTTCGGCGCGCGCGGCGGTGCGGCTGGCTCCGCGGCTGGCGCTGGCGCAATCGACGCTGGGCTATGTGCTGGTTCAGGGACTGCTTGACTTCAAGGCCGCGCGTGAGCCTAACGAGCGCGCCCGGGCGCTGGGCTGGGGTGATGCCTCGGTGATGCTGCTCTACGCTGCCTACTGCACCGAACTGGGCCGCGCCCCCCAAGCCAAAGAGGCGATCGCCCGCTCGGTTGAGCTTGATCCGCTCAATCCCGGGGTATTCCGCGCCGAGGCATTCGTCCGGTATCACGCAGGCGATTATGGAGGAGCGATTGCATCGAGCCGCAAGGCGCTGTCGCTCAACCCCAAAATGGGGACAGTGCATTCATACGTCGGGCTGAGCCATCTTCAGCAAGGGCAGATCGAGGATGCCCGCCGCGAATTTCAGGCCGAGCCGCTAGAGATCGTCGGCTGGACCGGACTGGCGATTGCCGAGCACCGGATGGGCAACCGCCCGGCGGCGGAGGCCGCGACCGATCGGCTGATTGCCAAGTTCACCGATGCGGCAAGCTACCAGCTGGCGCAGATTTATGCGCAATGGGGCCAGATTGATGCGGGCCTGGAAAAATTGGAGCTGGCCCTCGCGCTGGGTGATGGCGGACTGGTGGTGGCCAAGGTCGATCCGCTGCTTGATCCACTGCGTTCGCGGCCGGAATTTTCGCGATTGCTGAACCGCCTTGGCTTGGCTTAGGATGCAGATCCCGACAATCCCGATGGGGGGACAAGTGATGCGCAAGACAATAACCTTATTGACCATGCTGGCAGCTCCGCTGGCACTGGCCGCCTGCAACAAGGCACCCGAAGCTACCGAAGAAATTGTTGCCTCCGAAACCGCCGCTCCGGCGGTTGCTGCACCGGAAGCTGTCACCGATGCCGCTGCGAGCGATGCTGCTGCTGCTGCGGCGGCTGCAGAAGCTGCGGCAGATGGTGCGGCCGCCGATGGTCAATCGACCACGGGCGGAGTCCAGCCGATCAAGAAATAAGCCGAGCTTTATGCAATCAATTCGGGGCAGGCTGAGGGACAACCTGAGCCTGCCCCGTTTCATTGGACCCGGTCACTTGTTTCAGCCAATCGCGATAGGGGGCAAGCTGGATGATCGGGGCCGCAGTGCGGGAATCGGTCTCGAGAACCGGCGGATTAAAGCAATCCGGCTGGTCCCAGCTGACGATACCGATCAGCCGGACACCCTTGTGCGGATCATAGTGATAGACCGGGCCGCCGCTGTCCTCGCGGCAGAATTTGAGGGCTTCGTTGGACAGGCAAATCGCTTGCTGTGCCGCTTCAGCCAATCCGCATTCCTGCGCTGCCAGCCCCATCACCACGCTGTAACGATAGGGTGCGATTGCGCGGGCCACTGCATTGGCATGGCGGCCCCAGCCCAGCACGCTGTAATTGAGCAGCGGAGCATATTCGTCCGTCTCGGTGCGGACGGGGGCGATTTCTGCGGCGGCGAGATCGGCCGGGGCGATGCCGCGCTCGTCATAGCTCTGGGCGGTGCCGCCGAGGTGCAGCAGGGCGAGGTCGGCGTCAATCCGAACGACAATCCGGTCAACCGGGCGGGCCAGTCCGGCATCTCGGGCAAGGTCACTCGATCCCAGCGCGACCTCAATCCCGGCAGCCAGCTTAGCACTGGATACACAATGGGCTGCGGTCAGCACCCAATCGTCCGCCACCAGCGTTCCAGCACACAGGTGGCGGGTCTGCCAGCGCGGCCGGGCGGGATCGTCGATCCCCGGAACGCGGGAATTGGTCAGATCGGCGCTCCACCGAACCTCGGCCATAAAGTGGATCTTGGAGAGATGGCTCTGTGCCAGCCGATAGCCACTGTCGGTGGTTCGATCGCGGTCTGCGCCGATCGTCGTATCGCGGGATTGCCGCCGTTCAGATGCGGACAGGGCAAAAGACATAGCAAAATCATGGGCGGCAAGATCGTCCGGCTGGTTGTCGGCCAGCCAGCGTTCCAGCCAGGCGAGCGAGCGCGCATCCTGCGGCCGGGTCTCGAACGGCTCGATCTGCCCTGGCCGAAGTACTTCAGCGCTTGCCGAACCGGCTTGGCTTGCCGCCAACAGCAGTGCAATCACTATCAGACGCTTCATTCGGTCAGCCTCCGGGTCACTCCGCCAGCCTCCGGGTTTCACCGGGCTTCAATTTCTGGCGCATCGCCTTGTTGATCCACGGGACATAGGGCTGGATCCGGGTATAGACGCCGGGGCTGTCATCGGAGGTCACCTCGCAGCCCTTTTTGTTCCACGACACGACGCCGACCAGAAACGCCTTGTTGCCGCCGAAATACAGGGGCCCACCGCTGTCGCCGTTGCAGGTTTTGACGTTATTGCCGTAGACGCAGACTACGCGTGAGTGGACCCGAGGGATGATCCGTGTGTCGCCCTCGGTGAACTTGACCTTGGCCGGGCCATAACCAGCCAGCCCCGCGCAGTCTGAATTGTCGAGCGTACGCATTTCGACCCGGCGCAGCAGCGCGGTGGCGTTCACTTGGGCGCGAGGATCATTGTTGATCCGGCCCCAACCGGCGGCATGGACTTTCACTTTCGGCGCCAGTGGTCGCTGATCAGGCACGGCGATCGCCACTTTGAGCGGATCGCGCGGGCGATTGTCGGGTGCTAGGTGGAGCAGGGCAATATCGTTGATATAGATGTTCCTGTGATCGTATCCGCCATGGATCACCGCGCCGTCGACATTGAACTGCAGTCCCTGCGAGGTTGAAATGTCCGTCACTCCAAGCTGCACCGCGAGGCCAGTCCTGATCTCGTCCGGATTGACGCAGTGCGCCGCAGTAACCACCCAGTCATGAGCGATCAGAGTGCTGCCGCAGCGGTGGCGTGATTCCCAGCGGACGCCGAATTTTCGGGTATCGTCAAGGCCGACAAGGTCGCGGGAGGTCAAGCTGTCGCGATAGCGGATCTGGGCGACGAACGGCGCGCTGGAGATCAGCACTGGCAGTCCGCCGCCAGCCATCGGGACTTGGGCGCGAGCGATCCCCAACACCCTGCCAAGCAGCCACATTTCCAGGTCGTCAAGCGTGTCCGCCACGAACCGGTCCTGCTCGCGAGGGTTGTCGGGGATGTAGAACCGGGCGCGTTTGCCAAGCCGGGCTTTCAGCAGGGCGACATCATCGTCGAGCATCAAGTCCCAATCAGCGCGCCGATCGCCCTTGAGCCATTGTTCGTCACGAATTTCGAGAGTTTGGCCCACATTGGACTGGCAGACCATCTCGGCATTGCAGGTCCACACCTCCGGCGGAAGTGGCGCCTGGGCCTCGGCCTGCGCCAGCGCAGGCGCAGCGTTCAGCGCGGCGGCAAGTGCAAGTGACCCGGTCCAGTTCCGCCCCATAGCCCAAGCTAACACGCCCGCCCCGGGTCGTCACTCCCCCCAAAAGGCGGGCGCCAATTCAGCAGCTAGTCGGGGATCTCCCAGCGCACCGAACTGCGATAGGTTCCCGGCACCACCGCGCCGCTGGTATCGCTCGCCGGTTCAAACTTGGCGCGGGCGGTGATCTTCTGGCAGGCGGCGCGGTCCAGCGCCGGCCAGCCGCTCGAGGCGGTCACGTCGCAGGTGGTCACCCGGCCATTGGCACCCACGGTAACTTGAAAGCCGGTCACCCCCTCATGCTCCATCCGGAGTTCGGACGCCGGATAATCATTGGGTGTCACCCACAGCCCGGGGCTGCCGCTCGGGCGGGCAGACCTGGCGGAAAAGCTGGGCAGCGGGGAGGGGAGCGGTTGGGGAAACTCCACCGTATCGAGCCCGCCAGTGCCGGAGGGCAGCTCGATCGGCCCGGTCGGGAACAGCACAGTTGGCCCGGTGTTGACAATCGGCCCGGTGCGAGTGGTGGTGAGGTAGGTGTCGTCCGGTTTAACATCGCCCTTGGGCGGCTCGGGCGGAGGAGGGGGCTTGATGGGGAGCTGGTATCCGGCCAAAGGCGGCGGGACGAATATTTCCAGGATCGGACCCGCCAGTCCGTTGACCAGCGCATAACCCGCCGCGACATGAAGCAGCGCGACAGCGCCCAGAGTGATCGCCTTGGTGTTGCCGCTGTTTGCACTGACATAAGCCATAGACCGTCCCTTTCGCAGGTGGGGTCGTCCGGCCTATGAGCCACCGGAGCGACCACGGCTTGCAGGTAACGTCTTGTCACATGAACGAGGGATGAAAGCCTCGGATTCCGTAACGTCAATCAGTCTTGAATCGCAATTGATCCGTGCCGTGCTAGGGTGCCCGAAACAAGGAGACACCATGCCGGTATTTTACGATTTCATTCGCGCGCCCAGTCCGCGCCGCGCCCGCATATTACTCGCCGAAAAGGGCATCGCCCATGAGGTGAGGATCGTCGATCTGACGGCGGGCGAGCAGTTGTCTGCGGCCTACCGCGCGATCAATCCGGCCTGTACCGTGCCCGCGCTTCAGCTGGAGGACGGCGCGGTGCTGACCGACAACGCCGCGATCGCTGCCTGGGCCGAGGCTGCGCATCCCAGTCCGCCGCTGTTTGGCACCACGCCGCTCGACAAGGCCGAGATCGCCAGTTGGAACAGCAGAATCGAGCTGGAATGCCTCGCCGCGATTGCCGAGGCGATGCGCAATACTGCCCCGGCGATGAAAGACCGCGCCTTGCCGGGGCCGGTCAACTATGCGCAAATTCCCGAACTTGGCGCGCGCGGGATGGCCCGGCTGATCGATTTCCTGACGCGGTTCGATGCGCATCTGGCGGACCGTGACTACGTCGCCACAAGCGGCTTTTCGATCGCCGATATCACTGCCGGGGTTGCGACCGATTTTGCCCGGGTGCTCAAGCTCGACGCATCGGAAAACCGCCCCAATGTTGCGGCCTGGCGGGCTAGATTGGCAGAGCGCGCCTCGTTCCGGCTTTAGGGTGGGGGGCGGCTCGGCCCGCCGATTCGAACCAGCCCGCGCTGCGGTGCAAGTTTTTGAGAGAATTGGCGAAGTGCGATTTTAATCAACACTTCGCCAATCCCCGATGTCCTTCATATTATTGACTAATAGTCAGGGAACATCAGTTGCGACCCGAGGCTCGTGCTTCGGATTGGGAACGCTCTACGGAACAAATGCAATGCGCCTAATCGGATTGAATGATATGCTGTATTGGGCTACCCGATAAGCGCTGGGTCCAGTCTAGTGCATCACCGCTTGAGCGCCTGATTTGGCGATGAATGAACCGAATAAGCTAATGCCCTGAACAGCCAGAATTCGTTAATTTTGGCCCCTTAACTGAACTTTTTCCAATCCCGTTAATTAGCCCTGGCATTGGTCGCCAGGGAACAGGAGCGCGGATCGATGAGTAGCCAGATCAGTCTCCGGTCGTTCAATCTGAACACGCTCCCCATCCTGCGCGAGATCCTGCGCCACGGCAGCGTCGGCAAAGCTGCGATCGCGCTCAATGTTTCGCAGCCAGCGCTGAGCGGCGCGCTGAAGCAGTTGCGCCATCAGTTCGGCGACGAGCTGATCGTCCGGAGCAAGGGCTCGATGAAACTGACCCCCAAAGCCGAATCCATGCTGGCTCCGCTGGAACAGGCCCTTGCCGCAGTGCAGCAGATAATCGCTCCCGGCCCAGAGGGGTTCCTGGCGCCGCTTACTTTGCTGACGATTGCCACCAACGATCATGTCATGAACATTTTGGGTCCGCCGCTCGTTCATTTGCTGCAGCAGGAAAAGCTCAACATCCTGCCCCATTTCCTGGTTGCAGGCGGGCACACTGCAGCGCAGCTGATTGACAGAACGATTGACTTCATCATCCTGCCGCGGCTGATAATGGTCAGCAGCTATGCCAACGCGCGAGATTTCGATGCGCTCAATTCCGAACTGCTGTTCTCGGAGGATCTGGTCGGGATCGGACGGCGCGAGGACACCGAACTGGCAAATGGATTGTCGCTCGAGGAATACCTCGCTCGCCCCCACGTTACCTTCTCGCTTGATTCTGAGCGGAACATTTCGGTTGAACAGGCATTTCTAGCTGGCAATAGTCTGAAACAAAACGATATTGTCCGATTTTCCTCCTATTCGGCGCTGCTTGCGGCAGTGGCTTCGACCGGCTGTATCGGGCTGGTCCCTCGCAGCCTTGCCCGGTTCGCAGAAGCCCTTTTCAATCTCCAGACCTTTGTCCCGCCGCTTGCTTTTCCGCCGATGGAATGGATATTGATCTGGCACCGCCGGGCCGACGCGGATGAAAAGATGGTGCAATGCCGCACCATCCTCAAGGCCTGCGCGTTGCAAGTGATGGGCAATGTGTCGCTGGCTGGCGCATAAAGCGGAGCTCCGGCCTAGCGAGCTACGGATTGATGTCCCCGCATCCTTCGCTGTTCCTGTCTTCCCGATCCCATTCGGCAATCATCGCCCCATTCTCGCGGCTCCTGTCCCGCATTTCATCGATCCATTGGTCGATCGCGGCGATGTTATCGGCGTCATTGCCAAAGGCTTCGCGGGTCCATTCAGCCTTGAGCCGCTCGTAAACCGGATGGCCGGGGCGCAGGTTGGCAAAATGATAACCCGCCGCGTTGTAGCGATCCGAGCGGCGTTGACGCAGCAGGAACTGGATCAGCGAAGTGTCATAGCGCGTCCACCGCGCCACCACCTCGCCGCCGCGCACCACCACCCGCTCCTCGCCGGCGATCGCCCGTTCCAGCGCGCAATCCTCCAGCCGCGCCATCCCCCGATCGATCGCCGCCTCCCAAGCGGCCGCAAACCCTTCGGCGCCCGGCATATTGCGCAAGCGGTACAGCGCCTCAAGGCTCGCGCCGATGCTGCGCGCCGCCTGCGTCACGATGCCTGTTGCGGCGAGCGAGGCGATAAACCCCCGCTGCCGTTCCGGCGTGATCGAATTGCGGCGCGGCGCGCTGTGCAGATAGGGCGCAAAGCCCAGCAGCGGATCATCCGGATCGGGCGGCTCGGACTGGAACGCGGTGCGCGAAGTGCGGCGGGAGGAGCGGGCAGATTTGCACAGCAGCTCGCCAGTGAGCGGGCCAGTCAGCGGCGCAGGTGGGTCAGACAGATCGGACAAGGGCGGAAAACCTCCGGAGCAGATGTTGGATTCACCCCCCGGATGGAGGTTTCGAATATCAAGGGCAGGGTGTGTAGGAAAATGGTTTGTGCGAACAGCCGGGATTGGGACCATACCTGCGTCGATCCTTGCGGTTCAGGTGAATTGTGCGTAGTAACTGCGAATGGGTAAGCCTGCCGCCCGCATCACCGATATGCATACTTGCCCGATGGTAACGGGCGTCGTGCCGCACGTTGGCGGGCCTATCCTGCCACCAGCCGCCATCACTGTACTCACCGGCATGCTGCCACAGGCGCGGGTCAGTGACATGGCAGTCTGCGTCGGGCCACCCGATATCATTGTTATGGGTTCGGCGACGGTCTATGTTTGCGGCATGCCTGCCGCGCGGATGGGCGACCAGACGGCGCACGGCGGGGTGATCGTCATGGGTGAGTTCACTGTGCTGATCGGCTGATCGGCTGATCGGCGATCCCGGTGGCGGTGCTGGCATGGCCTCGATGCGGCCCATCGCTGCCGAGGGGCGGGACGCAATAGGGCAGGCCATGGCCAAGGCGATGATTGCCGCCGCGAAAGAGGGTAAGCCCTTTTGCGAGCAATGCGCCAGCACTTCGCCGGCAAGTGGCGCTAGCGGCGCAGGCGACTTGGACATATCGGACAAGGCGGGAACCTCCGGAGCAGATGTTGGATTCACCCCCGGATGGAGGTTCCGGATATCAGGGGAGGGGGTGTGTAGGAAAATGGTTTCTATGCGCTGCGCTGCTGGTTGAGGCGGAATAGCCGGGCGAGGATTTCGTCTTCGGTCAACACGCCCGCCCGCCAATCATCGTCCCAGCCATAGGCCGCTGCCACCGCCTCATCGAGCGCCTTGTGGGCATTGTCCAGCCAGGCGGGCCGCGCGTTGTAGAGGTTGGTGAGGGTGCGCTTTTTCAGCTCCGCTGCCGCCGCTTCGTCACGCGGCAGAATGCGATCGGGATAGCCGGGCACGATTTCGGGGGTCCGCACCACCAAATCCGCCGGGTTGAGCCAGTTTTCGCGCAATTCATTGAGCTGCGCGGCGGCGGCGGCGATGGCGATGGCGCGCGGATCAGCGGCATAATCGGCGGCAGCGATGTCTGGGGTCAGGCCTTCGGGAAAGGGGAAGGTTTCGAAAGTGGTGGACGGGGTGTAGCGCGGATCATTGCCCACGCCGAGGAAGGTGCCCATCCGCAGCGACCAGAGTTCGTGGAATGTCGAATGAAGGATGCCGAAGCTGGTGTCGTCATCTCGGGCGATGGCAAAAGTAGCACTGTCGGGGACGGAGCCTTTTTGCAACCAAATGAACACGCGATGCTTACCTACACGCGGCGTAACCACGAAACGGTGGAGAGGCTTGATCGCCTTACGCAGGGCAGCGCCAGATCTTCGATGAACCCACCAATCAGACCGCACAATTATCTTGCGTTTCTTCAGCTTCGAACTCTCGGTGTACACCGCATATGCCTGTTCTAGAAAATGATACGGTAGCTCAAACAGACCAGCATCTTGCGGCGCTTCGTAATCTCCAAAATCTATCACGTAGCGCTCCTCAGCGCGTCTTAAGATATTGTTTCCATTAAATATACGCTTTAGAACTTTGCCATTCTTCAAGCCATTCGGATTTGTCGGGCTGGACACAAGTTTACC
>JBKJTN010000136.1:0-4177 GCA_046590275.1 Novosphingobium sp.
TGCCGATTTGGGCGCTGACCGGATCAAGGCGCGAGGCGACCAATTTCTCGACCGGACTGTTCGGCGATTTCGCCGCCGCGATGGTCGGTATGGAGCTTGACGTTTACGGCGAGAAAAACCTGTGGGCGGCGCGGCCCTGCATCTTCATCTTCAATCACCAGTCCAAGGCCGATGTGGTGATCATGGCCAAGCTGATCCGCAAGGACATGGGCGGGGTCGGCAAGCAGGAAATCAAGAAGATCCCGGTGTTGGGCAGATTGATGGAGTGGGCCGGGACGGTGTTCATCGATCGCAAGGACGGCGCCAGCGCGATCAAGGCGATGGAGCCGCTGGTCGATGCAATCCGCAAGGAGGGTAAATCGATCGTCATTGCGCCCGAGGGCACGCGAACGCTCTCGCCAAAGCTGGCACCGTTCAAAAAGGGCGCGTTCCATCTGGCCATGCAGGCCGGTGTCCCGATCGTCCCTGTGGTGATCCACAACGCCGGCGATGTTGCGCCCAAGAATGAATTCGTGATGCGGGCCGCGACAGTGCGGGTCGATGTGCTGCCACCGATCGATACCAGCGGCTGGAAAGCCAAAGATATCAATCGCCACGTCACCCAAGTCCGCAACATGTTCCTCAAATGCCTCGACCAGCCGGAAGAACCGGTCGCCGCTTCGATCGAAGAGGACGAGGAAGATTTTGCTGCGGAGGCAAAGCCCACGCCAAAACCCGAAGCCAGGCCGAAGCCCTCGGCCGGAACAAAGCTCAAGCCAAAGTCTAAACCAAAGCCAGCAATCAAGCCCGTTACCAAGCCAGCCGGAAAGCGCGGCGGGTAACGCGCGGTGACTGCGGACGCCGCGAATTGGGCAGCGGACCCATTGCGATACACTGGCAGGAAGCTGTTCATCATCGATGCGCGCAACCGGGTCGAGCGGCGCCATCTGCTCGACTGGTTGCATGGCACCTGGGGTGCCATATCGGACAGCGAATGGGTGACGCTGGATCTGTCGGATGAAACTGCGCCGCTGAAGCTCGAGAAGCTGGCTGGCAGGCTGGATCAGGCCGAAGATTGCCTGGTAATCCCGGTGCGGGTGGCCTGGCGGATTCCGCACTTTGATCGTGACCGGACGCTGCGGCTGCACGATCTGATTTTCGGCGATCCGCGCATGCCCGGAAGTCTGCGGGCATGGTCGATCCTGCTGCGTGATCGGCGCCGGGCGCAATGTCTGCTGGGTGAGCCGGCCAGTGTCGAAACGCTGCGGGTGCGCTTTGCCGAAGATATCGGCATGGCTGACGCCGATCCGGCCACCGGCTTTGCCTCGTTCGTGACCCGGCAGGCCACGCTTACACTTGAAGTGCAAGAGCGCGGCGTGCGCGGCACCCGCTACAAGGTGCCGCGATTTGTGGCCGACAGCCTTGCGGCCAGTCCACGCTTTCGGAGCGCACTGGCTGCGCTGGCCAGCGATTTGGGGCGCAAGCCCAGCGAACTGCTGCCCGAAGCCCGCCGCTATATGAAGGAGCTTATCTCCACCCCCAGTGCCATGTTCCTCGATCTGCGCGCCCGGCTTGAACGCTTCATGATGACGCAAGGTTATGACAAGGGCTTCCTGTATGATCCGGCCGAACTGGAGGAACTGCGAGGTCTGATCCGCACCCGGCCGACGGTGCTGTTGTTCACCCACAAGACCTATCTCGACGGCGTTACGCCCAACGCGCTGTTCTATGACAATGACATGACGATGCTGCACAGCTTTGGCGGGATCAACCTGGATTTCTTCGGGATTGGCACCCTGTTTCGCCGATCGGGGATGATCTTCATCCGGCGCAGCTTCTCGGACACGCCAGTCTACAAGGTCGTGCTGCGCCAATATATCGCCTATTTGCTTGAGAAGCGCTTTCCGATGTCTTGGGCGCTGGAAGGAACCCGCTCAAGGCTCGGCAAGCTGATGCCGCCGCGCTATGGCATTCTCAAATACGTCCTCGATGCCGCCTATGATGGCGGGATCGAGGATTTGAATATCGTGCCGTTCGTGACCAGCTTCGATCTGATCCGCGATGTCGAGGAATATGCAGCCGAGCAGGCCGGCCGGGTCAAACAGGCGGAATCGCTCGGATGGTTTATCGGTTATCTCAAGAGCTTGCGCGAGCCGATGGGGCGGGTGCGGATCGATCTGGGCAGGCCCGTGGTGGTCGCGCGCGCGCCCAATCCCGATGACAAGTTGGCCCTCGCCCGGATCGCGTTCGATGCCTCGGTCAGCGCCAACCGGGTAACCCCGCTTACCGTGACCTCGGTGATGTGCCTGATCCTGCTCGGTACCGCACCACGCGGGGCGACGGCCGAGGAACTGGCCCGGGTAACGCGCTTTCTGGTCCAATGGGCAAAGGAACGCGGTATCCGACTGTCCGAAGAGCTGCAATCGCTTGATCGCGACGCTTTGCGGGCGCGCGCGGATACGCTGGTCAATTCCGGACTGATCCTGCGCGATGATGCCGGCAGCGCGACGGTCTATACCATTCTGCCCGGCAAGCACGCGATGGCGAGCTACTACCGCAACACCATCATCCATCACTTCCTTGACAAGACCATCATCGAGTTGGCGCTGTTCAAGGTGCAGGAAGGTTCCGACGAAGACGCCGGACCGCAGTTCTGGTCCGAGACCGAACGCCTTCGCGATCTGTTCAAGTTCGAATTCTTCTATCCGCCGCGCGAACAATTCCGCAAGGATCTTGAGGCGGAGCTCGATCGCTGCGACGGCCAGTGGTCGGCGCGGCTGCGGCAAGGCCACGGCGGAGTGAAAGCCCTGATCCGCCGTTTCCAGCCGCTGCTGGGCCACGCTGCACTCCTGCCCTTTGTCGAGGCCTATATCGTGGTGCTGGAACAGCTGGTCCGCCTCACCCCGGGAGAACTGCTGATCCAGGAAGACTGTGTCGAGCAAGGACTGATCGAGGGGCGGCAGGCCTATCTGCTCCGCCGGATCACCAGCCAGGCCTCGATTGGCAAGATTTTGTTCGAAAACGGGTATAAGCTGGCCGCTCACATGGGGCTGACCGGTGAAACCGATGAAGCGAAGATTGCCGGACGCCGTGCACTCCTCGCCGAATTCCGCGCGCTTGCCCGGCGGATGGAGCGGATGCGGATCGAGGTGTTGGACGAGGCAGAGCGAACTCTGGAATTGGAGGCACGGACATGAGCCAGCAGCTGAGCGCACAGGATGCGCAATTCCTCTATATCCAGAACGGCAACACGCTCACCCACGTGATGGCGATCAATATCTGTGATCCCTCGACCGCGCCCTGCGGCAAGGTGCGCTTCAAGGATATCGTTGCCCACATCGCGGCCCGGATTGACACTTCGCCGGTGTTCAAGCGCAAGCTTTTCCGGCTGCCGTTCGACCTCGACCATCCCTATTGGGTGGAGGACACCGAATTCGAACTTGAAGCCCATGTGACCCATGCCCGCCTGCCCGAACCGGGCGACTGGCGGCAGTTCTGCATCCAGGTCGCGCGCCATTTCAGCCGCCCGATGGATATGAGCCGTCCGCTCTGGGATATTTATGTGCTTGAGGGATTGGACCGGATCCCCGGCATCGCGCCCGGCAGCTACGCCATGCTCACCCGGATTCACCATGCTGCGATCGACGGCGCTTCGGCGGCGCATATGTTTGTCGCGCTTAGCGATCGAGATGCCAAGGGCACTCCGGCGCTCCCGCTTGGCCCTGCCAAGGTTGCGCTGGGAAGCGCGCCCTCTCCGGTCGAGGTTCTGACTCGCGCCATCCAGTCCAACCTGACTTCGCCGGTCAAGTTTATGAATACACTGCTGAAAATGTCGCCAGCGCTGGTCGCGGCGGCGAGCAAAACCATGCGTGAACAAAAGGGTGAGCGCTCCGGGGTGCCGGACACACGCTTCAACGCCCCGATTTCCACGCACCGCGTGTTCGATGCGACCGAGTTTTCCCTGGCTGACCTTGCCCGCATCCGGAAGCTGGTCGAAGGGACCACGGTCAATGATGTGGTGCTGGCGATCTGTTCCGGCGCGCTTCGGGCCTATCTGCTCCACCATAAGGAACTGCCGTCTGAAACGCTGGTTGCGGTCGCTCCGATCAATCTGCGTGAGCGCAAGGGCGAGGCCGAGGTGCCGGGCAACAATATCTCGGCCATGTCGGTGGAACTTGCCACGAATCTGGCTGATCCG
>JBKJTN010000155.1:0-15517 GCA_046590275.1 Novosphingobium sp.
CTGCGCGCATCGACGAGGGCCTGGGCGATGACGCACTCGGACAATTCGGCAATCAGGCCGATTTCTTCGGCGATCGGGATGAAGATGTCCGGTCCGATGCCGCTTGCCGTCGGGGATTGCCAACGCGCCAGCATCTCGAAGCCAAGAAGCTCGCCAGTTTCGAGGTCGATCTGCTGCTCGTAATAGGGAACAAATTCGCCCAGAGGAATTCCGCGCCGGATACCGGCTTCGAGTTCACTGCGAAAACGCAGTTCGGTTTCCATGGATTCCTCAAACCAGAAATAGCGGTTCCGGCCCTGCTTTTTTGCGTGATACATGGCGATGTCCGCCATGTGGAGCAGTGTCTGGGCGGGCTCGCTGCCGATATTGTGGCTGGTCCTGGTAATGCCGATCGAAATTGTCGTCTGGAGTTCGGTTCCGCCAATCTTGACCGGCCGCGCCGCTACGTTGATCAGCGATTGAGCCAGTTCATCGATCCGCTGCTCCTGAGCCGGGTCAAAGGGGGTAACGCAGGCGAATTCGTCACCTCCCAGGCGAGCGACCAGCGAACCCTTCGGCATCGCACTTACAATTCGACCGGCAATCTCGCGCAGGATCTCGTCACCGGCTTGGTGACCATTGGCATCATTGACGCGTTTGAAATTGTCGAGATCAAATATGAGGAAGGCAACTTCCTCGCCGCGCGTGTGCGCCATGGCGACGAGTCGGTCAGTGGCCTGGCCGATGCTGCGGCGGTTGAGGCAGCCGGTCAGCGGATCGGTTTCGGCGAGCATCCATGCCTGTGCTTCGGCTTTGCGGCGCTCTGCAATTTCCACGGCAAGCATCCGGTGACGCCGCCAGCCAAAAATAACCAAGGCGATATTGAGCAACAAGGCGCAAGTCAGGGTTCGGTCGGGTCCCGATCCCTCGCCATAGAACGAGCGCAGGATCTGCGGTAAAACTGTTCCTCCGGTGCCGACGAACATGATGATTGCGGCGGCAACGATGCCAAGCGCAACGAAATCATGCTGCGCAAGCTTTGAACGCGGTTCGCTCATAGCTATTGCGTTCGCTTTACTCAGTTCGCTCGCGTCCAAGTTCGATCCGCCCCTTGTCACATTCGTCGGGTCGTTATGGGCGCTCACCCTAAAATTTGCGTTAATCCTGAATGAACTGGCTCTAAGGGCTATTTCTTGAGCCCGATTTCCCGCAGCCGCTCTTGCAAATAATCGTCCGCCGTGATCGAAACCGGATAGCGGTCCGGATTATCCCCGCTCACGCAGCCCGGCAAGGTTTCGAACCGGAAATCGCTGCGCAGGTGCAGGAAGAAGGGCATCGAATAGCGGCTGAAACCAGTGCGGGCACCCATCGGGTTGCGAACCCGGTGAGTTGTGGATGGCAGGACATGATTGGACAGGCGCTGCAACATATCGCCGATATTGATGACCAGCGCGCCTTCGGGCGGGAATATTCCCATCCATTCGCCTTGCTTGGTCAGCAGCTCAAGTCCGGCTTCTTCAGCTCCCAGCAACAGCGTGATAAGGTTAATATCCTCATGCGCCCCGGCCCGGATCGCTCCGCCCATATTATCCCCCGTTGGCGGATAATGGAGCAGGCGCAGTACTGAATTACCGTCATCGATGGCCGGATCGAACCAGCCCGCATCCAGCCCGAGGTAGATTGCGATCCGCGATAGTATAACCGCACCAACCCTATCAAACTCGGCATAAAGCGTCTCGAAAGTTTCGCGAAAGCCTTCGGGCTGACGGGGCCAGATATTGGGCGGCATGGAACCGTCTGCAAGCGGATGACCAGCTGGCAAATCGCGTCCGACATGCCAGAACTCCTTGAGGTCGTGGAGTTTTGCGCCTTTGGCAATCTCGGTTCCGAAGGGGGTGTAGCCCCGCGCACCGCCTTGACCTGCGATAAAATGCTTGTGCTTTTCGGCTTCGGGCAGGGCAAAGAATTCCGCGGTGAGCCGCCACGCACGGGCGATCAGTTCCGGATCGATGCCGTGATCCTTGACCAGGGCAAAGCCGAAAGTCTTGAAACTGTCGCCAATTTCTTCGGAAAAACTTGCCGCATCGTCGCTCAGCGACAGGATCGGCAGGGTTTCAAGTTCCATTCTGGTCGTTTCCGCAAGTTACATCTAAGGGGCAGCCATACGCTTTTTGCGAGAACCTGAAATGACCAAAATCAAATCCTGCTGGCTGATGAAGTCGGAGCCCGATGCGTATGGCTGGGATGATCTGATCGCGCAGGGCGAGGGGACCTGGGACGGGGTCCGCAATTATCGCGCGCGCAACAATCTGATGGCGATGAAGGAGGGTGACGAGGCCTTCTTCTATCACTCCAATATTGGTCTTGAAATCGTTGGAATCGTTATGATTAGTGAGGCCGGAATACCCGATCCGACTGACGAGACAGGCCGTTGGGCAGCGGTCAAGGTCAAGCCAGTGCGCAAGCTGAAGCGCGCGGTGACGCTGAAAGAGATCAAGGCCGATCCGGCGCTGGCCGAGATTGAGCTGATCAAGCTGTCACGGCTTTCGGTTGCCGCGATAACACCCGCAGAATGGGACTATATCATCACCTTGTCAGAGCATTAGCGCCCGTTGGTGAAGTCACCTCTTGGCCCGCAGCCCTGAAACGGTCGCTCCGCCAGCGCTGAGCTGCTCGATATCCGTCATAAGATGAAGCAGCCGCACGCCCTTGCGGTCCATGGCCTGCGCCAGTGCCGGGGCAAATTCCGCAGTTGTCTCGACCCGGGCAGCCCAGCCGCCAAACGCCCGCGCCAATGCCGCAAAATCCGGGTTGGCAAGCTGCGTGGCTGAGACCCGGCCCGGAAACTCGCGCTCCTGATGCATCCGGATCGTGCCATAGGCGCCATTATCGACGAGGATAACTAGCAGATCACAGCCGTATTGCGCGGCGGTAGCCAGTTCCTGCCCATTCATCAGGAAGTCACCGTCGCCAGCCAGCGCAACGACTGTCCGCTCCGGGTGGCGCTGCGCTGCGGCAACGGCGGCCGGAACGCCATAGCCCATCGCGCCGGCGGTCGGAGCAAGCTGGGTGGGGAGGCCGTCATAGTGCCAGTAGCGATGCCACCAGCCCGAGAAATTGCCCGCGCCGTTGCAGATGATGCTGTCGCCGGGCAGCGTATTGCGCATTGCCATGACGCAGGCGGCCAGATCGAGTTTGGCACCGGAAGGTTTCGGAGTACTCCACTCCAGCCATTCGGCATGGGCATCAGCGCCTGAATCGAAAGGCAGAATCTCGTTGTCCCATAGGGCGGCGGCCTCGGCAAACTCGGCCACATCGGCGCAGATCGCCATGTCGGCGCGATAAACCCGGCCCAGCTCCTCTGGGTCTGGGTGGACATGGACCAGCAACTGGCCCGGATGATCGGGCGTAATCAGCGTGTAGCTATCGGTGGTCGCCTCACCCAGCCGCGCGCCGACAACCAGCACCAGATCCGCATCCTTGATTCTCTGGACCAACTTCGGATTGGGACCGTAGCCAAGGTTGCCCGCCCAGGCCTTGCTCGAATTCGGGATCGCGTCCTGCCGGCGGAAGGCGCCAGCTACGGGCAAGCCGGTGCGCTCTGCAAATTGCGTGAAATAATCGCGCGACTTGGCGTGCCAGCCGGCCCCGCCGACAATCACGACCGGAGCGGCAGCATCACCGATCAGTTGCATCAGCGTCGCCATGGCATCGGGACAGACCGCCTGCGCCGGGCGGCAGACCGCGGGGCGCGGGGCAACGCCGCGGACCTGCTCCAGCAGCATATCCTCGGGCAGCGCGATAACCACCGGGCCGGGGCGGCCGGAAATGGCAGTGGACCAGGCGCGGGCGAGGTATTCTGGGATCCGCGCCGGATCGTCGATCCGGGTCGCCCATTTGGCGAGCGGCGCGAACATCGCCGCGAAGTCCACTTCCTGAAAACCCTCGCGGTCGCGCATGCCGCGGTCCACATCACCGATGAACATCAGCATCGGCTGCGAATCCTGCATCGCGACATGCACGCCGATGCTGGCGTTGGTCGCGCCGGGGCCGCGAGTGACAAAGCATACTCCTGGCTTTCCAGTCATCGTCCCATCGGCGCAAGCCATGAACGCAGCGCCGCCTTCCTGACGGCACACCACTGTCTCGATCCCCGGCGAATCATGGAGCGCATCAAGCACGGCAAGGAAGCTCTCACCCGGAACCGTGAATATCCGGTCGCAGCCTTGTTCGATCAGGCAATCGACGAGCAGGCGACCGCCGGTTATTTCATCGGCAGGCAGGGCGATGGTGGAAGGTTTTTCAGTCATTCACGGCTTGTAGCGACGGAGTTCCGGTGCCGCAACGTGGCGAACATTCGCAAGACCTATCCTCCGACCTGTCCCGCATTGGGATGGTTGCGGATAACCAAATTTTTCCGGGTGGTGCGATGGTAAATCAATACTTAACACTGCCGCTATGAGAAGGTCGCTGGTCCTCGGAGATGAATCCGCTCGCAACCCGTTTTTACGGTCGCTTCCTCCGCATGTGAGGCGGGGGACGAAGCCCGTTCCCGCGCGCCGCCGCCGGGTGTCGCTGACGGCATTGCGCGAATTCCTGATGGCCTATTGCGCCTGCTTCATGGCAGTGAGCGCCTTTATCGCCTGATCGATCATTGGGCGGCGCGCTCGGCCCGCACCAGTTTCTGGGCGATCCAGGCCGAAACAAGACACATCGCCGCGCTCAGCAGCAATTGCTGGACGATCGGCACGCCTCCCGCGCTAAGTCCGCTGGCGAGCAGCGACCCCACCACCATTGCGCCTGAATTGACGATGTTGTTCGCGGCAATCGTCCGCGCGGTCTGCGATTTGTCCACGAAAGTGGTGAGGAACGCATAGAGCGGCACCACGAACATGCCGCCCGCAATCGCGATGCCCAGCAGGCTTAGCATCAGCGCGATCGCTAAGGGTTGAGCGATAAACTGACCGGTGTCCATCAAGCCATTGCCGACAAGTGGCGTCCAGGCGCGGCAGACGAGGTAGAAGCCAACCACGCACAGCCCCATTACCAAAACCGAAACCGGCGAATACCGCGCCGATACGGTGCCTTTGAGCAGCGCATTGACCGACATCGAGCCCACCGCGACCCCGATCGAGAAGATCACCAGGAACAGGCTGGCAACTTCCTTGCTGGCGGTCAGCACATTCTTGGCGAGCGGCGGGAACTGGATGAACAGCACAGCGCCAATCGTCCAGAAAAAGCTGATCGCCATGATCGCCAGGAATACGCGGCGGTCATGGCTGGTGTTGCGGACGAGCGTGATCGAAGAGCGGCTGATGTGGAAGTCCATCGGCTCAGCCGGAATTTCGGGGGGGGCCGGGGGTACCTCGCGGCTGACAAAATAGCCCACGATTGCGGTCAAAACCACGCCGGCCGCCGCCCATTCGACCGGAATCCAGCCGGCCAGGATGGTGCCCGCCAGAATCGCTATGTAAGTGCCTGCCTCAACCAGCCCGGTCCCGGCCAGCACTTCACCTGGGTGGAGATGCTGGGGCAGGATTGCATATTTGATCGGGCCAAAAAAGGTCGAGTGGACCCCCATCGCAAACAGCGCGAGCAGCATCAGCGGGATTGCGATGCTGGTGGTGAGGATGCCCTGCCAGGCCATCAGTAACCCAGCCGCGCCCACGATCATGATCCCGATTTCGCATGCCTTTACGATCCGGATGATTCGGGCCTTGTCGCGCATGTCGGCCAATTGGCCAGACAGGGCGGAGAGGATGAAGAACGGCAGGATGAACAATCCCGAGGCTATCGCGCTGAACTGTGCCTCGGCGCTCTCGGAATTATAGACGCTGTAGACGACGTAGAGCACCATCGCATTCTTGAACAAATTGTCGTTGAATGCGCCAAGCAGCTGGGTGACGAACAGCGGCACGAAGCGCCGGCTTCGCAGGAGATGGGTGGTGGTAGTCATAATCTCGCTTGTTGCTGGCCCGGTTGCGCCGGACCCTAGCGCCGCATCGCCAAGTCACAAGCCTTGAGTGCGCTCTTTTGCACCGGGCATAACCTCGCTATGCGCAGTTGTGATGTGGACACTCCCCAATCTTCTCACCTTGTCGCGGATCGTCGCGGTGCCCCTGCTTGTCGCGCTGCTGTGGTGGCCGGGCTGGGAGGCAGGCTATGCATTTGGCTTTGCGATGTATTGCCTGATGGGGCTGACCGATTATTTCGACGGCTACGTTGCGCGGTCCTACGGGACTGTCTCAAGGCTGGGCGCGTTCCTCGATCCGATTGCCGACAAGATCATGGTCGCCGCCGTGATTCTCGTCCTGGCGGCGCAAGGCATTCTGCGCGGGCCCTATGTCGGCGACATGCATGTGATCGCGGGCCTGGTCATTCTGATCCGAGAGATTGCGGTGTCGGGACTGCGCGAGTTCCTCGGCGGACTGCAGGTTTCGATCCCGGTATCGAAGCTGGCCAAATGGAAGACGACCTTCCAGCTGGTCTCGCTCGGCGCGCTGATCCTGGGCCAAGCACTGCCCGGTTGGACGGTCGAGATCGGCAGCCTCGTTGCCAATGTTCCGCACACTGTCGGCCTGACCACGTTGTGGGCGGCCGCGGTGCTGACGGTGATCACCGGGTGGGATTATCTGCGGGTTGGTTTGAAACACATGGATTAGCCTCGTCCCGGACTAGATCCGGAACCGCTGGCCTTGTTGATATGAGCTGGCATCGATGAGGCCAGCCGTCGGGCCGGGTACGACGATCACCCCGCTCGCAATTCCTCCGCCAGCAGCCGAAACTCCTCGGTGCGCGGCGAGTTCTTGCGCCATACCAGAGCGATTTCGCGGTTGGCGTTGGCGGCTTTGAGAGGGCGGGCGACGACGTTGGTGCCGTTCAATATCCCTGCGTCGAGTGCCATTTCGGGCAGCAAGGTGAGGCCCAGACCGTTGTCGACCATCTGCACCAGCGTATGCAGACTTGTGCCGATCATCGCGGCGCTGGCCCGCATTTCGGGGCGGTTGCAGGCGGCGAGAACGTGGTCTTTGAGGCAGTGGCCGTCTTCCAGCAGCAACAGCCGGTTCTCGTCGATCGATGCGGGCAATATCTCCTCGGGCGGATCGCGCGGATCGTCCTTCGGAAAGGCCACAAACAGCGCATCGAGTTCGATGGTTTCCTTCTCGACCTCGCCGGTGGGGAACGGCAGCGCCAGCAGCACGCAGTCCGAGCGGCCATGATGGAGCGATTCAATCGCCGCCGCGCTGGGCTCCTCGCGCAGGAACAACTTGAGCGCAGGGCGCTCACGGCGCAGGCGCGGCAGCATCCGGGGCAGCAGGAAAGGCGCAATCGTCGGGATCACGCTCATCCGCACTTCGCCCGACAACGGCAGGCCACTCGACTGGACGAGGTCCACCAGCTCTTCAGCCTCGCGCAGCACGCGGTGCGCCTTGGCAACCACGTTGTTGCCCAGCGGCGTAAAACGGACCGCGCGCTTGGTGCGCTCGACCAAAATAACTTTCAGCAGGTTTTCCAGATCGCGAAGTCCGGCTGAAAGCGTGGATTGCGAGACGAAGCAGGCATCCGCCGCCCGGCCGAAATGGCCATGCTCATGCAGTGCGACCAAATATTGCAGCTGTTTGAGCGTGGGCAGGTAGGTGCTCATCCAGCGTTCACTCGGACGCCTCAACCGATTCAGCAGGCATGTCGCTGTTGTCTGCGGGTGCTTCGTCCACCACCACGACATCATCGATATGGGTCATCTTGAGTTTGCCGTTCACCACCGCAAAAGCCATCTTGCCCTCGACCAGATCCAGCGCGTCCTTGCCGAATTGCTCGAACCGCCAGTTTTCCAGCATCGGTAGACCCTTGCGGATGCCTGCCGCCAGCAGCTCCAGCTCTTCGCTACGAGCCAGCAGACGCGAGGAAACATCGATCTCGCGGCTGCGGATCTTGAGCAGCAATTTGAGCAGGTCGGCGACCAGCGCGCCTTCCTTGCCGAGCGGCGCGCCGCGCGGGGTCCGAAGCGGCAGTTCGGCCTCGCTCATCGGCTTTGCAGCGGCCAGCGCCGCCATCATCCGCCGGCCGATTTCATTGTCTTTCCAGCCGGCCGAGAGCCCGCGCACCTTGGCAAGGTCCGCCTGCACTTTGGGCGGGTGGCTGGCGATATCGGCAACCGTTTCATCGCGTGCAATCCGACCGCGCGGCAGGTTTTTGTCGCGCGCTTCCAGCTCGCGCCAATGGGCTAGCGCCTTGAGTCGTCCCAGCATTGTGGGATTGCGGCCCGAAGCCTTGATCCGCATCCAGGAATTGTTCGGGTCGTTGCGATAGTTGGCGGGGTCCGCCAGCTTTTCCATCTCGATATCAATCCACGCCCCGCGCCCGGTTTTCTTCAAGCGCGCAAGGATCTTGGGAAAAATCCGGGCAAGATGGGTGACATCACCGATGGCATATTCGATCTGGCGGTCAGTGAGCGGGCGGCGTGACCAGTCGGTAAACCGGGCGCCCTTGTCCACTTCGATGCCCAGCCAGCTTTCGCACAAATTGGAATAGCCGATCTGCTCCGACTGGCTGATCGCCATCATCGCGATCTGGGTGTCGAAGATCGGATGCGGCGTCTTGCCGGTCAGGTTGAAGATGATTTCCACATCCTGCCCGCCAGCGTGGAAGATCTTCAGAACGTCCTCATTGCCCGTCATCAGCTCGAGCAGCGGACCCATATCGATGCCAGGCGCCAGCGGATCGATCGCCGCCGCCTCCTCAGTATCCGCAACCTGGATCAGGCACAGTTCAGGCCAATAGGTGTTCTCGCGCATGAATTCGGTGTCGACGCAGATGAAGTCGGCCTTCGAGAAGCGCTCGCACAATTCGGCAAGCGCTGCGCTGGTTGTAATGAGTGGATGTATTTTCATGGTGCTTTTCGTTATGGGCCCATGCGAGCCCGCGGCTTGACAAATCTGCGCGCTTCGCCTGTTAGCCCGCGGCTTCCCCCTGCCTTATTGCAGACCGAATGGAAAGAGTTTCAATGCATCCCTATCGTTCACACACCTGCGGCGCGCTGACGGCGGCGCAAGACGGCCAGACGGTCCGCCTGTCGGGCTGGGTGCACCGCAAGCGGGATCATGGCGGTGTGCTGTTTATCGATTTGCGCGATCATTACGGACTGACCCAGATCGTCGCCGATAGCGATAGTCCGGCGCTGGCTGTGCTTGAAGGCTTGCGTGCGGAGAGCGTCGTGACGATCGATGGCGTGGTTAAACTGCGCGCTGCAGGGACGGCCAATGCCAATCTGCCGACCGGCGAGATCGAGGTTTATGCTCGTTCCGCCACAGTGCTGAGCCGGGCTGAGGAGCTGCCGCTGCCGGTGGCGGGCGAGCAGGAATATCCAGAGGAAATCCGCCTCAAATACCGCTTCCTCGATCTGCGCCGCGAGACGCTCCATGCCAATATCGTCAAGCGGACCAAAATTATCTCGGATATGCGCCGCCGGATGGAAGGCGCTGGCTTCACCGAATATTCGACCCCGATCCTGACCGCCTCGAGCCCCGAAGGCGCACGCGATTTTCTGGTCCCAAGCCGAATCCATGCCGGCAAGTTCTATGCGCTGCCGCAGGCGCCGCAGCAGTACAAGCAGTTGCTAATGGTGGCAGGCTTCGATCGCTATTTCCAGATCGCGCCCTGTTTCCGCGATGAAGATCCCCGGGCTGACCGTCTCCCGGGCGAGTTTTACCAGCTCGATCTGGAAATGAGTTTCGTGACGCAAGAAGAAGTCTGGGACACGATGGAGCCAGTGCTGGCCGGCGTGTTCGAGACGTTTGCTGAGGGTAAAAGCGTTACCCCGGCGGGCAGCTTTCCGCGCATTCCCCATGCCGAGGCGATGCTGAAATACGGCTCGGACAAGCCCGATCTGCGCAATCCGCTGCTGGTCAGCGATGTGTCGGAGCATTTCAGCAAGTCAGGCTTTGGCCTGTTCGAGAAGATTGTCGGCTCAGGCGGCGTGGTCCGCGCGGTTCCGGCCCCTGCCACTGCCGAAAAAAGCCGCAAGTTCTTTGACGACATGAATGACTGGGCTCGCAGCGAAGGCCATGCGGGCCTTGGCTATGTCACCCGCAAGGGTGGTGAATTCGGCGGGCCAATTGCGAAGAACCACGGCGAGCCGGGCATGATCGCGCTTTACGAAGCGCTAGGCCTTGGCCCTGATGATGGCTGTTTCTTCGCGGCGGGCAAGGAATCGCAAGCCGCCAAGCTGGCGGGACTTGCCCGCACCCGGGTCGGCGAACAGCTGGGTCTGATCGATCAGAGCAGCTTCAACCTATGCTGGATCGTCGATTTCCCGTTCTACGAATGGGACGAGGAGAACAAGAAGGTCGATTTCGCGCATAATCCGTTCTCGATGCCCCAGGGCGGGATGGATGCGCTCGAAAATCAGGATCCGCTGACGATTCTGGCCTATCAATATGATCTGGTCTGCAACGGGTTCGAGATCGCCTCGGGCTCGATCCGCAACCAGCATCCCGACCTGATGGTCAAGGCGTTCGAGTTGACCGGGCTGGCAAAGGCCGATGTGGAAGACCGGTTCGGCGGGCTTTACCGCGCATTCCAATATGGCGCACCGCCGCATGGCGGGATGGCGGCGGGGGTCGACCGGGTCGTCATGCTGCTGTGCGGTGCGCAGAATCTGCGCGAAATAACCCTGTTCCCGATGAATCAGCGGGCGGAAGACCTGCTGATGGGCGCGCCATCGCTTCCGGAAAGCAGGGCGCTGCGCGATCTTCACATACGTATCGTTGAACCGCAAAAGGGATGAATTTGGGGATGGCGCTTGCCAGCGCCTCTCCTGTTGATTAGGGCGATTTCAACATTTCACCTGCCGTTCACGAAGGGGTTTATCCATGAGCGACACTGCCGACCGGGTTAAGAAGATTGTCGTTGAGCATCTTGGCGTAGAAGCTGACAAAGTAACCGAAGATGCCAGCTTTATCGATGATCTGGGTGCCGACAGCCTCGACATTGTTGAGTTGGTGATGGCGTTCGAAGAAGAATTCGGTGTCGAAATTCCTGACGATGCGGCTGAGAAGATCGCCACCGTCTCGGACGCGATCAAGTTCATCAATGACAACAAGGGCTGATTTTTCAGTCTAACTTCCCCGATTGCCCTGAGCGTGTTGTAGGGCTGTTCGCCGCTTTGACAGCTCACGGGGTTTCGACAGGCTCAGTCCGTAAAGGGCTGGGCCTGTTGCATTTTCGAGTTCGGAGATTTTCATGCGTCGTGTCGTCATTACCGGTCTTGGCCTTGTAACTCCGCTGGGTGCGGAGGTCGAAACGGTCTGGAAAAACCTGCTCGGCGGGAAGTCGGGCGCGGGGCGCATCACCAGATTCGATCCCTCCGATCAAAAGTGCCTGATTGCCTGCGAGGTAAAGCCAGCCGATCATCCTTATGGGTTCGATCCCAACAAGCGGGTCGATCACAAGGTCCAGCGCCAGGTTGATCCGTTCATCATCTATGGCATCGATGCTGCCGGGCAGGCTCTGGAAGACGCTGGCCTGACCGAAATGGACGAGGCGATGCGCCTGCGTGCAGGCTGCTCGATCGGTTCGGGGATCGGCGGTCTGCCGGGAATCGAGAGCGAATCACTCGTGCTGGCCGAGAAGGGACCAGGCCGCGTTTCGCCGCATTTCGTCCACGGCCGTCTGATCAACCTCATATCGGGCCAGGTCTCGATCAAATATGGCTTGATGGGCCCCAATCACGCCGTGGTAACCGCCTGTTCGACCGGCGCACACTCGATTGGCGATGCCGCCCGGATGATCCGCGACGACGATGCTGACATTATGCTGGCAGGCGGGGCCGAAGGCACGATCTGTCCGCTCGGGGTTGCTGGTTTTGCCCAGGCCCGCGCGCTTAACTGCTCGTTCAATGATCGCCCCGAACAGGCGAGCCGCCCCTATGACAAGGACCGCGACGGGTTCGTCATGGGCGAGGGCGCCGGCGTCGTGGTGCTCGAGGAATATGAGCACGCCAAGGCGCGCGGCGCGAAGATCTATGCCGAAGTGGTCGGCTATGGCCTGTCGGGCGATGCCTATCACGTCACCGCTCCGCACCCCGATGGCTTCGGGGCCTATCGCTCGATGGAAATGGCGCTGAAAAAGGCCGGTATGCAGCCTTCCGACATCGATTATATCAACGCGCACGGCACTTCGACCATGGCCGACACGATTGAGCTGGGAGCGGTCAAGCGGCTGTTCGGCGATGCGATCAGCGGTGTTTCGATGAGCTCGACCAAATCCGCCATCGGCCATTTGTTGGGCGGCGCGGGCGCTGTTGAGGCGATCTTCTGCATTCTGGCGATCCGCGATCAGATCGTGCCTCCGACGCTCAACCTCGATAATCCCGACGAGGGCTGCGAGGGCGTGGATCTGGTGCCGCACGTTGCCAGGAAGCGGGTCGTCAAGGCGGTGCTAAACAACAGCTTCGGGTTTGGCGGAACCAACGCCAGCCTGATCATGAAGGCAATCTGATCCATGACGCGGCGCGGCCGACTGCTGGCTGCCATTGCGGCGGTGCTGCTGGGGCTGGCTGCGCTGAGCCTGCTGGGCGGCTGGTTTTCGGCCGGGCCATTGCAAGCGGAAAAGGCTTTTGTCGTTCCCGATGGCACGAGCCTGGGGTCAGTTGCCGCAAAGTTGGAACAAGCAGGCGCTATCAAATCGGCTGACAGCTTCCGTCTGCGCGCCCGGTTTTTTGGTGGCGGCGCGCCGATCAAGGCTGGGGAATTTCTGCTGCCCAAGGGTGCCAGCCCCTCGCAGATCCTCGCGATCCTGCAGGGCGATGAAGTGCTGCGTCGGTTTGTCACCGTGCCTGAAGGCATGCCGTCTATCATGGTCTATGACCGGCTGATGGCGCAGCCTCTGCTCACCGGCAGCATTGCAGTGCCGCCCGAAGGTTCGATCCTGCCTGATACCTACGAGATCGAGCGCGGCCAAACTCGGCAAGCAGTGCTGCTGCGGATGCAGACCGCGATGCAGCGCACGGTGGCGGAACTCTGGGCCAAACGCGCACCCGGGATTGCGGTTTCAACCCCGCAGCAAGCTCTGGCGCTGGCTGCGATCGTCGAAAAGGAAACCGGCAAGCCGTCTGAGCGCAGGATCGTCGCCGGGCTTTATTCAAACCGGTTGCGGCAGGGGATCATGCTTCAGGCCGATCCGACGATCATCTATCCGATCACCCGGGGCAAGCCGCTCGGCCGCCGGATCCGCCAGTCCGAGATTCAGGCGATCAACGATTACAACACCTATTCGATGATCGGCCTGCCCAAAGGCCCGATCACCAATCCGGGCAAAGCCTCGATCGAGGCGGTCCTCAATCCGGCCAAGACCGATGCGCTTTATATGGTCGCAGACGGCACCGGTGGGCACCTGTTTGCCTCGACGCTTGAGCAGCACAACGCTAATGTTGAGCGCTGGTTCACGATCCGCCGGGAACGGGGCGAGATCTGATCGCGCCCTAAGGCTCGGCGATATTGAAGCTCCCCGGCATTGGATCCAGCGAACTGGCCCACGCTTCCACCGCGCTGCGATCACCATCGACCTTGAGGCCGGCCGCTTCGAGCTGAGCCAGCGGCAGCTTGAGGAACACCAGCCCCAACAGCAAACGGCGCGGACCGGTGATAGTCGCGTCTGGCCTGGTCAGCGGCGCCATCCGCCCGATCATCGTCGTTTTGCCCACTTCGATACCGACGCTCTCCTGCCGCTCGGGCAAGACCAGATTGATCGCCAGCTGCCTTCCATTCAGCTTGGCCGGATCGAACCGGGTCGATACCGAATCGAGCAGGGTTTGCGTCGGTATGGCCGAGATCATGTCGCTGCTCTGCGTGCTTGACGCGCGAGTTGGTCCGCCCTGGCGCAGGTCACGCGCCGCTGACAGGAACTGGTTGCGCCAGATTGCGCTTTCGGCCTGATAGCCTTGCTGTTCATAGCTGTCGGCCAGCAGCGCACGGGCCTGTGCATTGCCGGGTTCCGCAAATACCAGCTGGTTGAGCAGATCGGATGACCAGCGATAGTCGCCCGCCGCCATCGCCTTTTTGGCGAGCGTAATCGTCTTCCTGGCACCGCCCAGCGCCGCGATATATCGCTGCGCCCGCTGGGCCGGAGGATGCGGATTGAGGTTGGCGGGAACCGCGTCATACCAGCCGAGATAGAACTGATAGACCGCCTTCGAATTGTGGCTGTAGGTGCCGTAATAGCCGTGATTGAACCAGTCTTTGGCAAGGGTAGGGGGCTGCCTTACAGCTTCGGCAATTTCCACCGCCGTCTCGCCGCGGTTCATGAGTCTGATCGTCTGATCGTGAAGATAGCGGTAATTGTCGCGCTGTCCGGCCAGCGAAGTGGCGACTTCGCCGCCGCCGAAGCGCGGCCAGCAATGACTCGAAATCATCGCAACGCTGCGGCTCCCGTATAGCTGCAACGCCTCATCCAGATAGCCTGCCCAGGCCCGGGTATCCCGCACCTTGGCGCCGCGCGGGGTGAGGATATTGTGCAGGCTGCAAGTGGACATTTCGGACGATAGAAAGGTTTTTGTCGGCACGATATAAACGTTGAGTTCAGACGGCGCTTCACTGCCCGAAACCATCTGGAACTCAAGGCTCACCCCATCGATCAGCCGTGTCTCACCGGTCTTGAAAATCGTGTCGGTCGGCGCGATCAGCGTTATTTCGCCCGTTGCCAGACCGGTACCGATCCCGCTGCCGATCTGGCCGCGCGCTCCTGGCATCAATCCGGTCCCGAACTGATAGCCCGCCCGCCGCGCCATCGCCCCGCCCGCCATAATGTTTTCCGAGGCCGCTTCCTCAATAAAATGTGCGGGAGCGATAATTGCGACCTTGCCCGCCGCAACATCCGCTTCGGCAGTCACCCCGCGCACACCGCCGAAATGATCGCCGTGGCTGTGGCTATAAATTACCGCGCTGACCGGGCGAGGGCCAAGCTGCTGGTTGACCAGCTCAAGCGCAGCGGCGGCAGTTTCCTTGTTGGTCAGCGGATCGATCAGGATCCAGCCGGTGTTGCCCCTGACTATGGTCATGTTCGAAACGTCAAACCCGCGTACTTGCCACACGTCCTCGGCAACCTTGAACAGCCCATGTCGGCGCAGCAGGCCGATGTGGCGCCATAGCGAAGGGTTGACCGTGTCCGGTGCGGCGCCTGCGACAAAATCGTAACTGCCAAGGTTCCATACCGCCCGGCCGTCCGCTGCGCGGATCAAGGGATCGGCGCGGCTGGCAATGAATCCGCGCGCAGCAAATTCCGCGTCACGGCCATCCTCGGCCGGAAGCGCGGCAGACACGGCCCGTTGCGCGTTGATGGTCGGCGGGGACGCGGGCTTTGGAGACAGATCGGGCGCGTTCCCCAGCATGAGCATGGTGCCCCCGATCAGCAAAGCGGATTTGGCAGTCCGGTGCATTGGCAGTCCCCCTCCAAGGTGTGCAATGCACGATAGTGCGGCGCGGGCGCGGACTTGACAAGTTGCTTGTCACGCTTGCCCAGGGCAGGCAGGTTCTCGCGATGG
>JBKJTN010000200.1:0-24897 GCA_046590275.1 Novosphingobium sp.
CGCCGTCGGCAGCCCAGCCACCGTCCGTAAGGCGATCGGGAAGTTCATCGAGCGGACCGGCGCGGATGAGCTGATAGTGGCCGGGGCCACCTTCGATCCCGCAGCCCGGCGGCGTTCACTTTCCTTGACCATGGAAGCGATGCGGGAGACGTGGGGGGAGACGTTGGAGTAGGGCTATTTACCTGGGCCAAATTGGTTGCGGCTGTCACCACTTGCTCCTACAATGCGCAGGAATACTGCTGATCGCAGTAATATAATAACTCGCAGGGGCCGGCTATCAAGAGGCCGGATGGAGAGCGCAAGCGATGAGTTTGAAAGCCGCCCGCACTGGCTCGTCCGCCGCCGAGATGGCCAAGCAGCTTAAATCGCGTCTGGTGGATTCCCTGCTTCCGGGCGACATTTCCTTTTCCGCTGAGAGCCTCGCCAGCACCGCAGAATTTGTCATTTCCGCCGCCGCCCAGCGGAGTGGAAATGATCCGGCCTTCGTTCTGGAATCGGTCTCTGGGTCGGCTGCGATGCGCTTCATGCGGATCGCGGTAATCAACGACGACATGCCCTTCCTGGTCGATTCGATCGCAGCGGCGGTCGCCTCCCAAGGCTTGGCGATCAATCGGCTGGTCCATCCAATTGTCCCGGTACGCCGCGACGGTGAAGGCAAATTGACCGCAATTCTTGATGGTGATGCGGCCGGCGAGCGCCGCGAATCCATGGTTTATCTGGAAACCGAGCGCGGCGATGCCCTCGCCCGGCGTCAGTTGGAAAGCGCCTTGCGCGCCGCGCTGGGCGATGTTCGTGCCGCCGTGCGCGATTGGCCTAAAATGCAGGCGGCGATGGCGGCTGATGCCGATAGCCTGCTCGACAGCGAAGGCGCCGCGCTGCTGCGCTGGTTGAAGGACGGCATGCTGACCCAGCTGGGCCATGTCCTGCGCCGCCGCGATGGCAGCCAGGGCGAAGTGCTTGGGATATGTTCCAAAAGCGCTAGGGCCGTGCTTGCACCTGCCTCGTTCGAGCGGGCCTTCCGGTGGTTCGATCGCCTTTCTAAGGGCGGCGCCAAGGCCGGACTGCGGGTGCCGCTGATCGTCAAATCGAACCTCATCAGCCAGGTTCATCGCCGCGTCCCGCTGGACCTGTTCATTGTGCCGGTGATGGAAGACGGCAAAGTTTCGGCTCTCTCAGTCCATGCCGGCGTGTGGACCAGCGCAGCCCTGGCCGCTGCCCCCGATCGGGTTCCCCGGATGCGCGCGCAATTGGCCGAACTGATGACCAAGTTCGGGTTCGATCCAAGCGGCCACGCGGGCAAAGCGCTGGTCCATGCCCTCACCGCACTGCCGCATGATCTGCTGATCGGGTTCTCCAAAGCCGACCTTGAACGCATCGCCACCGCGATGATGAGCCTGATCGATCGTCCGCGACCGCGGCTGGCGCTGGTCGAGGCCCCGCTTGAGCGTCATCTGTTTGCCTTCGCATGGCTGCCGCGCGATGCCCTGTCGACCACGCTGCGGCTGCAGATCGAAGAAATGCTGCTGAAGGCGACCGATGCACGGCTGCTTGACTGGAGCCTGCAGGTCGAGGGCAATAATCTGGCGCTGCTGCGCTTCGTGCTCGACATCCGCGATGGCTCCAATCGCGCCCGCGAAACCGCGCTCGACCTGCAATTGCAATCGATGGTGCGCGGCTGGCCCGAAGCGGTCGAGAGCGAGATTGCCGCCAGCGAGGAACCGGGCCGCGCCGCCGCCATCGCTGCGCGCTTTGCCGAAGCCTTCCCCCAATCGTACCGCGCCGCGTATGGCGCCGCCGAAGCCGCGATCGACATTTCCCGCCTGCGCCACCTGACCGGCGAGGGCGAGGCCGGGCCCAAGCGCGGGGCACGGCTACACCTGCTCGCAGACGACGTACCCACTGAGGGCGGAGCGGGGGTGCTGCGCCTCAAGCTCTATCAGCGCAGCGGCGCATTGGCCTTGTCCGATGCGGTACCGGCTTTGGAAAATTTCGGCTTCCGGGTGATCGAGGATGTGCCAACCGCGCTGGAAGCCAAAGATGGCCCGATTGGCACAATCCATGATTTCCTGCTGGCAGTTCCGGCAGGACAGGATGTTGGCGGCCTGATGGCACGCAGCGAGGCGATCGAGGGAGCGATCGCTGCCGTGCTCAACGGCCAGGCTGAGGATGACCCGTTCAACCGGTTGATCACTTCGGTCGCGCTTTCTGCAGGCGAGGCCAACTGGCTGCGCGCCTGGTTCCGTTATCTGCGCCAGGCCGGAATGAGCTTTGGCATCCCCACGGTGGTCGATGCGCTGCAACACGCCAGCGGCGTCACCCGTGCGCTGCTCGCGCTGTTCGCCGCGCGCCATGATCCGGCCTTTGCCGGCAACCGGGCCGCTGCCGAAACAAAGGCGCAGTCGCAGATCCGCGACGGGTTGTCTGCGGTCAGCGCGATCAATGATGATCGATTGCTGCGCCAGTACCGTGCGCTGGTTGAAGCGATGCTGCGAACCAATGCCTTTGCGCCGGCAGGAGAGCTGGCGCTGGCTTTCAAGCTCGATTCAGCGCTGGTTCCCGGCCTGCCGCGGCCGGTCCCATGGCGCGAAATCTTCGTCTATTCACGCCGGGTTGAAGGCATCCACTTGCGCGCCGGCCCGGTCGCCCGGGGTGGACTGCGGTGGTCCGACCGTCGCGACGATTTCCGCACCGAGGTCCTGGGGCTGATGAAGGCGCAGCGGGTCAAGAACGCGGTGATCGTGCCGACCGGCGCCAAGGGCGGGTTCTATCCCAAGCAGCTGCCCGATCCCGCGAGAGACCGTGAGGGATGGCTGACCGAAGGCAAGGAAAGCTACAAGCTTTTCATCCGCACGCTGCTGTCGATCACCGACAATATTGCCGAAGGAAAAGTCGTCCACCCCAATAAGGTGGTCATCCGCGACGGCGAGGATCCCTATTTCGTGGTCGCCGCCGACAAGGGCACCGCGACCTTCTCCGACACCGCCAATGCCATCGCCGAGGAATTCGATTTCTGGCTTGACGATGCCTTCGCCAGTGGCGGCTCGAAGGGCTACGATCACAAGGCCATGGGCATTACCGCCAAGGGGGCATGGCTTTCGGTCCAGCGCCATTTCCTTGAGCTGGGGGTCGACGTCCAGACGCAATCGATCCGCGTGGCGGGCTGCGGGGATATGTCGGGCGATGTCTTTGGCAATGGCATGCTGCTGTCCAAGGCGATTCAGGTAGTCGCTGCCTTCGATCACCGCCACATTTTCCTCGATCCCACCCCCGATCCGGCCAAGAGCTGGACCGAGCGGGTGCGGATGTTTGCGCTGCCCCGATCAAGCTGGGAGGATTACAACCAGGCGCTGATCTCGAAGGGCGGCGGGGTCTTTGCCCGCAGCCTCAAGGAAATTCCGCTCAGCCCGCAGGTGCGCGAGATGCTGGGGATTGAGGCCAAGGCAATCGATCCCGACGGGCTGATAACCGCGATCCTCAAGAGCAAGGTCGACCTGCTGTGGTTTGGCGGGATTGGCACCTATGTGAAAAGCTCGGCCGAGAACAATGTCGATGTCGGCGATCCGGCCAATGACGCGCTGCGCATCGATGGCGCGGATGTCGGCGCCCGGGTGATCGGCGAAGGTGCCAATCTTGGCTGCACGCAGGCGGGACGGATCGAATTCTCGCTGGCAGCCAAACACCCTGGGGGCGGGCGGATCAACACCGATTTCATCGACAATTCGGCGGGGGTCGATTGTTCGGACAATGAGGTCAATATCAAGATCGCCCTCGCTTCGGCCAAACGGGCCAGGCGGCTGACTGAGCCGGCGCGGGTCAAACTGCTCGTAGCAATGACCGACGAGGTTGGTGCGCTGGTGCTTGAGGATAACCGGCTTCAGGCGCTGGCGCTTTCGATCGCCGAGGCAGGCGGAGCATCGGCCACCGCCTCGCGGTTGCGCCTGATCGAAACATTGGAAGAGGGCGGCCATCTTGACCGCAAGACCGAGGGCCTCGCGGCCAGCGATGTGCTTGCGCGACGTGCTGCCGATGGCCGAGGGCTAACCCGGCCCGAGCTGGCGGTGATGCTGTCCAGCAGCAAGCTGGTCCTGCAAGAGGCGCTGGAAAACAGCACCGTGCCCGATGACCCGGCCCTTGCCGAGGAACTGCTGGCAGCTTTCCCGGCGCCGATGCGGATCAAATTCAAGACGGACATTCTTGGCCACCGCCTGCGCCGCGAAATCATCGCGACCAAACTTGCCAACCGGATGATCAACCGGCTCGGTCTGATCCATTCGTTTGAACTGGTCGAGGAAGAAGGCGCGACACTGGCGCAGATAACCGCGGCTTTCGTCACCATCGAACGCCTGCTGCGGATGGCCCCGATCTGGCAGAGTATCGAATCCTCGCCCATGCCGGAGGCGGCGCGCATCCTGCTGTTTGACCGGGCGGCAGCAGCAATGGTTACCCATATGGTCGATCTGCTGCGGGTGAGCGGGGGCCTGGCCGAGCCGGCCCGGATGATCGCGCAGCTTTCTGCCGGGGTCACCGAGCTTTCCAACGCCGCCGGCTTGCTGCTTTCAGCAGAAGGCAAATCCCAATCAGCCCGGATGTGTGCAGATTTTACTATGCTTGGCGCACCCGATGCGGTGAGCGCAATGGTTGCCCATCTCTACGACATCGATGGCGTGATCGGCCTTGCCATGCTGTCGCGGCAAAGCGGAACCGCGGCGCCGGTCCTGACCAGCGCGTTCGGCAACATCGGCACGCGGCTGGGGCTCGACTGGGCGCAGCAGACGGCCGAGCGGATGAGCCCGTCTGATCCGTGGGAGCGACTGCTGGTCAATGGCCTGGCCCGCGATTTTCAGCACATGCGGCTGGATTTCCTGCGCCGCGCGGCGGGCAAGCCTGGCGGCAAGTTGAAACATGGCCCTAATGCGGCAGTTGAGAGCTGGGCCGAGCGACAAGCTGCGGCGATCCAGCAGTTCCGCGCGATGGTCGGCAGGGCACAGGTCGCGGCCCCGGTCACTCCGGCGATGCTGGCCCAGATCGCCAGCCAGGCCCGGAATTTGCTGGGGCGTTAGGTAGAGGCAGCGCGGGTGGGGGTTGGCGTTTCGGCAGTGGGTGGGGTTGGGTTTGTGCATTGGGTGCAACTTGGTCATTCGCTTAAGATCGCAAACCGCTCTTTCAACAGCGAAAAAGCGGATTGCTCTGATACTTCAACATCAAAGTATTTATCAAAAAGAATGAACAGCTTCTGGCTGTATTTTGCAGCCAGATGAAGATAATTGGGGTCAATATCTAGGCGAAAACTAGAATCGGGAACTCGATGCTTGCGGTGCAATGGGTTGTTACATTGGCGCAGATTGTAAAGTGCTACATGTTGCCACATTGAGTGAGTGCAAGCGCTGAACGGCGTGTACACCCAATTGTAAAAGTCGATGCAGCCTGCCTCATCGGCCATCTGCCGAGTGCTTGTTCCCGACCAACTGCCGAGGTTGATGTCGAGCAAAAACGTCGCTCGTTGACTATCAATCCACGCCTCTGTTTGCTCTATTATTTTTGTGTTTTCGGGAGACGTCGGCTCCTCCTTCCTCCGTTCCACAGCTAGTTTCGCCTGGCCCAATCCATAGAGGACGAAGTTCCGGCAACGAGACGTTGGATCTCCCAGCAACCACGCGACATTGATGTAAACGTCCGCCATCGCTCTCAAAATGAGGGGAGCCACATGACCATTCCAGAGTTGGGGATTCTCGGCAACATGCGCTCCAAGGGTTACTTGTCTAGCAAGCAAAGCACCGACGACCTCGTGGATTTCTGCAATCGCAAAATCCGTTGGCCATTTGGCAAGGCGGATTTTGAAGTCCTGTGACAGCCACTTGGCATAATCGGCCGCCAGATTGTGGAGAAATTCAAAATATTCTTCATCAGTCATCGTCGAACTCACATTTTTCGAATGTAAGGCCCATACTCCAGAATTGGTTGTGCCATCCGGGAATTGAGTCCAAGTCTCGTCGGTTGCCAACCAACATATTGACTGTGCTTCTGATGCTCGCTGCTATTTGCAGCGAAAGTTCCGTATCGGGATATTCCTCGATTTTTGGAAACTGCGCCAGTACCAATCCACCACTGACGACCAACCCCCCGGAATCAATAGCAAGCCAAACAGTCGTTGCCTGTGTCATCGTTGAGGATCGAGATTGTCGATCATATAGCCCGATGACGGCGCTCTTTATCTCTTCTAAGCCGGATGGCGTAGGGGCTGACGCGCTCTCGAAAAAAACTTCGCTCAACGGGCAGTCTGGAAACCAAGAAACGAGTTCTGAGAGCGCCTCTTGAAGTTCCGTCAAGATACCCTTGGAATTAAGTTCGACCAAAAACCTCGCTCGATCTTCCGGCGCAATCCTTGCAAAATCACTAGCGTAAGCGAAAGTTAAAATTGGAACCGCTTCCACAAATGTGCGAGCGATCCGCGCCACCGCAGTAACGATTTCAATGGCTCGGGGATTTCCGTGATCAGCTTCTACTAGATTGATCCAAAGCAGTTCCGGGATCATTTCGTTGATCCAAGAAACATCATTCGTCGGACCAAAAATCTGATGCCAAGGCGTAACGAGCTTTGATCGCACCTTTTTGTGGTCAGAGAGTATTTTCGGTTTTGATGCCATAGTCCGCATTAGCTCAAATTCGCGGTGGGGCAGAACAGCAATTGCAGATCAACTACCGCCTCACCCCAATCCCAGCTCCTTCAAACCAATCCCCTACCCCAACTCCCGCAGCGCCCAGTGCGCTGCTTCGGCCACGGTCTCGTCCGGATCGCCGGTCAGCGCCTGGACCGCTGCGACCAGCGTGCTGTCGCCGCTGTTGCCCGCCGCAATCAGGCAATTGCGCACAAACCGGTTGCGCCCGATCCGCTTGATCGGTGAGCCGGAGAACAGGGCGCGAAAGCCTGCGTCATCCAGCGCCAGCAATTCGGCCAGGCGCGGCGCGGCAAGTTCGGCGCGCGGCAGAAAGGCCTGATTGGCCCCGGCCGCCGCCGCAAATTTGTTCCACGGGCAGACGGCCAGGCAATCATCGCAGCCGTAGATGCGGTTGCCGATCGCGCGGCGAAATTCCAGCGGAATCGGGCCTTTGTGCTCGATCGTCAGATAGCTGATGCAGCGCCGGGCATCGAGCCGGTAGGGGGCAGGGAACGCATCGGTTGGGCACGCCGTCTGACACGCATTGCACGAGCCGCAATGATCTTCGCCGGGCTTATCCGGGGTGAATTCCAGCGTGGTGTAGATCGAGCCGAGGAACAGCCAGCTCCCTTCGCTGCGGCTGACGAGGTTGGTGTGCTTGCCTTGCCAGCCCAGCCCGGCCGCCTCGCCCAGCGGCTTTTCCATCACTGGAGCAGTATCGACGAACACCTTTACCCCGATTTCGCCGAGCCCACGTTTACCAGATTGGTCCACCAGCCAGCGGGCTAGAGCTTTCAGCGCCTTCTTGACCGTGTCATGGTAATCCTTGCCTTGGGCATAGACCGAAATCCTGCCCCGGTCCGGCACCTCGGCCAGCGCCAACGGATCAGCAGCCGGAGCATAGCTCATCCCCAGCGCGATCACGGTTTGCGCCTGCGGCCACAGGCCTTGCGGCGAACGGCGGTGGTGGCGGCGCTCTTCCATCCAGCCCATCGCGCCGTGATTCCCCTCGTCCAGCCAATCAATCAGCCGCGCGGCGCGCAAGGGATCTTCGCCGGCTGCCGCAAAGCCGCATTGCGCAAAGCCCAACCGTCGTGCTTCGATCGCCAGATCCGCTTTCAATTCGTCAAGAAGCGCTGCGTTAACCAAACTTGCTGTTGCTCCTGTTCACGAGGTGGGCATTATCGGCCTCATCATGAAGTTAGGGGAATACAACTTGGCGAGCAACGCGGGCGACCAGAATGCGCGGCCACTCGCGATCGAAGCGCGGGGGATTGTGAAGCGCTTCGATGGCTTCACCGCGGTCGATGGTGTCGATCTGCTGGTCCCCGAAGGTTCGATCTACGGGATTCTTGGCCCCAATGGCGCGGGCAAGACCACCACCTTGCGGATGCTGCTGGGGATTATTGATCCGGATTCGGGTATCCGCCGCGTGCTGGGGCACGATCGCCCGCATGAGATCGCCCACGCGATCGGCTATCTTCCTGAAGAACGCGGGCTGTACCCATCGATGAAAGCCTATGAGGCGATTGCCTTTATCGGCGCTTTGCGCGGGCTGCCGCTGGCTGAGGGGCGCAAGCGCGGGCGGGCGATGCTGGAGGAACACGGCCTGGGCTATGCCGCAGATCGTCAAATCCGCCAGCTGTCCAAGGGCATGGCCCAGCAGGTCCAGCTGCTTGGTACTCTGGTGCACGAGCCGCGGCTGGTGGTTTTTGACGAGCCGTTTTCAGGCCTCGACGCGATCAACCAGGGCCGGCTTGAGAAGATGATCCGCGGGCTCGCGGCCAAAGGAACGACGGTGATATTTTCGACCCATGTCATCGCCCATGCCGAGCGGCTATGCGACGAGGTGGCTATCATCGCCGGGGGCCGCGTACCCTTTGCCGGACCAGTGGACGTCGCGCGCGACCGGATCCGGCCGCAGGTGCGGCTTGAAACCGGCAAGCGCGACGGTGCGTGGCGCGCCGCACTGCCGCCCGATGCCCGATCCGAAGGGAACTTCTGGTATTTCTCGCTTCCGACCAGCGGAATCGAACCGCTGCTGCGCGCACTGATCGAGGGCGAGGCGGGGATCCTGTCGCTGTCGATCGAACGGGCCGGGCTGCATGATGCCTTCGTCGCGATTGCCGGCGAAGCGGCGGCCCGCGCACTGGAAGAAGGCAATTCGGAGGAGCAACGCTGATGGCCGATAGCAGAACCGGGGCAGGCCGCCTCTCCACCGTTCAGGCCGCGTTGGTCATCGCTCGCCGCGATTTCACCGCGATCCTGTTCAGCCGCAGCTTTTTCTTCTTTCTGCTGGGCCCGCTGTTTCCGCTGCTGGTCGGCATAATGGCTGGCGGGATCGGGCAGACAGTCAAGAACAGCGGAAGTCAGCCAGTGTTGGGCATTGCCATGTCGGCGGCCGATGTCGCGGCGGTGCAAGTCGCGCATGAGCGGCTGAGCCCCCGGATCGGCCGCGCGTTGCCGCAACTTACGGTGCTCAAGCGGCTCGCTCCAGGTGAGGCCTTCGATCCTGCTGCCGAGATGAAACGGGGCCGCGGCAATCTTGCCGCTATCCTCAGCGGAACCCCGGCCCGGCCAGTGCTGACTGGCCCGGCTGATCGGATCGAGCGGTGGCAGGGCCCGGTGTCGTTGGTCGCGGCCCAGGCGCAGGGCAAGGTGCCTGAGGCCTATCCGACGGTAGCGCTGAGCGGCATCGCTACCAGCTCCGCCGATCAGACTCAGGGACGGGTACTGACTGCGCAAGCCGGGCAAACGCTGCTGTTCCTGCTCACCATGCTGCTGGCGGGCATGGTCCTGTCCAATCTGGTTGAGGAAAAGGGCAACAAGATCATCGAAACCCTTGCCGCAGCAATTCCGATGGACGCGGTGTTTCTGGGCAAATTGTTTGCCATGCTTGCCGTTTCGCTGGTCGGGATCGCTGTATGGGGCGTGTCCGGCGCGGTGATCGGCGTTATTGGAGGGCAAGCGCTGCCGGTGCTGACCCCACCGGCAGTCGGCTGGCCCTTGTTTCTGGCTTTGGGAGTGGCCTATTTCGCCATGGGCTATCTGCTGCTCGGCTCGCTGTTCTTGGCGATCGGCTCGATGGCCACCACGGTTCGCGAAGTGCAAACGCTGTCGATGCCGGTCACCATGATGCAGCTGATGGTGTTCTTCTTCGCCAGCTTTGCCATGTCGCAGCCGGGTTCGCCAATGGAAATTGCCGCAACCATCGTGCCGTTCAGCTCGCCCTTCGCGATGCTGGCGCGGGCAGCGCAGGATCCGGCGCTGTGGCCGCACGCCGCGGCGCTGGTCTGGCAGGTTTTCTGCGTCGCGGTGTTCGTGCGGGCGGGTGCCGCTCTGTTCCGCAAACGGGTGATGCAATCCGGACCCGCACGGGGCAAGTCGACCAAGCGCGGCTGGCTGCGCCGCGCACCTGCCTAACAAGAAAAACGGGGCTGAGCCAAAGCGGGCAGGATCTGCGCCCGTCGTAACCCGCCAATCCCGACCCACTGTTGACACAGCGGTAAGTTACGCCAGATAAGTCTCGTGTGGCAACGCATCAGCGACGAATGCGTTCGAGAGGAACCCCGATGGCTACCAATCCCCAAGTTGACGCTGCCGCTTTCACCTATCGTACCTCGCCTAACGCGGTCGAGGCGTTGGACGAATGGCGCAAGACCCATGGGCAAGAACTGCCCGTCCACACCCACCCCGGGGATGTCAGCCGCTCCGACATTTATCTTGAGGACCGGTGGCAGCCGATTTTCGCTGAAATGCGCAAATCCGCCCCGATCAACAAGGTAACCGGCACGCCCTATCGCGACTACTGGAATGTCACGACGGTCAAGACGATCCAGCACGTTGAATCGCTGCCCGAGCTGTTCTCTTCGTCATGGGAGTTCGGCGGGATCACTATCGGCGACCGCCCGGATGACATGCCCGAGGATCGGAATCTGCCCATGTTCATTGCGATGGACCGGCCCCAGCACACCGGCCAGCGCCGCACTGTCGCGCCCGCCTTCACGCCCACCGAGATGGAGCGAATGGCCGACAGCATCCGCGAGCGCACTGCCGGGGTGCTCGATACCCTGCCGTTCGGCGTGGAGTTCGACTGGGTCGAGAAAGTCTCGATCGAGCTGACAACTGGCATGCTGGCGCTGCTGTTCGGCTTCCCCTGGAAAGATCGCCATCTGCTGACCTTCTGGTCCGACTGGGCTGGCGATGTCGAGATTAGCCTGGCCCATGAACTGAACGAGACGCGCCATGAAATCCTGCTTGAGATGGCACAGTATTTCCAGCGCCTGTGGGTGGAGCGCGTCAATGCGGAACCGACACCCGATCTTATCTCGATGATGATTCATTCCGAAGCGATGAACCACATGAGCCCGCAGGAATTCATGGGTAATCTGATCCTGCTTATCGTTGGCGGCAATGATACCACCCGCAACACCATGTCGGGCATTATCCACGCACTCGACCAGTTCCCCGACCAGCGTGAGATCTTCGAGAACGATCCCTCGGTAATTCCCAATGCGGTGCAGGAATGCATCCGCTTCGTCACGCCGCTGGCGCATATGCGCCGCACCGCAACCGCCGATACCGACCTGTTTGGCCACCAGGTGAAAAAGGGCGACAAGCTGATCCTGTGGTACATCTCGGCCAACCGCGACGAGGACATTTTCGAAAATCCGGACAAGCTGATCATCACCCGTGAGAATGCGCGGCGGCATCTGGCGTTTGGCTATGGCATCCACCGCTGTGTCGGCGCGCGGCTGGCCGAGCTCCAGCTCAAGATCCTGCTGGAAGAAATGCACAAGCGGCGGATGCGGGTGCGCGTTACCGGGCAAGTCGAACGGGTGCGTGCCAATTTCGTCCACGGCTTCCGCAAGCTTGGCGTGACGATGGAAAAATTCTAAGCTCTCCGTGAAACCTTTTGGAGAGGCGCGGCGAACTATGGGCATGGACCAGATATTACCCCGCCGCCGCTTCCTCGGCTGGCTCGGCGCCTCTGCCGCGCTTCCTGTGCTCGCCGCCTGCGCCAGCGGCGCGGAGGCCAAAGTCTATCCGGTGCGCTACACCGAAGCCGAGTGGCGCAAGCGGCTGACCCCCAAGCAGTTTCACATCCTGCGTCAAAAGGGCACCGAAGTACCCGGCACTTCGGCGCTGCTGCGCGAACATCGGCGCGGCACTTTCGTCTGTGCAGCGGACGGCAACCCGCTTTACGCTTCGGACACAAAATATGAGAGCGGCACCGGCTGGCCCAGCTTCTGGCGAGCGCTGCCCGGCGCGATCGGCACCTCTACCGATTGGGAAACCGGATTTCCGCGCACCGAAATCCATTGTGCCAAATGCGGCGGCCACCTTGGCCATGTGTTCGACGATGGCCCCAAGCCGACCGGCAAACGCTATTGCATGAACGGCGATGCGTTGATTTTCCGTCCGGCCTAGCCAGCCGAAAGACTGGCAATCACCAGCAGCGGCAGGCCCGGCATCACGGCCAGCGCCATTGCCGATAGCGCCGGCACACGCGCTACTGGTCCGCGCATTTTTTGTGCCAGCCGCAGCCAGCGGCGCAGCTGCCAGGCCAGTGGCACGGCGGCAACGGCGCAGGCGAAGCCCGAAGCGCGGGCATCAAAAACCGACATCAGCAAAGCCGCGCACAACAACAAGGCATAATCGAGCCAGTAGCGCTGCAGCCAGCCGCAGGACTGGAGATGGAGGCGCAAAGCGGCAATCAATCCGATGAACGGCGGGACCATCATCTGCGCGATCATGTCAGGACGATAGGACCAGATCGGCGAACCCGCCGCAGCAAGCGGTTGGGCGCCGCCTTGCCGGACCAGCGCCAAGCTTGCGCCCAGCGCTGCCGCGCCAACCAGACCCAGCGCCAAAAGCAGCGGCAGGCGCGGCATACGCGGTACGAGGCCAAGTAGGCTGGTTCCCGCTGCAGCAATGGCAAATCCGGTGACAGTGGCCATGGAAGCCGATCCGGAGCGGCCTGAAAGATCGCCAAAATCATGCGACAGCGGGAAGGCAACGAGACTCGTCAGGCTGACCGCCCACAGGAAATGGACCAGCCAGCCCCGTTCCGATGGCTGCACCAGCCAGCGCAGAGCCAGTATCAAGCAAAACAGGATAGCGAGTGGGATCAATTCAGGATTTATGCTTAGGACAAGCCCCAGCGCCGTGCCAGCTACCCAGCCGCCATTGCGCGCGCTACGCGCCATCAACCCGTTGAGCGCGGCAAGCACACCAACGATTTGCAAGCCGTGCAGATCGAAACGAAGTAGCTGAAACTGCGCGGTAAACGGAATTGCCAACGCCAGAGTCAGCACGGTGTAGAAAATGAGTTCGCTGTCGAAAAGGCGCCAGGCGATTCGACCGGCCAGCAGCATCGCCGCGCCCATTGTCAGCAGCGGCACGATGACCGTGGTAATTCGCTCGGCCAAGGCACCTGGCTGTATCGTACCGCTTATCGCCGGCAAATTGCTGATAACGAATATCGCCGAGACAATCAGCCAGATCACGCCAACTCGCACGAGCAATTCAGCGGTGAATACGGGCCTGCGACGTTCGGAAAGAATCATGACACGTCGCCGGTTCTTGAATTGCCGATTCGCGCGCTGTTACTCAAGCGACGCGGACTACAGCTAATCAGAATCAACGCAGAATCGGGCGTAATACGGCCCGATCTGCGATACCCTGCCTGCGCTGCTAGACCCCTAGTCACTTGCGTGTCCCCTGTCCCCCAAGGTTAGAAATGAAGGAAAATGCCTAATCACTGATTAACGAGGGGGCCGCGCGAATATTCGGTTCCTCCCAGCCTAGGCTGAACTCACCAGTCCGCGCTGCACTTCTGCAGCCAGCCGGGCCAGCTCATCCAGCCGGAAAACCTGTTCGAACACCAAACCATGCGCAAGCACCCGCCGCCAGCGGACTTTGGCGTAGATCTTCGGCAAGCCCCCAACCTCAAGCCGCACTTGCTCGCCAATCGCCAACGGCGAAGGCGATTCGATCAGCGCCCCTTGTTGCGAGATATCACGCAGCCGCCCGAGCCCGCTGGCGCTATCGGCTGAAACCAGCACCGGCAATTGTAACCGAAGGCGAATCTGGCGCTTGGGGAATAGCCCCGCCTCGTCAAGCAGCGAAGACACATCGACCGGCCCCTTGGTAAAGCGGAAGCCGGCATGGTTTTCGCGTTGCCAGACCTGCTCGAGCCGGTGAAGCTCGCCATTGCCAAGCGCAAGTTTGAATTCTTCACCCGCCGGGAGCGAATGAAACAGCCGCGCCCTGATCCCGGTCGCGGAGATATCCCGCAAGACACACAGGAACTCGCCAGCTGGCGAAACCAGCTTGCCGGCGCGCAGTATCAGCGCAAAGCGCGGCGCAGTTCGCAGCTCACCTGGCTCGGTGAGCGGTCTGTCCGGTTGCGGGCAGGGCATTTGCGCCATTGAATGCTCCACGCTGGCCGGGTCACGCCCATCGAACCCATCGGCTAACAGGAGGCACGGTAAGCATTCGTCGCTAACCGGTGCTGAAGCCCGATCTAGGTAGGAAACCCTTGATCAAAGCCAAGTGCGGCTGTGCAGGCGTTCAAGACCTGCACGATACTGGCCGGATCGAGCTGCAATTGCAGCCCCCGCTGCCCCCCGTTCACGAATACCAGCGAATGGGCCAGCGCCCGCACATCCAGCACGGTCGGCAATTGGCGCGACTGACCGAACGGGCTGATCCCGCCGATTCGGTATCCGGTGATCCGCTCGGCATCTGCCGGTGGCATCATTTGCGCGGATTTTCCTCCGAACGAGGCCGCCAAGCGCTTCATCGATACGTCTTGATCCGATGGCACGATCACGCAAACCGGGCGGCCATCGACCAGCGCGAGAAGTGTCTTGAGCACCACCTCTGGTTGCACTCCAAGGGCTTCGGCTGCTTGAAGCCCACGCGAACGCGAAGCAGCATCGTAATCGTAGACAACGGGCATGAAGGCGATGCCAGCTTGCTCCAGCAGTTTTGTCGCCCGTGTTCCCTTGGCCACAGCAATTCCCCTAGAGCAGCGACTTGCCCATCCGGATCATCGGCACCACTACGCCCGCGATCGGTTCGGTGCGGATATGCTCGATCTCGTGGTAGCCACAGACCCGGTAAAGCGCGGCACCAGCCAGCGTTGCCATCATTTCGACTTTACTGAACCCATGGCTGCGCGCAGCCGCCTCACAGGCGCCCAGGATCTGGCGGCCGACCCCGCGCCTGGCAAACTGGGGGTCGGTGTACATCGCCCGGATCCGCGCGGCATCGGTTGCCGGATCGAGAGCATAGGGTTCGCGTGCGACGATGCTGGTGTCGCCGCCATACAGCGTCGAGCGCCAGCTCCAGCCGCCACAGCCCGCAGTCACCCCATCGGCTTCGACGAGCAAATAGGTGCCATCGCGCACGAGCTGGGTATCCAGTCCCATCACATGCTGGCTGGCGGCGATCTCTTCTGGAGTCAGAAAGTCGCTCTGCAATTGGCTGATCGCCCGTCCCATCAGCGCGTTGAGCTGCTCCAGATCGGCTTCCGTCGCAACGCGGCAAGTAAGGGCGCCCATGGCCGACTAATACCCGGCAACGCTGCCAAGGTTGAGCCGCGGGTCGATCGATCCATAAAGCGTGTTGCGGCCCAGAGGAGGCTGCCCCAATCCGGGCTCGCCGACCAGAATCGCGGCGATGTGATTGCCGTATTCGATCTCGCTCACTTGATGGCCCTTGGCTTTGAGCACCGCGATAGTGTCGGCGCTCAGGGCATTGCGCTCATAATGGATAACATCGGGGAGCCATTGATGGTGGATCCGGGGCGCATCGACCGCCTCTTGCAGCTGCATCTTGTAGTCGATCACATTCATCATGACCTGCAATACGCCGGTCGGAATGCGGCTCCCGCCAGGCGTGCCAAGCACCATGAACAGCTTATTGTCGCGCGTCACGATCGTCGGCGACATCGAGCTCAGAGGGCGTTTTCCTGGCGCGATTGCGTTATTTGCGCCCTCGACCAGCCCGTACATGTTGGGCGAACCAGGCTTGGCCGAAAAATCATCCATTTCGTTATTCAGGATGATCCCGGTGCCCTCCGGCGTCACCCGCGCGCCGAACCAGTCGTTGAGAGTATAGGTCAGGGAAACGGCGTTGCCGGCCTTGTCGACAATCGAGAAATGGGTTGTGTTGCTGCCTTCGCGCCCAAAATCTGCCCCTGAGAGACTGGCCGAGGCGGTTGCAGTCTGATCCGAAATTCCGGCCCGCAAGCTGGCCGCATAGGCTTTGTCGATCAAGCGCGCAGAATCATCGCGCACAAACGCCGGGTCACCGAGCTTGAGGTTCCGGTCGTGATAGGCTCGCCGCAGTGCTTCCACGGTGTAATGAACCCCTTGCGCCGAATGAAACCCGAGGGTGCCGATCGGATAGGCCTCAAGGATGTTCAGGGTTTCGCACAGCACAACCCCGCCAGAGCTGGGCGGCGGCGCTGAAATGATCTGGAAGCCGCGATAATTGCATTCGAGGGGGGCCAGTTCCCGTGCCTTGTAACCGGCAAAATCGGCGACGGTCATGATCCCGCCGTTGCGGTTCGAGGCAGCGACAATCCGCGCCGCAATCGCGCCCTTGTAGAATGCATCCGCGCCACCTTTGGCGATCAGCCGCAGCGAGCGCGCCAGGTCTGCCTGAACCAGTCGGTCGCCGGCCTGCCAGCTCTTGCCCCGGTTGAGGAAAATGGCCGCACTCGGCCGATCCTTGCGGAAATCATCAGCGCCCTCACCCAGCATATCAGCATCGCCCTGATCGAGCACGAAGCCTTGGTCCGCAAGGCGGATCGCCGACGCCATCAGCGCCTTGCGGGGGAGGGTCCCGTATTTGGTCCGGGCCAGCTCAAGCCCGGCGACCGTCCCGGGAATGCCAACCGCAAGGTAGCCGCGCGTGCTGAGCAGCGGGATCACCTCACCCTTGGCGTCGAGATACATATTCGCGGTGGCAGCCTGCGGCGCTGTCTCGCGGAAATCGATGAAAGTGGTGCGGCCATCGGCAAAGCGCACCGTCATAAAGCCGCCGCCGCCCAGATTTCCGGCCTCCGGAAAGGTCACCGCCAAGGCATAGGCGACCGCAATCGCAGCATCGACCGCATTACCGCCCTGCTTGAGCACCGCGACGCCGGTATCTGACGCCAGCCGGTGCGCCGATACGACCATGCCGTGTTCCGCGCCCACCGGGACAGGCGATGCCGCTATCGCGCCTTGGGCGCCCAGCGAGAGCGCCAAAAGCGCCGTGAGCAGTGCTTTTCCGAACCGCATGCATTCTTCCTTTGGCGAAACTGACAATCCGGCAAGTCGCAAACGAAAAAGGGGCAGGCAAGCCGAAACTTGCCTGCCCCTGATTTTAGCCGATGCGAAACTTAGTATTTGACGCGCACCCGGGCGTACCAGAAGCCGCCGTTGAACCCAAAGGGTCCGCCGCTGCGTGGGTAAACCTGACCGTCACCGGTGCTGCCCGTCAAGGCATAGATCGGGTTCGACGCCGATGGCGCGATCCGGTCCGGCTTGGTGTTGAACAGATTGTTCGCGCCAAGCGTCAGCGTGTAATGCTCCATGAAGGTGTAGTTGACGTCAAGATCAGTGGTGAACTTCGCGCCGAAGACTTGGCCCGGATAATCAGCCTGCACGCTCCACGAACTGTAGTAGTTTTCCCGCGCGTTGATCGAGAAATCACCCATCTGCCAGCCGGCCGACAAAATCGCCCGGTGCTTTGGCGCAAAATTCGCGATATCGGAAATCTGCGCTGGGCTGATCACAATCGGGTCGAACTTGGTCACCTTGCTCTTGTTGTAGTTATACGCGAGCGTCAGGTTGAGTTTGCCGTCGCCCAAATCCGAGCGGTAGCTGCCAATTACGTCGATGCCCTTGGTGATCGTATCGAACCCATTGGTGAAGTAGTTGACATCGCCGCCTTCGCCCACAGCTGCCAAAGCCGGCAAGGCGATGATATCGGCCGCGGTGACATTGAAGGTCTGGGTAATGCCAATCCGATTGCGCACCTTGATCGAATAGGCGTCCACCGTCAGCGTAAAGGCGCTCGAAGGCTTGACCACGAAGCCAAGGCCGAAGTTGGTCGACTTTTCAGGCGTGAGCGGTTGCGAGCCGTAATACACAGAAATCGGGTTGCTGACCTGATAGGTGCCGGTCTGAACCTGATTACCCGCAACGAAGTTGGTGGTCAGGATTTCGACATTGCTCTGCCCAGGCGACGGCGCATGGAAACCGGTTCCCACCGTGCCGCGGATCGAAAACGCCTCGGAGATCTTGTACAGCGCATTGAACTTGCCAACGAAGGTACTGCCGAAGGTGTTGTAATCCTCAAACCGGCCAGCGACGCCAAAGCTGAGAGCCTCGGTGAGATCGGCTTCTGCGCCGACATATACCGCAATGTTCTTCTGGCTGAAGCTGCCCGCAGATGCCGGGCTGGTGCCGCCGTATCCACTCGCCGCTGGGTTGAAGGATACCGTTGAATTGAAAGCATAAACACCGGGAGCCGTCTGCACATACAGGTTCTGAACCGCGTAGGGGCCAGCGCCATAGGACTGCAAGTCACCCTCGGTCGCCTGATAGGTCTCACGCCGATATTCGGCACCAGCCGAAAGCGTGATCGGGCTAGCAAGGCCTGCTTCGATTGGATAGCTGAGGTCAAGATTGACGTTCAGTTCCTTCTGGATCAGGCTGCCAAATTCGAACTCCGTCTGGCTGAGGGGCCCAAATGACTGGTTCAGTGAGTTGGTCATCGACAGGGTCAGCGAGTTCTTGCTGAGCGACCCAGACAAATCATAGCGGAAACCGCCTTCGGTCTCACCCTTGTAGCCGACCGTCCCGAAGGCTTCCTTGTTCACACCGATGAAGCGCGGTGTGAAACCTGCGGGATAGAGCGTGGAGAAGTTGAAGACGTTGCCATCCAACACGAAGCTGCCTGCAGGGCAAGTCGCATTGCCGGTGGGGCAAGGGGTCAGATAGGCGGGGTGCGCGAACGCTCCGTTGCGACCCGGCGAACGTGTGGCAGGGGTGCCCGAACCGTCATCCACCACCAGCGGCGTGGGGGCCGAGATGGGCGACCGATAATTGAAGCTCTGGTTGCCATCGCTGCGCGCGAGATTGGCAAAGAAATAGAGCTTGCTGTTGTCAGTCACCTCAAAGGCGGCATTGAGCAAGAACTTGTAGCCGTGGCTGGGTGAAGAACCCCAATTCTGGACCGGCTTGGGGAAATGCGGCAACTGCGATGCAAGCGTCGGATTCAGGTTGGCAAACACCACCGCGATCGGACGGGTTGTGCCGCGGCTGGTCTCGCCATCGTCGTTGTATTCGGCCGACAGATTGATGAAGCCGCGATCGCCCAGCTTGACGCCGGCATTGCCGGCGATTTGATAGCTCTTTCCGTCACCGCCATTGTCAAAATACTGGCCATAGCGTGCCTGCAATTCAAGGCCGGCATCTTCGCGAAGGCCATAGTTCAGCACGCCGCCAATTGCGTCCGACCCGTATTGGGCGGTTGCACCTTCGCGCAGGATCTGCAGATTGCCAATGCCAATCGCCGGGATAGCCGAAATGTCGGCCCCTTGCGAACCGAAGCCGAGCGCGGTGTCGCCGCCGCTGTAAACCTGGACCAGCGCCGACCGGTTGTAGCGCTTACCGTTGAGCATGACGAGGATGTTGTCTGCCGGAAGGCCGCGCAGCGAAGGCGAGCGAACGAAGGTCGAGGCATCGGAAATCGTGTTCTGGCCGACATAGAACGATGGGACGATGTTCTTGACCGCGTCGAGCATGTTGGCGGCTGGCTGCGCGCTGAGTTCAGCGGCGCTGATCACGTCCACCGGGGATGCGGTGTCGGTAGCGGTGCGATCGGTCCGGCGGGTTCCCAGAACAATGATGCTCTCAGCCGCTTCCTGATCGGTGCTGGCTGCGGTGTCTTGCGCAAGCGCAACGCCGGGGACAGCCATGGTCGATACGATAGCCGAACTTGCCAGCAGCACGGAATGCAACACCCGCTGGTGCAGAAAAATTTTCATAAGTTCCCTCACTTTGAATTATGCCCGTCTTTATCACGCGAGCCGCCAGCTTGACTGACGCGCAGGCGTTTACACCCGTTTTATTCGCAATGTCCACCCGGAAGCTTGAAATGGCCCCAAGTCGGCTAATCCTGGGGTTCAGGCGGCCAAAACCTGTGGTGCGGACGGTGGGACTCGAACCCACACGAGCCAGGCTCAGGGGATTTTAAGTCCCCGGCGTCTACCATTCCGCCACGTCCGCACTGGAGCCTGCCTTACGGCGGTGCGGAAGGGGTTTCCAGCCCTTCTTACGGTGCCGCGCGGGGGAGCAGGTTGGAACCGCGCAAGGGGCAGGCATCGCTTGCCCCGATCCATGCATCTAATCAGCGTTCAGGCGTGCGCGCATTTCCTTGCCCGGCTTGAAATAGGGGACGCGCTTGCCTGGCACGTCGACTGTTTCGCCGGTTCGCGGGTTACGCCCCTTGCGGGCGTCCCGAGTGCGGGTGGAAAATGCGCCAAATCCGCGCAATTCTATCCGCCCGCCCTTGGCCAGCCGCTGGGCGATCTCGTCAAAAAACACGTCCACCGCCTTTTCGATTTCTTCAGCGCGCAGGCCGGGATTGTCCTTTGCCAGCGCTTGCAGCAATTCGGATCTGATCATGTCATGCCTTTCTGCGGACCAACTGGCCCGGCCACCCCTGTTTCCCCATCAGCACGGCGCAGCTTTCGACCCGTATCAAGCAACAGCGCGGCTACGGACACAATTGCCAGACCAATGACTTCGACGCAATCACCAAGAAGGGTCAGTACTCTGCTGTCCTGTTCCGGGATCAGTCTGCAACCAGTAAGTCCGCAGGGGTGATCCCGAGGCGATCTATTCGCGCGCGGATCCCGGGCCATTCGTCAGCCAGAAAGCTCTGCCGTTCGGCCCGACGCAACTTGTCGGCTGCCCCGGCAACGACGAACATCCCCACCCCGCGCTGCACTTCGACCAGACCGTCCAGCTGGAACTGCTGATAGGCTTTGGCCACGGTCAGCGGATTGGCGCCCTGCTCGGCCGCAAAGGCGCGGACCGACGGCAGCATCGCGCCTTCACCGTAGGTGCCATCGATGATCGCATCAGCGATCAGATCGCGGAGCCGCAGGTAAACAGGTTTGGTATTTGAGCGCATGGTGCTTCAGTGCCATAATACAGCGCGGCAGGCAAGTGGTGTTGGCCCGGCGCAATAAAGGAACAACTGTAACGAATTTAGCTTCACAGCAGCGAAATCGAGGTTAGTTTCCCCGCCAGACACGCCCGGCACAGGGCTAACCGGAATTCTGGGGAACAAGAATGAAAGACATGGGTAGCTGGAACGAAGGTGACTGGATCGCGGCAATCGCTGCAATCGCGCTATTTGCCTTCCTGATCGTCGGCGGAATCATCGCCGCCAAGAAGAGCGATGAGGTGGTCGGTCACCCGCGCGGGCTGTTCGTGCTGTTCTATGCCGAAATGTGGGAACGCTTTTCCTATTACGGAATGCGGGCTCTGCTGATCCTTTATCTGACCAAGTTCTGGCTGTTCGGTGACGGCAAATCCACGCTGGTGTACGGCGCCTATACCAGCCTGGTCTATATCACTCCGGTGCTGGGCGGCTATCTGGCCGATCGCTGGCTGGGCCAGCGCAAGGCGGTGCTGTTCGGCGGCATCCTGCTCGCGCTGGGCCACGGCTTCATGGCGATCGAGGGGATGAAAGGCGTGACCGATCCGCTGGTCAAGCAAGCTGACCCGGCAATCAATATCTTCTGGCTGGCGCTGGCGCTGATTATTGTCGGGTCGGGCTTCCTCAAGGCCAATATCTCGGTGATCGTCGGCCAGCTTTACCGGATGACCGATATCCGCCGCGATTCGGCCTATACGATCTTCTATATGGGCGTGAACGTCGGCGCGGCGCTCGGCACGATCCTGGTCGGCTATCTGGGCGAGACGATCGGCTGGTCATATGGCTTTGGTCTGGCGGGTATCGGCATGGTGCTTGGCCTGATCATCTTCGTGATCGGCCGCCCGGCGCTCAAGGGCAGCGGCGAGCCGCCAAAGGCGCTCGACCGTGCGCATGAGTTCAAGCTCTATGGCGTCGGCCTTGGCGCGGTCGCGGTGATCTGGTTCCTCGTCCAGTATCAGGGCATCATCCAGAACCTGCTGATCGTCAGCGGCCTGGCGATGCTGGCCTACACCCTGTACGAAGCGTTCAAGCTGCCCAAGGAACCGCGCGAGCGGATCTTTGCGATCCTGTTCCTGATCGGGCTCAATCCGATCTTCTGGGGCCTGTTCGAGCAGGCGGGCGGTTCGCTGTCGCTTTATACTGATCGCTATGTCGACCGGGCCGGCGTGCCGACCAGCCTGTTCCAGTCGATCAACCCGATCTACATCGTGCTGCTCGCGCCGCTGTTCGCCGGATTGTGGCAATGGCTAGGCAAGCGCGGGCTTGAACCATCAGCCCCGGCCAAGTTCGGGCTGGCGCTGGTCCAGGTCGGGCTCGGTTTCCTGGTGTTCGTCTGGGGGGCCAATTCGGTTGGTCCGGAAGTGCTGACGCCGGTGCTGTTCGTGTTCCTGATCTATTTGATCCACACCACGGCCGAGCTGTGCCTCTCACCGGTTGGCCTTTCGGCGATGACCCGGCTGGCCCCGCTGCATCTGGGCAGCTTCATCATGGGCGCGTGGTTCTATATGACCGCAGTCGGCAATTTCGTGGCCGGCAAGATCGGTGAAGCAACCGGCGGCGAGGGCGGCACCATGTCGCGTGATCTGGTGCTGGATATCTATAGCAAGATCGGCTGGATCACGATCGGCATTGCGGTTGTGGTGCTGGCCTTGTCACCTTTCGTGAAGCGCTGGATGCACCTCGATACGCTGGAAGACCGGGTGGCTCCGACGCCCCAGCCCTGACTAGCCGCAGCTCTGATTAGCCAAAGCCTCGCACCAAGAAAGCTGCAGATGACCCGCAATAAGATCGCCCGGATAATGGCAACGGTTGCGGGCATCGCCTTGCTCAGCGCCAGCGGCGCCGCAGGGGCCGCCAAGCCCAAAGACAAATCCGCCACGGCCAAAGCTGCCAGCGAATACAACAAGGACCCCTACCCATCGACCTATCGGCGCTATGGCGGCGCTCCCACCGCGCTGGTCGGCGCTACTGTGTACGACGGCGCGGGCGGGCGGATCGACAATGGTGTGGTGCTGTTCGCCGATGGCAAGGTGGTGGCCGTGGGCGGGGCTGATCTCACCATTCCGGAAGGCTACAGCCGCATCGATGGTACCGGCAAATTCGTGACGCCCGGGATTATCGATATTCACAGCCACCTCGGCGATTATCCGACGCCGTCGGTGGCGGCGCATGAGGACGGCAACGAGATGACCGATCCGATCACGCCGCAGGTCTGGTCGGAACACAGCGTTTGGCCGCAGGATCCTGGTTTCAGCCGCGCGCTCGCCAACGGCGGGATTACCGCGCTGCAGATCCTGCCCGGGTCGGGCAATCTGATGGGCGGGCGTTCGGTGACGCTCAAAAACGTGCCTTCGCGCACGGTGCAGGGAATGAAGTTTCCGAACGCGCCCTATAGTATGAAGATGGCCTGCGGTGAGAACCCCAAGCGGGTTTATGGCGCCAAGGGCCGCGCGCCTTCCACCCGGATGGGCAATTTCGCGGTCAACCGCGCCACCTGGATCAAGGCACAGGAATATCGGGCTAAGGCTAAAGACGGCAAGCTGGAAACACGTGATCTGGCGATGGAGACACTGTCTGGGGTGCTCGATGGCGAAATCCTGATCCAGAATCACTGCTACCGCGCCGATGAAATGGCGCTGGTGCTCGATATGGCAAAGGAGTTTGGCTATAAGGTCAGCACCTTCCATCATGCGGTCGAAAGCTACAAGATCGGCGATCTGCTCAAGGCCAATGGCACCTGTTCGGCGATCTGGGCCGACTGGTGGGGCTTCAAGATGGAAAGCTATGACGGCATCCCCGAAAACGCGGCATTGTTGCAGCAGGCCGGGGCCTGTGTGGTTATCCATTCGGATGATGAAAACGGGATCCAGCGGCTCAATCAGGAGGCCGCCAAGGCACAGGCCGATGGCCGCCGCGCTGGCATCCAGATCGCCGATGCCGATGTGATCCGCTGGCTGACCTTGAACCCGGCCACCGCAATGGGGATCGGGCAGCAAACCGGCAGCCTCAGCCCCGGGAAAATGGCCGATGTGGTGCTGTGGAACGGCAATCCGCTGTCGGTCTATTCGCGGCCCGAGAAGGTCTGGATCGATGGCGCGCTGCTCTATGATGCCAATGATCGCAAGCGCCGACCGGTCAGCGATTTCGAGCTGGGCCAACCCGGTGAAGGAGACGTGAAATGAGCGCGCGAGCGATAATCCGTGCTGCCGCGCTACTTGCCGCCGTCAGCGCTATTCCCGCACTGGCGCAGGATATGGTCATCATCAACGCAACCGTGGTTATCGGCGATGGCGGCGCGCCGATACCGGGCGGCACAGTTGTCGTGCGCGCTGGCAAGGTGGTGTCGGCAGGCAGCACAGCAGCCATCCCCGCCGGAATTCGCGTGATCGATGCCAAGGGCGGCTGGGTAACCCCCGGCCTAGTCGTGGCAGTTACCGATCTTGGCTTGGTCGATGTCGGCGCGGTGAGCGAAAGCAACGATTCCGAAAGCGAAAAATCGCCATATAGCGCCGCGCTTGATGTTGCTCCTGCGATCAATCCTTCGGCCCAGCCAATCGCGGTGAGCCGCGCGGGCGGAGTGACCCGTGCTGCGGTGGTGCAGGGCGGCAGCGGCGCGATCTTTGCCGGGCAAGGTGCGATCATCGATCTGGGAGCTGACGCAGACGCCGTGACCCGCCCCCGCGCGTTCCAATATGTCGAACTGGGTGAGGCCGGGGCAAAGCTCGCTGGCGGAAGCCGGGTTGCGGCCCATGCGGTGCTCCGCAATGCGCTGGCCGAAGCGCGCGATCTGTCCCGCCGGTTCGGACCGAGCGTGACCGTGGGGGCCGCGGCAGGCGATCCCCGCCTTGCCAAAGCCACGCCCGAACGTGCCGGCGATGTACAGCTATCGCGGTTCGATGCCGCCGCGCTGATCCCGGTGGTGAGCGGTGTCCAGCCGCTTTACGTTCATGTCGAGCGGGCGCAGGATATCCGCATGACGTTGGCGCTGAAGGCAGATTTCCCCGCG
>JBKJTN010000209.1:0-14494 GCA_046590275.1 Novosphingobium sp.
TCGCTCTCCTGCTCGCGGCGGGTGGAGGAGTTGTCGACCTGCGCCCCCTCGAGCTCGGCGGCCTGGGCACGGGCCTGGGCAAGCTGCACGTCGCTCGCGCCAAGCGTTAGCCGTGCGTCCCGCTTTCCACCGCGCTCGATTTGCTGGCTGTAGGTGGCCGTCAATTCGGCCTGCCTGAAAACATCATAGGAGCCGGTGCCGATGAAGTTTTCGCTTTCGACCGAAATACTGGGGTTGGGCCGCGCGGCAGCCTGCCGCCTTGAAGCTTCGGCCGCCGCAACAGCCGCTTCGCCGGCCTGCATTTGCGGAGCGGCCGCGACAGCCTTTTCAATCGCCTGTTCCAGCGAAACCGGTTCGGCAAGCGCGGCTGGGCTTACAGAAACGAGCAGGCCCACAAAAAGGGCCGCCCGAAATGGGGAGTGCATGGATTATCTCCTGAAACTTGATGCAAGAATGCGCGTCTACCAGCGCGCAACAGCGTCGAGATTCAGGCTGAGGGTGGTTGTAATGGCGGTGCCATCGCGCGGGAGCGCATAACCGCTGAGCTGGACGATGATGGCACTAGCTGGAGTGGCAGCAGCGCCGCCAAGTCAGCAAACGGAGCGGGGTTTAGTCCGACCGGGCAATGATGATGGTGCATGGCCGTGCCACTTCCCTCAACCGGAGCCTTCTCGTGGTTATCGCTTATGTCAGCATGGTGATCGATATGATGGTCGTGGTGTAAGGCCACATCTGTCTTACTTTCTGCATGTGCTACCGCAGGCGTGTGCATACCGGCCATGATGACCGAGAGAGCAATGGCAAGTCGGAGGAACAGAAAGCGCACGTTCACCACCTAACAAACAAGTAGAAAAACGGCAAGATCATCTGCGCGCCGCCTCAATAATGGCGTGTAGATCAGCCGGTAATTCCATTGTTGCGAACGCACTGACGTTCGAGCGACCGATATTTCCCCACGGCAAACGCCCTGTTGCGTTGCCAATTGGAGCCAGTATCAGCCGCGCCACTTGCCCAATAACCTCGCGTGGCTGTCGCAGATGCACCGCATAACCCATCATGGTCCAGTGCGACCTCAAATGCAGCCCAAATTTTAATTGGCCCAGGATGTGGGCGCGTTCGAGATGGTGCCATGCGGCATTCTGATCGGTCTTTGCTCGCGCGCGCCGAAAGGCCGCAACTTCGGCGAGGTAGGCCTGATTGAGTGTTTCGGTCATCACGCCATTTCCTTGGCTACGATTTTAGGCTCCACCTTCACGTCAAGCAGTTCCGACCGCGCCTGCCGAATGATTTGCCAACCGCCGCTAATCCCAAGGATCGCCATGACAAACGCCACGATCAGGTCAGGCAAGCCGCTACCCGTCCACAGCACTGCAAAGCCCGCGCCGATAACAAGGCAATTGTTGATTGCGTCATTGCGCGAGCAAATCCACACCGAACGCATGTTCGCATCCCCGGTGCGGTATCGGTAGAGCATCAGCGCGACGCCAAAATTGACAACCAGTGCCAGCGCGCCAACCGCGCTCATCGCATAGGGCGCAGGGTTGCTGCCGTGAAATAGTCCCCAAATCGCCCAGATCAGCACCCCGAAACCGAACGACAGGATGGTTATGCCTTTGACCATCGCCGTCTTGGCGCGCCACGCAAGCGCCATTCCCGCGACACTTAGACTGATAGCGTAATTCGCGGCATCCCCCAGAAAATCGAGCGCATCAGCTTGCAAGGCACGCGATCCGGCCAAATAGCCCGCGACGCCTTCGACCACGAACATTGCTGCGTTAAGGCTAAGCGCGATCCACAGCACGCGCCGCCAACGCGCGTCATTCAACGTGTTTTCGCTACCACAGGCACTTGCACAGCATTGGTCGGCCATATGCCGAAACTCCTTGGTTCGTCCGAGTGGGCCTCCTATATGCACCCTGTAGTAACTACAGGGTCAAGACATGAAAATCGGCGAGCTATCGAAAGCGACCGGCACCAACATCGAAACCGTTCGCTATTATGAGCGGATCGGGCTGTTGCCCGTGCCGGAACGCACTGCCGCGAACTATCGCAGCTACGGCGAACCACACCGTGCGCGGCTCGCCTTTGTCCGACATTCGCGCGAGCTGGGTTTCACCATTGAAGAGATCCGCTCGCTGCTTGACCTGTCTGACCACCCGGATCGCGACTGCATGGAGGCAGACCATATCGCAACCCGCCACTTGGATCAGGTTGAAGCGAAGATCGCGCAGCTCGAAACCTTGCGCGACGAACTGGCCCGAATTGTCGGACGCTGCCGGGGCGGCGTTGCGGCGGATTGTCGCGTGATCGAGGCGTTGGGCAATCATGCGATGCGCGATGCCGCCCATCCTTGAAGGATTGCTGTATCTAATCTGCATTTCGCATTGGTATTTTGGGGAACCAAATCATCGACTTGGAGCCAAGTTTGAACGTCTGTTTTCGAGGTTGTATTGGGTAGTTCTCAATAGACTGAACTTCCGAAATCGGCCAGCTTCGGCCTTTGGGGGGCTATTAATGTACGACAGCTTTTAGGGACGCCGTTTGCCACCTCGAACGTATACTTTGTTAGCGACAGCGGTCATCAGTACCGCGACGCGGGCAATGGCGGCTTTCCGCCTTTCGCCCCCCAAAACCTGCCTGTCCGCACACGGCCAGCGATTGCCACTCGGCTAGGGCGGCCGAGCGGCGTTGCTTGTACCCTGCTCCTGCTACCGAATGGTGCATTTGCTCTGACAGTGCCGTCCAGATGGCCTTGGACGCCCACCAAGGTTTCAGTTCTTCCATGTCGTTTCTCCATAAAAAAGCCCGCGAGAATCGCAGGCGGAACAGTCGGTGATGGCCGGTCAGGCCTCGTTGGTGGACAGGACCCCGTTGGCCATCAGGTTCGAGACAATCCCACTACGGACGCTTCTTTTTGGCCGGTTTCGGAGGCGCGGGAGGAGCAGAGGGTGCGCGGCGCAGGGCCAGGAAACCAGGGCTATCCTCGACCAGCCCGGGCATTGCCTCGAATTTTGTACCCATCGCCGCATCAAGCCGGAGCAGCCGCTCAAGCGGCAGCGGATGGGTACGGCTGTGCATTCCGTAGGCGCGCTCGTCGGTGGTTGCGGTCAGAGTCTGGAGCACACCACCGAGGCCGTAAGCTGAATATCCTGAGCGCGCCGCGACCACCACGCCGATTCGGTCGGCCTCGTACTCGGCATTGGGGTCGAGCCCCTTGATGTAGAGGTCTTTGCCGGCATTGAGCAGCGCGGTGCTGAATTGGTCGGCCAGGGAGTTGCCGGTTGAAACGGTAAAATAGCGGCGCATCTCGCTTAGCGATTGATCGCGCAGGCTTCTTTGTAGAGCCTCAAGGTGGTGCTTGCGCTCGACATGGGCGACCTCGTGGGCGAGCACCCCGGCCAGTTCGGCTTCGCTGCGCATCCGGTCGAATAGCCCGCGGGTGACCAGAACATAGCCGCCCGGAGTAGAGAAGGCGTTGAAATCGTCGTTGTCGATAATGCCGAATTTCCACGGCAGCCCCGGCCGCTCGCTGTGCAGCGCCAGCCAGCGTCCGAGCCGGTTAACGTAGGCCTGCTTGGCCGGATCATCGATCAGCGGTGCTGCGCCAAGCAGCATCCCCGCAAGGTCGCCGCCGATCTTGATCTCTTCCTGCTCGTTGATCTTGCGCAGACCTTCGCCGATCTTCTGCGCCGACTGCGCCTTGTTGACGAGATCGTTGAGCACTCCGAACTGCGCATCAGCAGGGACGGCTGCCAACGCGCTGGCGGCGACCAAAGGCCAGATCAGGTGGGCAGGGCGAATCATTTCTTGACCTTCCCTGGTTTGAGATTGGCGATCTGGCCTTCCTTGAGGCTGTTCTGCGCCGCCAGGCCGCGCGCTTCGGCCTCGCTGGCGCCGATCTTGTCGAGCCTGGCGAGTTGCTCGCGGTCGATCGAAGCGTTGCGGATCGAGCCTTCGTCGAGGCCCTTGACCCCGGTAGCAATGGTCCGCCCGGTGCTGCCGGTACGCAGCGCGGCGGTGGAGGTTCCCGCGGCGGCAGTCTCGAGGCGGACAATCAGCATCCGCACCCAGCCGCGCTTGCCGCCGGTCTCGATTGAAAGCCAACCGCCCTTGCGCGCCACTATTGTCACCGACTGGTTGGCCTGCAGCGGGCCCAGCTTGGCGGCATCGATAAAAGGTTCGGCATAGAGATCGCCGGCGCGGATCGTCATGCCACGCTCGCTGGCCAGCGCAGTGCCTGGGAGCAACAGCGCTGCAGCAAGCAGGATCGTGCGCAAGTAAGGCATGGCTAAGGCCGTCACTCCCTTGACGCCAAACTACCAGCTTTGCGGGAGGGTTCAAAGAGCCGAACGCCTTCTTCGCGGCCTTTGACTTGGTGAACCCCGCAATCGCGCCAATTAAAGGCGTCGCCCGCAGCTGTTCGGGTCGCTTCGGTAACCAGGATTCGCGCAATCCCTTTGGTCAGACCTTCAACCCGGCTGGCGAGGTTCACCGCATCGCCGATCGCTGTATAGTCGAGCCGGTCGTTTGAACCGATGAAACCGACCACCGCCTTGCCGCTGTGAATGCCGATGCCGATTTCCAGATCGGCGATCAGCCCGCCCAGGCTGCCGTGCATTTCCTCGAGCGCATCCGACATCTCCAGCGCCGCGGCTACGGCCTGTTTGGCATGATCTTCCATCGTCACCGGTGCCCCCCAGAAGGCCATGATCGCATCGCCGATGAACTTGTCGAGGGTGCCCGAATGGGCGAAAATCACACCCACCTGGCGCGAGAAATAGCCATTGAGCATCGCCACCACTTGCTCCGGAGCGGTCACTTCGGACAGCGCGGTGAAGCCGCGAATGTCCGAGAACAGAATGCTGATTTCGCGGGCTTCGGCCTGCTGTCGGTAGTCGATCTCACCCTTGTCGATCAGTTCGGCGACAACGCGGGCATCGAGAAAGCGTGTGAACATCGCGGTGGTGCGCAGGCGCCGGTTGCGCTCCTCGATATAGGCGATGGCGCCTGCTACGAAGTGGTAGGCCCAGCCGACAGCAAGCACCCCAAACACCGGAACAAAGGTCCCGTTCACGAGCAGCAGCCAGCCTACGGAGATCGCTACCAACGATAGCGCGATCATTGCCGCCAGCAGACGCTGCACCCCGACATTGCGCGCATAGCCGATCGCAAGCAGCGCGATCAGCCCCAGCGCCAGTGGCAGCATCGCCGGGCGCGAAACCTCGCGCAGCCAGTCGCCGCGCTCGAGGTTGTCGATCGCGGTCGCGAGAATTTCGACCCCGGGGTAGGCGGTGCCAAGCGGCGTAGCGCGGAAGTCCTGGAGTCCCGGAGCAGCGGTGCCGACGATCACGATCTTGGCGCGAAACTCGTCCGCCGGGCGATTGCTGTCGCGGCGCAGGCTGTCGAGATAGATGTCGGCGTAGGAGACGTGCTTCCAGCTGCTGCGCCAATTGAGCAGCACCTGTTCGGACCGCGGCAACTTGCGACCGGATTCGGCTGCGATCCGTGCCGGTAGTGAAGGGAAGCGCCAACTGCCGCGCTCGCCATAAAGCGTGTGGCGGCGGCCGGTTCCATCGCTGTCGGGAGTAAAATTGATCAGCCCACCGCGCATCGCCTCGGGATACTTAGCTACCACCAGCGGCAGCATGATCGGGGCGCGGGCTCCGGGCTCGGGCTGGCCGACCGGTTTGGCTCCGACTGCCGCCGGCAAGTCTTCCACCACCGCGCCGATGCCGTCGCTGTTGAGCGTCATTCCCAGCCAGACATTGGGATTGCGCGCTACGGCATCGGCGAAGGCGCCGTCGTGCTCGGGGCGGAACACGTCGGGTTCGTTGAACAGGATATCAAATACGATCGCTTGCGGTTGCTGTGCGGCGATGTGATCGATCAACTCACCATGGATTGAGCGCGGCCAAGGCCAGTTGCCGGCGTCGTCGTTCATGTCCTCGAGCGACTTCTGATCGATATCGACGATTACCACTTTGTCGGATTGCGGTCGCTGCTTGGCACTGAGCGCCAGCAGTAGGTCGCCGCCGCGCTGATCGGCGAATCGGGTCAGATTGAGCCAGCCGTAGTCGGCCAGCGCCAAAGCAGCGAACAGCACTGCCAGCGCCAGCCAGCGTCCGCCCGGCGTGCGGGCCAGTCTCGTCTTCACTCCCTCCAGCATCGCCCGCGCTTATTGCCCTCGATTGGTCCCTCCGCCGTCAAGCACCTGCCGCACCTTGAAGGCGAGATCGTCGATCGTGAAGGGCTTGGAGATGAGGGCCACGCCGGCATCCAGAACCCCGTTGTGGACGACGGCGTTCTTCGTGAACCCGGTCGTGTAGAGCACCTTCAGGTCCGGGCGTGACGCGCGCGCCTTGTCGGCTAGCTGGCGGCCATTCATGCCCGGCATGACGATGTCGGTGAACAGCAGATCGACATGCGGTGTTACCGCCAGCACCGCCAGCGCCTGAGAGGCGTCGCCGGCCTGCACGACCGTGTAGCCGAAATCGCGCAGGATCTCGACCGACAGGAAGCGGATCTTTTCATCGTCCTCGACCACGAGAATGACCTCGCCTGCCTTCGCGTGGGCAGTCCCGGCTTCGAGCACAGGCTCCTCGACGTCAGCGTCGGCTTCTGCTCCAAAGTAGCGGGGAAGGTAGAGCTTCACCGTCGTGCCGAGGCCCGGTTCGGAGTAGACTTTCACGTGCCCGCCGGACTGCTTGATGAAGCCATAGACTTGGGAGAGGCCAAGTCCGGTTCCCTTGTCGATATCCTTGGTGGTGAAGAAGGGGTCGAACACGCGCTTGATCACGTCGGCGGACATCCCCGCCCCGGTGTCGGTGACGGAAAGCAGGACGTTTTGGCCCGCGACCGCTCCTTCATTGGCAACGGCATAGGCATCATCGAGGTGCGCATTCGAGGTCTCCACCGTCACCCTGCCGCCGCCTGGCATGGCGTCACGTGCGTTGATCACCAGGTTCAGGACCGCGTTCTCGAGCTGACCGGGATCGACGAAGGTGCGCCAGAGGCCACCTGCCAGCACGGTCTCGACCCGCAGGTGCTCGCCGATGGTCTGTCGAAGCATCTCCGACATGCCGCCCACCAGCTTGTTGGCGTCCAGCACTTTCGGCGCCAGCGGCTGCTGGCGCGAGAAGGCAAGCAGGCGTGCGGTAAGCATGGCGGCGCGCTGGGCGCCGTCGAGCGCGTTGTCGATGCAGACGAGCGTGCGGGCCCGGTCGGTGTCGAGGCGGCGTTTGGCTATGTGGAGCGAGCCGATGACAACCGTCAGCATGTTGTTGAAATCGTGCGCGATGCCACCGGTTAGCTGACCGATGCTCTCCATCTTCTGCATTTGCCGGACCTGGGCCTCAGCCGCCTCTCGGGTCTCCAACTCTCCTTTCAAGGCGGCGTTCGCAGCGCCGAGCTCCTCCGCCGAAGTGACGGCAAGCCTAAGCCGGGTGCCTCCCTGGCGAAAGGTCATGAAGATCAGGGCGAGGATCACGATCCCGTTCACGACGAGTCCGGCTTGGGCGAGGCCGGCCTGGTAAACGGTGAGGCGCTCCCTAGACTTCAGGAGTCTGGCTTCCTCCGCCTTCATGGCGCGGATCACGTCACGGATCTGAATTGTCAGAGCCTGGCCCGGATTGAGCTGCTCCAGTGTCACCGCGCCGTCTTGGTCGCCGCTGCGATAGCGAGCGAGGGTCTGGCTCAGACGCGCTAGTCTCAGAGCGGCAAGCTCTCGCAGCCTCCCAATCAAGACCTGCTGCCGGGGATTGTCTGCCGTCGCGGCCTCCAGGGCATTGAGGCCTTTATCGACGCGGCGGACCGCTGCGTTATAAGGCTCCAGATAGTTGGGCGCGCCGGTGAGCAGATAGCTTCGCTGGCCGCCCTCGGCATCCTGAAAGTCGGACAGCACCGAGGAGAGCCTGTCCTCCACTTCCAGGGTGTGGCGGACCAGGGCGAAGCTCTGTTTCTGCTGATCGGCGATCCAGACCGACCCAAAGATCATGACGATGAGTAGGGCGAAGCCGAGCAACAGGGTAGTCTGTGATCGATTGTCGGGGGTCATGACGATTAGAATGCGGCCGCATCAACCAATTGGCAAGCTCTGACGGATTGCGCCAGAGTACGACGGCCTTCAGATGCCTTGAGGGAACAACGGCTTTCAGGCGCGCAACCGAGGTCCGCTCACCACGACAAAGGCGCCCTTCAGGCCGCCGATCCACGGTCTTGATTCCGGTCGATCGGGCCTCAGTCGTGGCAAGTGAACGAATGGCTGGTTTCGACGGGTGATTTCACGACCTGGAACGGCAGCAAAGTTGGCGACTCCCGTCGTTTCTCGGCAATTCTCGCAAACGGCAGCTTCTTGATTGTCGGCACTTCCAACCGGTCAGACCGCTCACGGACGAGAAGCAGACAGAGATCTAGAAGTACCGCATGCGTCCCCCGGAACCGCATCTAACCCTAACATTGACCCTAACATCGGACACGGATTGAGGCGAATCGTTACGAATGCCCGCGAACATACAATTGAAGAAATCAATTATAATTCAATGGGTTCCGAACAGCTGCGAACTATCATGAACGAGGGCATGGCGGAGAGGCAGGGATTCGAACCCTGGGTACCCTCGCGGGTACGCCGCATTTCGAGTGCGGTGCATTCGACCACTCTGCCACCTCTCCGTGAAGTGCTCTGGGGTGCTGCAGCAGCACTGCCCGGTCGTCGAAGCGCGGCGGTTAGCGGATGATCTGCGGCTTGCCAAGCCCTTCCGTCCCCTAATTCAGGGGATGCCATGAATGAGCGGCTTGTTTCGCAACCCCGCAAAACCTATATTCGGCTTCATGGATCGCGCTTCATTCTTTTCGTCCAAGGCTGGCAAGCGGATCGATATGCCGCGAGAAACTAGGGCGAGCTTCGGGATTGGTGACATCGTCCGCCACCGGATGTTCGATTTCCGCGGCGTGGTGTTCGATATCGATCCGGTATTCGCCAACAGCGAGGAATGGTACGAATCGATCCCACCAGAAGTCCGCCCGCACCGCGAACAACCGTTCTATCACCTGCTCGCCGAGAATGGCGAGCAGAGCTATGTTGCCTACGTCAGCCAGCAAAATCTGCTGTCCGATGGAGAGAGCGGCCCGATCGAGCATCCTTCGATCGAGCAGATGTTCGAGGAATTCGCCGAGGGCCGCTATCGCCTGAGGCGGTCAATGACGCATTGATTGGCGGACTGTTGCTTGCCGCAACCTAGGTTTTCAGCCGCCAGCCCGAGCGCAGCAACCGATAGAGCACTACGCCCAGGACCAGATTGAGAACGCCCAGACCGATCGCGCCGTTCAGGACGGCGCCGTTGGTGCTGCCGATGTCGCTCTGGCCCAGGAAGCCGAACCGGAAGCCCGAGATCACGTAGAAGAACGGATTGGCCCGGCTGATCGTCTGGAAGAGCGGGGCAAGGTTGTCGATCACATAGAAGGTGCCCGACAGCAGGGAGAGCGGGACGATCACGAAATTGGTCACCGCCGCGTTCTGATCGAATTTTTCGGCCCACAGTGACGTCAGCAGCCCCACCAGCGCCAACATGACCGAGCCCATCAGCCCGAACCAGATCACGGCCCAGGGATGCGCCACGGTGAGGTGGACACCGGGCCACAGCGCGACGGCGCCGGTCAACGCTAGCCCGACCAGAATCGCGCGGGTGACTGCTGCGCCGGTCAGGGCAATCATCAGCTCAGCCTCGGACAACGGCGGCATCAGATAGTCGATTATCGTCCCCTGGATTTTGCCGATGAGGAAACTGAAGCTCGAATTGGCGAAGGAATTCTGCATCATCCCCATCACGATCAGCCCGGGCGCGACGAAGGTTGCGAAATTGACCCCGAGCACCATTCTCCCGCCGCGGCCCATCGCCACGGTGAAAATAACCAGAAACAGCATGGTGGTTATCGCCGGAGCCCAAATCGTCTGGGTCTGGACCTTGAAAAAGCGGCGGACTTCCTTCATATAGAGCGTCCACAGCCCGAGCCGGTTAATCCGGTGGATCACGGGTACTCCCTGGGCCGGAAAATCGCGTCGTCCCCTGCTCGATCCGGCCCTGCCCGGTACTGGCACGGGTCCGGCGGTCTCTGGAACAGAAGTTGTGGGTTGAATGGCCATGGGGTGGCGACTATCGGCAGCCCGGCCCTATGGCAAGCGCAAGGCTCGTGACCGGGCCCGATGAAAGTGGATTAGGCATGAGCTGGACCGAGGAACGGATCGAAAAGCTGACCAAGATGTGGGAAGGTGGGTCAACCGCCAGCCAGATCGCGGAGGAGCTTGGCGGCGTCAGCCGCAACGCCGTAATCGGCAAGGCACATCGGCTTGAACTGAAGGCGCGCCCTTCACCGGTCAAAGCAAATGACAAGGCGGATGGCCCCGCCCCGGCCGCTGCCAAGCCAGCCAAGGCCGCCGAGCCAGCGCCGCGGGCCGCGCAAACGCAGCGTCCGCCAGCAGCCCCCGCCGCTCCGCGCGCTGCTGCTCCGGGCGCAAGTTCGGCTCCAGCCTCCGCGCCTGGCGACAGCATTCCCGTACCCGCTTCCGCCAAACCCCACCCGCGGATCGTCTCGGTCGGCCCCGGCGGCTTCTTGCGTCAGGGTCCCGGCGATCAGCAAGCCCCGATCCCGCCCGCCCCGCCGCGCCGCCTGGTTCCTGCCAAGCCGAGCCCGGAGATTGCTGGCAAGACGAGCCTGCTTGAACTTAACGAACGGATCTGCCGCTGGCCGATGGGCCACCCGGGCGAGGCTGACTTCCATTTCTGCGGCGAAGCGGTGAACCCCGGCTTCCCCTATTGTGTCGAGCATTGCGGCCGGGCCTATCAGGCTCAGCTGCCTCGCGGTGCGCGACGTCCGCCTCCGCCGTTGCCGTTTGGTGGCCCGCGGGTCCGCTGACACGTTCTGCTTTCGCTCCTGCCTGGCGCTTGCTAGGCAGGAGCGATGGGATCGCCGCGTAATTTCCGCCAACTGCTGATCGCGGCTATCGCCGCCGGCACACTCACCTCTGGCGCTCCTGCGTGGAGCTGGTCTGAGGAAACGCATCAAACCACCGGGGCGATTGCCTGGGCCGATCTGAAGACGCGTGACCCACAGGCGCTCGCGACCCTACTCGCCCTCGCCCCGTCTCATCCCGATTATGCGCTGTTTGCCAAAGCCGCCCAGCGGTTAAGCGCCGACATGCGCGAGCGGGCGCTGTTCGAATGGCTGGCCCGCTGGCCCGATGATATCCGGACCGGCCCGTATGACCAGCCCAAGTGGCATTACGAGCTGCGGGTTGTTTACGGGCGCAGCAGCCTGTGGCCATTCCGCAATGGCACCGCCAGCGAAGGCTTCGCGGCCAACTATGAATTGCTCGCCAACCACTGCGCAGCCCCTGCGGCGCGTGCCTTGGCGATTGGCTGGCTGATCCACATCGTCGGCGATGTGCAGCAGCCGCTCCATGCCGGTCATCAGATGACCAGCGAATACAACATGACCGACCGCGCCGGCGAGCTTGCCTTTGTGCGCCGGACGCCAGACGGCGAGCCGACCAACCTCCACCAATACTGGGACAAGACGATGGAGCGCAGCGGTGTCACGCTGCCAGCTGGTGCGCCTGACTGGGCCACGGCGCTTGGCCGGATCTGGCCGCGCGCGCGGTTGCCGGAACTGACCCGTCAGGGCAGCCCGCAGGAAGTGTTTGCGAGCTATCTTGACGAAAGCGCCGAGCTAGCCCGCTTGGTCGCCTATCGCGGCACTTTCCTCCAGGCCAGCCCGGACCCGGTGCTGGCTCCAGTTGTCAGCGAATTCGAAAACCGGGTGGCGCTCGAGCTCGCGGAGCGGCGCATTGCCACCAGCGGCTTCCGCATCGCCGATGTGCTGGCGCGGGCGACGAAAGCGGCAGCACCCGGCAATCAGGCTTGTCCGCGCCCTTAAATTCACCGTCAATCTGCCGTTAACCACAAAATGACTTCATACGATCCCTCATTCGCGCGCCAAAAAGGCGGGTTCTGGCGTTGGCTTGGCTTTGCCGGTCAAACTGGAGATTTCGAGCCGGACGGAACCGATCCGTCGTCCCACAGCCAGCTTTCAATGGCGGACCGCCGCAATTCGCAGCGAAGCCGGCACCTCGAGGAGGTTGGCCGCTTTCTGAACCATCACGGGCTTGAGGTAACCGGCACCACGCTGACAATTGCCTATGGCTACCTCAATGGAACCGATCCCAGGATCACCCAATTGATCGACCGCCAGATTCAGGCGCGCAATCCGGTGACAATGGAATGGCTCGACGAAATGCTTTCCCAGCCCGAACGCGAAGACGAAGTTGCTGTGATGGTCAAGCTGATGGAGCGGCTTGAGACCAGCATCGAGGACTTTGGCAAGACCAGCAAGGAGGCCCGCACCGCAACGTCTGAATACAGCAGTGCGCTGGAAGCCCATGTTGACGAGCTGGAGCAGGTGAGCAAGGCGGGAGTGGTGATCTCCGAACTCGCCGCCATCGCCAAAGTCATGTTGAAGCGCACGCGGATGATCGAAAAGCAGATGGTCCGCAGCGACGCCCAAACCCGCAATCTGCGTCACCGGCTGGATGAGGCGCGCCGCACTGCCGAGGAGGATCACCTTACCGGCCTGCCCAACCGCCGCGCTTTCGAAGCCCACTTCGAGCAGGAATACCGCGACGCGCGCGCCAGCGCCCAGACTCTGGCAGTGGCCTTTTGCGATATCGATCATTTCAAGCTGGTCAACGACACCCACGGTCATGATGCAGGCGACCGCGTCATCCGGCTGGTCGCCCAGAGCCTGGCCCGTATCTCGAATGACCATTGCCACGTTGCACGCCATGGCGGTGAAGAGTTCGTAGTCTTGTTCCGCAATGTCGCGCTGGTCGACGCGGTAGTCAGCCTTGACCGGCTGCGTCAGGAAATGGCCGACCGGCGGCTGGTCAATCGCGCCAATGACCTACCTTTCGGCCAGGTCACGTTCTCGGGCGGAATTGCCGATGTGTTTGCCTTTTCGGATCGGCGCGCCGCGCTGCGCGCCGCCGATGCTGCGCTTTACCGCGCCAAGCGGGACGGCAGGAACCGGATCAATGTCGCCGATCTCAGCGACGTCGAAGGCCTGGCCGCTTAGGGTAACCTGCATAACAAAGGGGCCGCGATTGCTCGCGGCCCCTCGGTCTAATTCCGGTGGAGGAAACCTCAGTCGTCAGACTTGAGGAATGCCGGCATATGGTCAGCGTTTCCGCCCTCTGAACGCTCAGGACGCGGACCACGGTCACCGCCGCCATCCCGGCGCGGGCCGCGATCGCCGCCACCATCACGGCGCGGACCACGATCGTTGCTGCGCGGACGACGATCACCACGGTCACCGCCCGGACGATCACCACGCGGTTCGCGTGCTTCGCGCGGCGGGCGGGTATCTTCCAGCTCGGCGCCGGTTTCCTGATCGACGACCCGCATCGACAGGCGAACCTTGCCGCGCGGATCGATCTCGAGAACCTTGACCTTCACGGCCTGGCCTTCCGAAACCACATCGGTCGGCTTTTCGACCCGCTCGTTGCGCATTTCGGAAACGTGGACGAGACCGTCCTTGCCGCCCATGAAGTTCACGAACGCGCCGAAATCGACGATCGTGACAACCTTGCCGTCATAGACCTTGCCGACTTCGGCTTCCTCGACAATGCCGAGGATCCACTGGCGTGCAGCCTCGATCTGTGCCGGATCGGAAGAGCTCAGCTTGATCAGGCCTTCATCATCGATGTCGACCTTGGCGCCGGTTTCAGCAACGATCTCGCGGATAACCTTGCCGCCGGTGCCGATGACTTCACGGATCTTCGACTTGTCGATCTGCAAGGTCTCAATGCGCGGCGCATGAGCGGAAAGCTCGGTGCGCGACGTGCCCAGCGCCTTGGTCATTTCGCCCAGGATATGCGCGCGGCCGTCCTTGGCCTGAGCCAAAGCCTGCTGCATGATTTCCTTGGTGATCCCGGCAACCTTGATGTCCATCTGCATCGTGGTGATGCCTTCTGACGTTCCGGCGACCTTGAAGTCCATGTCACCCAGGTGATCTTCGTCACCCAGAATGTCGGACAGGACGGTGAAGTCCTTGCCTTCGAGGATCAGGCCCATGGCGATGCCCGAGACCGGACGGATCAGCGGAACGCCCGCGTCCATCATCGAAAGGCTGCCACCGCAGATCGTGGCCATCGACGACGAGCCGTTGGACTCGGTAATGTCAGACAACACGCGGATCGTGTAAGGGAAGTCTTCCTTGCTTGGCAGGACAGCCTGCAGCGCGCGCCAGGCGAGCTTGCCATGGCCGATGTCGCGGCGGCTGGGAGCCCCGAAGCGCCCGACTTCACCGACCGAATAGGGCGGGAAGTTGTAGTGCAGCATGAAGTTCGAGTAGGTCAGGCCTTCCAGCCCGTCGATCATCTGCTCGCTTTCGCGGGTGCCCAGCGTGGTGGTGCAGATCGCCTGCGTTTCACCGCGGGTGAACAGCG
>JBKJTN010000085.1:0-13276 GCA_046590275.1 Novosphingobium sp.
TGGCCGATGGGAACTGGCAAGCTGCGGGTGTGATCGTCCATGATGTCACCAATCGTTCGGTCGCGCATATGCTGGTCGAGCTGCCGTTCGGACCTTTCCCGATGGCGCTGGGCGTGATCTACGATGATCCGCGCCCGACCTACGAGGCTGGCGTAATCGAAGAACGCGCCAAGGCCAGCGCCGGCAAGGAACCGAACCTCGCCAAGCTGCTCGCCAAGGGTCAGACCTGGACGGTCACCGAGCATGGGCCGGAGCTCTGACGACGCGCTTCAGTTAGCCGAAGCGGCGTTCCGCATCACGAGGAAGTGCATGCCCAGCACCCAGCCGATCGCGGCCAGCCATCCGGCCAGTACGTCGCTTGGGTAATGCACGCCCAGCCAGACACGGCTGAAGCTGATCAGCGCGCCGATGATGAGCGCGACCGCGATAACCAGGCGGTGGCGAGCCGGCGCAAGCAGGGGCAGGAAAGCCAGGGCAAGCGTGAAATAGACTGCCGTCCCGCTGAAAGCGTGTCCGCTGGGAAAGCTGAGGCCACCCGCGTCAACCAGATGATCGACCACGCTTGGCCTGTCGCGGCCGAACAGGCCCTTCATCTCGCGGTTGATCAATCCGACCGGGAACACCGCCAGCAGCACAAACAGCGCGCTGCGGCTTTGTCGCAGCAGCAACAGGGTGACGCTGCCAACAATCATAAGGGCAATGCGCAGCGGGCTTCCGCCCAGCCGGGTTATCGCGGCGAACAGGCCATCCAGCGCCGATGGCGCGCCGCGCAGGCCGATCAGGATCGCCTCGTCCAGCTGCTGGGTCCAACCTTGTGTAACAGGCACCGCTATCACGGCGAAACCAAGCCAGCACAGTCCGGCAATACTGGCGGTCCGGTTCGTTGCGGAGCTGGGGGGTGAGGCAAGTTCGGCCATAGCGCGCCTGTGTTTTTGCATGCCGCGCGAAGCCACGCAACCGGCTTGCGTCTGGCAGGTTTTCTTGCCAATCCACCGCCGATGGACAACCTGACCCATTCGTTGATCGGGGCAGCGCTCGGGCAGGCCGGGCTCAAGCGCAAGACCGGCCTTGCCATGCCGGCGCTGATCATCGCGGCGAACTTGCCCGACATCGACGCCGGCTGCGCGATTTACGGGATCGAATCGCTGAGCATGCGGCGCGGGATTACCCACGGCCCGATCGCGCTGCTGGTGCTGCCGCTGCTGCTGGCGGCGGGCTTGTGGTGGTTTGACCGCTGGCAGCAGAAGCGCGGCAAGCGGCCTGCAGGGCGGCTGCCGGTGCGCTTCGGCTGGCTGCTCGGGCTTTGCACTATCGGCACCCTGTCGCACCCGCTGTTCGATTGGTTCAACAATTACGGCATCCGGCTGCTTGAGCCGTTTTCGAGCCAGTGGTTCTACGGCGACACGCTGTTCATCATCGATCCTTGGATCATCGCGATGCTGGGCGCGGGAATCTGGCTGTCTTTGCGGCGGGAGCGGATGCCTTCGGTCAACTGGAGCCGACCGGCGCGAGTCGCGCTGCTGGGCGTGTTGGGCTATGTTGCGCTAAACTTGGGGATCAGCGCACGGGCGGCAAGCTGGGTCCGCAGTGACGAGCCTTATCCCCGGATTGCAGTGGCCAATGCGGTGCCATTTGCGTTCTGGCGGCGAGAGGTGCTGTGGCGCGGCGAAGATGGCTATGGCAGCATGAACTATTCGTTGTTCGGCGCGCGGCGCCGGGTCGATCTGCCCAAGAAAATCGGCATGGACGACCCGCGGATTGCCGGTTTGGCCGCAGTTGACGCACCAGCACAGGCATTCCTGTTCTGGTCGCGAATGCCGATCGCCGAACTGCACGCGGATCGCATCATCCTGCGCGACCAGCGTTTCATGAACCCGCTGACGGCGGATCAATTCTCGGTCACTCTGAAACCAAAAAAATAGGACGATAGCGCGCAGGCCCGGATTGCCCCGGCTTGGCGCAAGGTCCATATATCATCTCATGAACGCGCAGGCACCGGGGAGGGGAGCTCAGCTCGTCACACAGGGACAGTGGATCGGCACTGGTCCGCAGTGGCTGTCGCGCGTCTTTTCTGGGAGCTTCCACCGCATTCTCGACCGGCTCGAGCGCGGGCTGGAGAGCGGTTCGATCACTGCCACATTGCCCGATGGAACTACCCGGATGCTGGGCGGACGCGCGCCGGGTTTCGATGCACTGCTCCATGTTCACGACTGGCGCGGTTTGCTGCGGCTGGCGACCAGCGGATCAATCGGCGGTTATCAGGGCTGGGAGCAAAGCGAATGGTCCAGCCCCGATCCGGTTTCGCTGTTTGCGGTACTGATGGCCAATGCCGGGTCGTTGGGCAATACCGGCCGCGCCCATGGGCCGTGGCGCTGGCTGGCGCGGCGGTTTCACCGCTGGCACCGCAACACCCGCGCCGGTGCGCGGCGCAATATCCATGCCCATTATGACCTCGGCAATGATTTCTACGCTGCCTGGCTCGATCCTGAAATGAACTATTCGAGCGCACGGTTCGATAGCGCGGCGCAAACTCTGGAGGCGGCGCAGCAGCGCAAGATCGATTCGATCGCCGGGCGCGTGGCTGGGGCATCGACCGTGCTGGAAATCGGGTGCGGCTGGGGCAGTCTTTCCGCTCATTTGGCAGAGCAAGGTATGGCGGTAACCGCGATCAGCCTGTCGGACGAGCAACTGGCCTGGGCCCGCGAACACCGGCCAGCCAGCATTGAATTTCGCAAGCAGGATTACCGCGATGCTGCGGGCAAGTTCGATGCGCTGGTCAGTGTCGAGATGGTCGAAGCGGTGGGCGAGGAATATTGGCCGGACTTCTTCGATTGCATCGCCCGCAATCTGGCCCCCGGCGGCCGCGCGGCGATCCAGTATATCGCAATCCGCGAAGATCTGTTCCCGGCCTATGCCGCCAGCCCGGATTTCATCCAGGCCTATGTCTTCCCCGGCGGGATGCTGGTTAGCGAGGCAAAATTCCGCAAGCTTGCTGCGGCCCGCGGGCTTGAATGGTCGGATCCGGCCGGTTTTGGCCTCGATTATGCCGAAACGCTCAAGGCCTGGCGCGAAAACTTCGATCGCGCGGTGGACGAAGGACGGCTCCCCGCCGGCTTCGATCGGCGCTTTGTGGCGCTCTGGCGGTTTTACCTGATGTATTGCGAAGGCGGCTTCCGCGGCGGCGGAATCGATGTCGCCCAGGTCACGCTGATTAAGCGCTGAAATGGGGATCAAGCGCTGAACCGGGCTACGATTCAGCGCTTTCTCGCATCACACTTCAGGATATTGGGCGGTAAACCGAGTTGCCATGCCAACGGGTCAGGATCGTTTCGTGCACGATCGGGCTGAGCAAATTGTCAAAGGCGCAGCCAACCAGGCTGTTGTCCCACCAGATGACTTCGGCCTGCAGGGCTTCAAGCCCGGGAAGCGTCAGCCAGCAGACCGTGCCGGGATGAACCCGGTTGACCGCAGCCGAGCAGAAGCCGCTCAGCGAAAGATCGTGCACCACTGTCTGGAAGCCGCGTCCGCCCGAAACCCGCATGGTTCCGGGAATGGCGAGACGCGTGCGGGGCGCACTGCGATCTTCTTGGGCGGCGAGAAGATATGGATCCCGCGTGCCGACCATCAAAGCATTCATGACCAGAGTTCCTCCTGTTTGCCAAAATCAGCTTACGCCCCAAGCTTGGCAAATAATGGACTGTCTGGGTTGAGCAGAGCTTATGAAGAAAGGTTAACGGATTCGCGGTACGGACTGGCGAACTGTTCACCAAGAATGGCAACTATACGCGCGGCGACCACCTCTGGCGGCTTGAGCGAGGCGGGATCTTCACCCGGATAGGCCCGCGCCCGCATCGCGGTGCGGGTCGCGCCGGGATCGACAATGGCGACGCGCAGCTTGGCGATATTGCGCACTTCCTGGGCGTAGCAATCGACCAGCACCTCGGCCGCGGCCTTGCTCGCGGCATAGGCGCCCCAGAAAGCGCGCGGCTGGGCCGCGACACTGGTGGTCAGCATGATGAAACGCGCATCGGGGCTCTTGCGCAGCAATGGATCGAAATTGGCGACCAGCGCCTGGGTGGCCAGAACGTTAACAGTCAGCGCCTTGCCAAAGCTGGCGGAATCAATGTCGCCGACAGACGACAGTTGCGGCAGGACTGCGGCGCAATGGACCAGAATATCGAGCTGGTTCCAGCGGCCGGCGATGGCGCTGGCAAGCCGCGCGATTCCATCGGGTTCGGCCAGCTCGACCGGAGCGATCGTTGCATGGCCGCCATCCGCGAAAATCCGCTCCTCAACGGCTTCAAGCGCTTTGGTGTCGCGCCCGGTCAGCACGACATGCGCGCCTGCAGCAGCCAGCGCCTCGGCAGTGGCCGCGCCGATCCCGCGGCTCGCCCCGGTGACGAGCGCAACCTGGCCGTCAAAGCGCATCAGGCGACCTTGTTTACCGCTAGCGACAGCTGCGGGGCTTCTTCGTCGCGATCCAGCATATCGGTCAGTTTGGTTGGATATTCGCCGGTGAAGCAGGCATCGCAGTGCTGCGGACAGGCGTTGTTGCGGCTGCTTTCTCCAACGGCGCGATAGAGTCCGTCGATCGATAGGAATGCGAGGCTGTCAGCCTCGATGAACTTGGCCATCGCCGCAACGTCCATCTGCGCGGCCAGCAGCTTGCTCCGCTCGGGCGTGTCGACCCCGTAGAAGCAGCTGTACTCGTAGGGCGGGCTGGCGATCCGCATGTGCACCTCGGCCGCGCCGGCATCGCGCATCATCTGCACGATCTGGAGGCTGGTGGTGCCGCGCACGATCGAATCGTCGATCAGGATGATACGCTTGCCCTCGACAATCGCGCGGTTGGCGTTGTGCTTGCGCTTTACGCTGGAATGGCGCGCGCCGTCCGAGGGCTGAATGAAGGTCCGTCCGACATAGTGCGAGCGGATGATACCCAGTTCGAACGGAATGCCCGATTGCTGGGCATAACCGATTGCGGCAGGCACGCCGCTATCGGGCACCGGCACGATCAGATCGGCGTCGATCCCGGCTTCCTTGGCCAGCTCGATCCCGATCTGCTTGCGCACTGCGTAAACCGACTTGCCGCCCATCACCGAATCCGGACGGCTGAAATAGACATGCTCGAAAATGCAGGGGCGCGGGCTGGGCGAACCAAACGGGCGGTGGCTGGCAATCCGGCCGTCCTGGCGCACCTCGACCAGCTCGCCTGGCTCAATCTCGCGAATGAAGCTCGCGCCGACCACATCAAGCGCCACCGTTTCACTGGCAAAGACGATGGCATCCCCGATCTGACCCATCACCAACGGCCGGATCCCGAGGGGGTCGCGGCAGGCGATCATCCGCTTGGGCGTGGTGCAGATCAGCGAATAGGCGCCCTCGACCATCCGCAGCGCATCGACAAACCGGTCGAGCAGTGTGGGATAACGGCTGGTGGCGATCAAATGGATGATCACCTCGGTGTCAGAGGTCGACTGGAAAATCGCGCCCTTGTTCACCAGTTCGTGCTTGAGGTGGAGCGCGTTGGAAATATTGCCATTATGGGCAATCGCAAATCCGCCGCGCGCCAGATCTGCGAACAGTGGCTGGACATTGCGCAGTCCCGCGCCGCCGGTGGTCGAATAGCGGACATGGCCAACCGCCATTTCGCCCGGCAATTCGGCCAGCGCCGCGCTGCTCGAAAAATTCTCGGCAACATGGCCAAGTCCGCGCCGCGAATAGAACTCGGTCCCGTCATAGCTGGTGATGCCGACCGCTTCCTGGCCGCGGTGCTGCAGGGCATGGAGGCCAAGGGCAACTGTCACTGCCGCGTTGGGCATGCCGATCACGCCAAACACGCCGCACTCTTCGCGCAGCTTGTCACCATCGGGATCAAAGAACGGATGGGTTAGGTTCATAGAAGGATGCGCCCGGCCAGTGGTAAGCCCTGTCGCAGCGCCTTTGGCGCGTGTCGGCTGCGAAAGCAAGGGGATCGCACCCATTGCCAGCAAGCCCGCCTGACCCTACATCCGGCGCGACCACCACGCTGCCGGGAACACCGCTTGATCCTCTCCCCTTTCGAATGGACTATCGCCAAGCGCTATATGATGCCTGGGCGCAGCGAGGGATTCATTGCGCTGGTCGCCGGGATCAGCCTGGCGGCGGTGATGCTGGGCGTCGCGGCTCTGGTGATCGTGATGAGCGTGATGAACGGTTTCCGTGCCGAACTGCTCGACAAGATCGTCGGGCTGAACGGTCATGCGATCATCCAGGCTTATGGCGGGCGGCTCGAGAACTGGCAGTCCGTGTTGCAAGAGGTGAAGGCCACCCCCGGCGTCGTCAGTGCCTCGCCGCTGATCGAGCAGCCGCTGTTGACCAGCTTCAACGGAAGGGTCGAAGCGATCCTGGTGCGCGGCAATCTGGCCGAGGACATCAAGAAGCTGGAAGACAAGAAAAAGGCCGGCAATCTTGGCGAACTCCAGCCCGGCGCCGGCAATGTCGCGATTGGCGCGCGGCTGGCGGAAAATCTTGGGAGCCGGGTCGGCGATTCCATTACCATCATCAACCCGCAGGGCCGGGCGACGCCGTTCGGCACGGTCCCGCGCCAGATTGCCTATAATGTCTCGGCGATCTTCGAGGTTGGCATCTATGATTATGACGAATCCTTCGTCGTCATGCCGATGCAGGACGCGCAGACCTTGATGTTGACCGGGGATTCGGTCGGCATGATCGAGGTCAAGACCACCGATCCCGATACCGTCTCCGAAACGCTCGCCCCTTTGGCAAGGAAGCTGGCGGGACAAGCGGTCGTGACCGATTGGAAGACGATCAACGCCAGCCTGTTCGAGGCTTTGGCGGTGGAGCGTGTAGCGATGTTCGTGGTGCTGTCGATCATCGTGCTGGTGGCGGTGTTCAACATTCTCTCGTCGTTGATCATGCTGGTTCGCGCCAAGACCCGCGACATTGCGATCCTGCGGACAATGGGCGCGACCCGCAAAAGCCTGCTAAAGATATTCGTCACCACCGGCTTCATTATCGGGGCGCTGGGAACGCTGGCGGGATTGGCGCTGGGCTTCATCTTTCTGTTCTTCCGCCAGTCGATCGTCCGCGGGGTTGAAATCATCAGCGGCCAGAACCTGTGGGATCCCTCGATCCGCTTTCTGGCTGAGTTGCCTAGCCGCAGCGATCCGGCAGAAATCGTGGTGATCAGCGTGATGGCGCTGGTCTTCAGTTTCCTGGCAACGCTCTATCCGGCCATGAAAGCGGCGAGCACCGATCCGGTTCAGGTGCTGCGTTATGAATGATGTCGTCAAGCTTACCGGCCTGACCCGCAGTTTCGAGCAGGGCGGCGTGCGGATCGATGTGCTGCGCGGCTGCAATCTGACCGTCCGTCCGGGCGAGATCGTCGCTTTGCTCGGACCCTCCGGCTCGGGCAAATCGACCATGCTGCAAGCCATCGGCCTGCTTGAGGGCGGGTTCGGCGGCAAGATCGAGATTGCCGGCAAAGACGCCTCGACGCTTTCGGGCGATGAGCGAACCACGCTGCGCCGCGATCACATCGGGTTCGTCTATCAGTTCCACCATCTGTTGCCTGATTTCACCGCTATCGAAAATGTCATCCTGCCCCAGCTGGTGGCCGGGATTGCCCATGCGACAGGAGACGTGCGCGCGCGCGAATTGCTCGATGCGCTGGGGCTTGGTGAGCGGCTCAGTCACCGTCCTAGCCAGCTGTCGGGCGGCGAACAGCAGCGCGTTGCGGTGGCCCGGGCACTCGCCAACAAGCCCGAGCTGGTGCTGGCCGACGAGCCGACCGGCAACCTCGATGAAGCCACCGCCGACAAGGTGCTGGGCGAGTTCATCAAGCTGGTCCGCGGCGAAGGCAGCGCAGCGCTGGTCGCAACCCACAACGAACGTCTCGCCCAATCGATGGACCGGGTGGTCCGCTTGCATGAAGGAGTGCTGGAATGAACACGATCACCGATTTCACCGCCAAATTGCCGAATGGCGAAGAAATTTCTCTGGCTGACAAGGCCGGGAAAGTCCTGCTGATCGTCAACACCGCCAGCAAATGCGGTTTCACCCCTCAATATGAAGGGCTCGAAGCCCTGTTCCAGAAATATGGCGATCAGGGATTTGAGGTGCTGGCCTTCCCCTGCAACCAGTTCGGCGCGCAGGAGCCCGGCAATGCCGAGGAAATCGCCAATTTTTGCAGCCTGAAATATGACGTCTCGTTCCCGCTGATGGACAAGATCGACGTCAATGGCGCGGGTACGCCGCCGCTGTTTGACTGGCTTAAGAAGGAAGCGCCCGGCCTGCTTGGCTCGCAGGCGGTCAAGTGGAACTTCACCAAATTCCTGATCGGCCGCGATGGCAAAGTGGTCCGCCGCTATGCGCCCACCGACAAGCCGGCCGATATGGCCAAGGATATTGAAAAACTGCTTTGACCCGGTGGAAAAAGCGGCATTTCGGACTGCCCGAATCGCCGCCTAGCAGTTAGCTTGCCGGGATGGCTTTTGCTCCGTTCGTCCCCTTGCGTGTTTTTTCGAGCTATACGATGCTCGACGGGGCGATCGATCCCAAGGCGATTGCCAAGCTGGCCAAGGAGCGGGGTTTCCCCGCCATCGCCATCACCGACCGCAACGGGCTGTATGGCTCGATACCCTTCACTGCGGCAGCGCGCGAGATGGGCATCCAGCCGATCATCGGCACGATGCTGGCGGTGCAGCGCGCGCCAGGCGAACCGATCGACTGGCTGGGGCTTTATGCGCAGGACGAGGCCGGCTGGCAGAACCTGTGTCATCTGGTCAGCGCGGCGCATCTGGACCGGCCGCTTGAGCTTGATCCGCACGTCACGCTGGATTGCCTGACCGGCCGTTCGGATGGACTGATCGCGCTGACGGCAGCTGGCGAAGGCGCCTTGGCGCGGCTGCTGGCCGACGGCAAGATCGATGCCGCCGACGTCTACTGCGAAAAGCTGGAAGCATTGTTCCCCGGCCGGCTGTATATCGAGCTCGCCCGGCGCGGCGATGCGGTGGAGGAAGCGGCGGAAGAGCTTCTGCTGACGCTGGCCTATCTGCGCGATCTGCCGCTGGTCGCCACCAATCCGGCCAACTTTGCCGATCCGCATTTCTTCGCTGCGCATGATGCGATCATGTGCATCGCCAATTCAACCCATATCGACGCCGCCGATCGCCCGCGATCGAGCCGCGAGGCCTTCGTCAAATCCGCTCCGATGATGCTCGAGATCTTCGCCGATCTGCCCGAGGCCACCGCCAATACGCTGGTGATCGCGCAGCGCTGTGCATTCTCCCCGCCAAAGCGTCAGCCGATCCTGCCAAGCCTGGCCGGTGATCAACAGGGCGAAGCGCGCATGATGGCGGAAGATGCGCGCGCCGGGCTTGAAGCGCGGCTTGCCCCTTATGCGGAGCTGACCACCGAGGAACGGCAGGTTTATATCGACCGGCTCGAGTTTGAGATCGACGTCATCAACCGCATGGGCTTCGGCGGCTATTTCCTGATCGTCGCCGATTTCATCAAATGGGCCAAGGATAACGACATCCCGGTCGGGCCGGGGCGCGGCTCGGGGGCGGGCAGCGTAGTCGCCTGGGCGCTCACCATCACCGATCTCGATCCGCTCAAACTGGGGCTGCTATTCGAACGTTTCCTCAATCCCGAACGCGTTTCGATGCCGGATTTCGATATCGATTTCTGCGAAACCCGTCGCGGCGAGGTGATCCGCTATGTCCAGGCCAAATATGGTCACGATCACGTCGCCCAGATCATCACCTTCGGCAAGCTCAAGGCCCGCGCGGTGCTGCGCGATACCGGGCGGATCCTGCAGATGAGCTATGGCCAGGTCGACCGGCTGTGCAAGATGGTGCCCAACCACCCGACCGACCAGTGGGACCTGCCGCGCACGCTGAACGGCGTCGCCGAATTCCGCCGCGAATATGACAATGACGACGAGGTGAAGCGGCTGGTCGATCTGGCGATGCAGCTCGAAGGGCTGCCGCGCAACAGTTCCACCCATGCCGCCGGCGTCGTAATCGGTGATCGCCCGCTGGCGCAGTTGGTGCCGCTCTACCGTGATCCGCGCTCGGACATGCCGGTCACCCAGTTCGACATGAAATATGTTGAGGATTCGGGGCTGGTGAAGTTCGATTTCCTCGGCCTCAAGACGCTGTCGGTGCTCAAGAAGGCGACCCAGCTGATGGCCCGCCGCGAGATCGAGATCGATCTGTCAGCACTCCCCTGGGATGACGAGGCGGTTTACCGCCTACTTCAGTCGGGCGACACGGTCGGGGTGTTCCAGCTCGAATCCGAAGGGATGCGCCGCACGCTGGCAGCGGTGAAGCCAACCGCGTTTGGCGATATCATCGCGCTCGTCTCGCTCTACCGGCCGGGACCGATGGATAACATCCCGCTGTTCGGCCGCCGCAAGAACGGGACCGAAGCGATTGAATATCCGCATGCCAAGCTGGAGGAAATTCTCGCCGAAACCTACGGCGTGTTCGTCTATCAGGAACAGGTCATGCAGGCCGCGCAGGTGCTGGCCGGCTATTCGCTGGGCGATGCCGATCTGCTGCGCCGCGCTATGGGCAAGAAGGACCAGAAGGAAATGGACGCGCAGCGCGCCCGCTTCATTTCCGGTTGCAAGGAACTCTCGGGGATCGAGGCGAAGAAGGCTGGTGAGCTGTTCGATTTGATCGACAAGTTCGCCGGCTACGGTTTCAACAAAAGCCACGCCGCCGCCTATGCGCTGCTTGCCTATCAGACGGCGTGGCTGAAAACGCACTATCCGCATGAATTTTACGCCGCTTCGATGTGTTTCGACATGCACCAGTCGGAAAAACTCTCGATCTTCGTCGATGACATGCGCCGCGCGGGCGTAGCGCTGGAAGGCCCGGACATGAACCGGTCCGAGGGCGAATATACGGTCGAACGGACCGATGCGGGCTATGCGGTGCGCTATGCGCTGGCGGGTATCCGCAACGTCGGTGAAAAGGCGATGGATGCGATCGTCGCCGAGCGAGAAGCGCATGGTTGGTTTGAAAGCCTCGAGGATTTGTTCGCGCGGGTGCCGCCCGGATCGATGAATCGCCGTCAGCTGGAAGGTCTCGCCGGGGCCGGCGCGCTCGACAGCCTTGAGCCCAACCGCGCGAAGGTAATCGCCAATGCTGACATGCTGCTGGCGGTGGCCGAGGAGGCAGAACGCAGCCGGACCAGTGGCCAGGCCGGATTATTCGGCGGTGATGATCATACCGCACCGGCGATGCGGCTGGTCGACGCCGAGCCGTGGGGCAAGCCCGAGCAGATGGCTAAGGAGCGCGAGAACTTTGGCTTCTATTTCGCCGCGCATCCGGTGGAGCAATATCGCGCGGTGGCCTCGGCCAATGGCGCGCGCACCCATGCCAGTCTGATCGCCAGCGGCGGGTCGGGCACCGGCCGGCAACCTGCGGTCATGGCGGTGCTGATCGAGAATGTGCAGCGCCGCAAGACCAAGCGTGGCAAGGATTTCGTGATTGCCGATTTTTCGGACAACACTGGGCAGTTTTCCGCCTCGTGCTTTGAAGAAACGCTGGTCGAATTGCTGCTCGCCTGGGCCAAGGAAGGAACCTGCCTGCTGCTCAATGTCGAGCTTGATAGTCCCAGCGCCGAAGAACCGCCGCGGATCACGGTGCGCGGCGCGCGGCCGCTGGCCGAAGTGAAGAGCGGCGCGCGGATGGTGCTGACCTGCGATATCGAGCGCGCCGAAGCACTGGCGGAGCTTGCGGCGGTGCTGACCGGCGGGGCCGAAGGGCGGGGGGAAGTGCTGGTAAAATTGCGCACCGGCACTCCGGCTGAGCCCGTCATGCGGCTGGGGCGTGACTTCCTGCTTGATGGCGAACTCGCAGAACGCTTGGCTTTGATAGAAGGTCTTGGCAATGTGTCGATAATTGCGCGGCGCAGCTCCAGTCATCTGAGGCTCGTCGCGTAACAGTCAGAAACGCGGGAGTTGTCTGGAATGCTTGGAGCAATGCAGGATTTTGACCTTCGGGTTACCCATATTATCGATCATGCCGCGCGCGAATATGGTTCCCGGGAAATTGTCACCCATTGGGCCGATGGCAGTGAGACGCGGACAAATTGGGGCGAGATCCGCCGCGATGCGCTCAAAATGACCCAGGCCCTGCGCAAGCTTGGCGTGGGGCAGGGTGAACGGATCGCGACGCTGGCGATGAACCATAGCCGGCACCTCGTCAGCTGGTACGGTGCGGTCGGCGTGGGCGGCATCCTGCACACGGTCAACCCGCGGCTGTTCGATGATCAGCTCGACTATATCGTCAATCACGCCGAGGATCAGGTGTTGCTTTATGATGCCGCATTCCAGCCGATCATCGACCGGATGAAACCGCGCTGGACCACGATCAAACATTATATCTGTTACGATAACGGCGAGTTCGAGCGCTGGATCGGCGCCGAGGATGGCAATACCGAATGGGCCACCGGCGACGAGCGTGATCCCTGCATGCTCTGCTACACCAGCGGCACCACCGGCAATCCCAAGGGCGTGCTCTATGAGCACCGCTCGACCATGCTCCACGCCATGACCGGGGTGCAGCCGGCGCTGTTCGATTTCGATGCGCGCAGCGTGATGCTGCCGGTTGTGCCGATGTTCCACGCGGCGAGCTGGGGCCTGCCGTGGTGCGGGGCAGCGGCAGGGATCAAATTCGTGTTTTCGGCAGTCAACGATCCGGCGGTGCTGTGCAATCTGATGAACCGCGAAAAGGTGACTCACTCTGCCGGGGTGCCCACCGTGTGGCTTTCGATGTTCCAGCACATGGATGCGAGCGGAGTGACCCTGCCGACGCTGCGCCAGGCGATCATCGGCGGCTCGGCCGCACCGCGCTTCATGCTGGAGCGATTGATGAAGGCCGGGGTCAATGTCGCTCACGCCTGGGGCATGACCGAAACCAGCCCGATCGGCACAACCGGTGCGCGGACCTGGAATTGGGATGATCTGACCTTCGATCAGCAGGTCGACATCAAGGCGATGCAGGGGCGCACGCCGTTCGGGGTCGAAATACGCTGTGTCTCGCTCGACGATTCGACCCAGCAACTCCCGCGCGACGGCAAGACTTCCGGCACGCTGCAAGTGCGCGGGCCGTGGGTGATCAAACGCTACTTCAAAGCCGACGCCGACGCGGCGGTGGACGGCCAGTGGTTCGATACCGGCGATGTTGCAGTGATCCATCCCGATGGCACGCTGCAGCTGACCGACCGGACCAAGGACGTGATCAAATCGGGCGGCGAA
>JBKJTN010000154.1:0-15070 GCA_046590275.1 Novosphingobium sp.
GAATTGAGCCGCAGCATCAAGCTGCTTTCAGTTCGGCGACCAGCGCTCGGAATGCCTCGACCAGGCGGCCAACCCGATCATCGGTTTTGAGCGCGGCGCGGTTGACGATCAGCCGTGCCGAAACCGGCAGGATCACGCTGGTTTCAACCAGTCCGTTGTCCTTGAGGGTACGGCCGGTCGAGACCAGATCGACGATCCTGCTGGCGAGGCCAAGTCCGGGAGCCAGTTCCATTGCGCCATTGAGCTTCACCACTTCGGCCTGAATTCCCATGCGTTCAAAGTGACGGCGGGTCAGGTTCGGATATTTGCTCGCGACCCGCAAGTGGCTGGCGCTGGCGGCGTTATCCTGTCCAACCGGCTCGGCCACAGATAATCGGCAGTGACCGATATCGAGATCGACCGGCGCATAAAGATCCGAATAGGCGAACTCTTCCACCACGTCGGACCCGACGATCCCGGCTTGCGCTGCGCCGTGGGCCACAAAGGTCGCCACATCGAAGGCCCGGACCCGGATCAGGCGCATTTCGGGGTCTTCGCAGGCAAACGAGAGAGAACGGTTGCCCTTGTCGTGGAAGCCAGCTTCGGGCACCACACCGGCACGTGCCATCAATGGCAGCGCCTCTTCGAGGATGCGGCCCTTGGGGACGGCGAAGGTCAGCTGTCGGAAGGTCGGGGCGAGTGTCATAGCGCGGCGCGTTTAGGCGGCATGGGGGCAAAGGGCAAGGATCAGGCGATGAGCGACCAATATCAGTACATCGACATCGACGCGAGCGGCGGGGATGCAATCCTTACTGCCTTTGCAAACCAGGTCGCCTATTGCCGTGCCGCCGATGCGCCGATCACCGCGCGGGTCTGTGGAGGCCTACTGGAGCTGCTGCGACGAGGGACACGGGGGGCAATCCTCGATGCGGTGCGGCATTGGCCGGGCGCGCCGCTGGCCGACGCGCTGCCGCTGCGGATTGCCGGCGGGCTTCATGCGCTCCATCTGGGCGGGATCGAGCCGGCGCTGGCCTCGATTTATGGCGGGGCGGATGGCGTCGACGATGCCGCGATCATCGCCGCCGCGCTCAACACGCATGAGGCAGCGCTGTTGCCATGGCTGGATGGACCGCCTCAAACCAACGAAGCGGGGCGCTCGTCGAACTTCATCGGCGCAATGCTGTGGCTGGCCAAGCGCGGCTTGTCGTTGCGGTTCGAGTGTCTGGAAATCGGCTCAAGCGCAGGGATCAATCTAATGCTGGCGCGGTACCACTATGATCTGGGCGGGGTCAAAGTCGGGCCAGAACCCGGTGCAATGCGGTTTACACCCGAATGGAAGGGCAATCCTCCGCCCGATCACCTGATCGAAATCGTTTCGACCAAGGGCTGCGACGTCGCCCCGGTGGACCTGACCGATTCTGCCCAGGCGCTGCGGCTCAGGGCCTATATCTGGCCTGAACATGCCGTGCGGTTCGAGCGGATGGAAGCGGCGGTTGCCGAAGCGGGCAAGTCTCCGCCCGATCTGGTGCGGATGGACGCTGCGAGCTTCGTCGAGGCAGAGCTTGCAAAGCCGCAGGAAGAGGGAACAACCCGGGTGCTGATGCATTCGATCGTCTGGCAATATGTTCCCAAGGACCAGCAGGCGCGGGTTAGCGCCGCGATGGAGGCTGCGGGCGCGCGGGCAACTCCAGAGCGTCCGCTGGCGTGGATCGCGCTGGAGGCCAACCGGACGATGCATCTGCACGAGCTGGTCGTGCGATACTGGCCGGGAGGAGCCGAGCCGCAGATGCTCGCCCGCGCGCATCCGCACGGCGCCGTTATTGATTGGCGGGGGTAGCTTCGCGCTTTGCGGCGCGAACGGCATTGCGGGCTTCGGTCCGGCGGCGAACACGCCCTGCTAACGGCCAGCCGCGCGCTTCCATCCGCTCGATCCAGCCGCCGTGGTAGGACACCCATTCCCAAATCGCGACCAGCAGGAAAATGGCCAGGCCCAGGCTCGCAAAGCCAAGCACTTGCGGGGCGGAGAACCAGCCCCAGACGCCAAGGATCGCGAACAGAATTTGTCCGACACCGTGCGAGAGCGGGAAATTGGTATGTCGACTGCCGAAGCGTTTGAAAAACCCAAGCCCGGTCAGATAGAGGATTGCACCGCCCGTTTGCGCCAGAATGAAGGTGATGTCCGCCGGTTCAGACCAATGTTCCAGCAGCAGCGCATCGGCCACCGCATAGATCACGATTCCGGCCACAATCGGCATGTGCAGATAGGTAAATGCGTTGCGGGCGACCAGCCCCGGCTCATTATGGTCCTGAATATGGCGCGCGCCGCGCACCGCGCCGAGATCGAAATAGAGCCACCACATCAACGCTGAACTGGCAAACGCGACCCCGAATGCCGCGGCCGCTCCACTGCTCATCTTGAGGCCAAGGAAAGTCGATCCGATCACAACGATGCCTTCACCAAGTGCGATGATGATAAACAAGGCGCAGCGCTCGGCCATATGGCTGCCGGAAATGTCCCAGTTCGCTGCTGTCGAGCGGCCGAGCCCGGGAACGGCGAACATCGCCATCGGGCCGAGGTATTCGATCCCCAGCGCCAGCAGCCACCACGCCAGCCGCTCCTCATCGCTGCGCAGCACGCCGATCGCCCAGAACACGGCGGAAACCGCAAACCAGATTGCGATCCGCACCATGTTGCGGGCATTTCCCTGACTTTCGCCAGCGAACATCGCGGCCATGCACAGGGTCCGGCCAAGCTGCAGCGTGACATAGCTTGCAGCAAACAGCGCCGCACTGGCGGTAAAGCCCTTCGGCACCGCAACCGCCATCAGCAAGCTCAACATCATAAGGGCCAGCATCATCAGACGCACGGGGAGCCGATCGGGGTTGGCCCAGTTGGATGCCCAGGTGGTGAACATCCAGGCCCACCACAGCGCCAGAAACAGCACCATTCCCTGCATAAACCCGAGTGGATCAAGGTGATGGTGCAAAAAATGGGCGAGCTGGGTTATCGCAAAGACATAAACCAGATCGAAGAATAGCTCGAGATAGCTGACCGGCGCATGGCCGCCGCCATGGTTGCGCAGCAGGGATTTGCGGGCGCGCTGGCTGGCTGCGGCGACTGCCGCGCCGAAGCCGCCAGGGCGGCGTTGGGCGGCAGGCTCAGGCGGCATCAGCGGTGCGCGCGAGGAAGGTATCGAGCGCGGCGTTGAAAGCTTGCGGAGCTTCCCACGTGACGAAGTGTCCGCAATCAGGAACCTGAACAACGGTCAGATCGGGGATGATCGCGTCAAGGCCGTCCAGATTTGAAGCGGGCAGGGCGAGGTCGTCCATTGCCCAAATCACCAGCGTCGGGATTTTGAGATCGGGCAGCGGCGGCGGCATATAACCGGCCGGAACCTCAAACGGGGCATCGATCGGTGGCACCTCGATCGGGCTTGCTCGATACCAATTGAGCATCCCGAAACAGGCGTCGCGGTCCTGCCAGTCCGCCAGCAGCGCGTCGCGTACTTCCGGCTCCATCTTGGATGGCCGATCCCACTTGACCGCCCTCATCAGCAGTCCGGTCAGCCCATGCTCGCGCACCAGCGCATCATGGGCCGGATCGCGAAAAGCGCGCATATACTGGCTGGCGGCGCGCTGCTGCGGATCGGTGTAAAGCAGCTTCTGGAAAATCAGCGGATGCGGCGCATTGGCGATTACAGCGCGCGTGACCCGCCCGTTTGCCTGCCCCAGCAGCGCCACGCCCCAAGCCAGCGCGCCGCCCCAATCATGGCCAACGATCGTGAAATGATCTACTCCCAGCGCATCGGCCAATTGAAACACATCGCCGATCAGTCTGTCCGGCGTATAGCTTGCCACATCCTGCGGCTTGGACGATCCGCGATAGCCGCGCTGATCGGGCGCGATGCAGCGAAAGCTTCCGCTAAGATGCGCGATCTGGTGCCGCCAGGTGCGGTGCGATTCGGGGAAGCCATGGAGGAAGATCAGCACCGGCGCGTCGCGCGCGCCGACATCGACCACATCCAGTTCTACGCCATTGGCCAGTCTGACGCGGTGCTGTTCCATGGTCAGTTTCCTTCCGCTTTCATCTTCTCGGCATAGCCAGCGGCCATCAATCCGGCGATCTGGTCGAACAACGCATCGGGTGTTCGGCGCAGTTCGCCCATCGCTTTTTCGGCACCGTTGGCGATGATGATTTCGCGCTCGTCATTGGCGATGGCGGCAATCATTTCTGCCGCCGCCAAATCTGGGGCGATACCACTGTCGATGGCTGAGTCGCTGACCTCGCGGCGGCTGCCGTCCGCAGTCAGCGCGTTGCGGGAAACATCGGTGCGGATCGAGCCGGGGGCGATGACATGGACATTAATCCCAAGGTGGGCCGTCTCCGCCCGCAAGGCATCGGCATAACCGATCAGGCCAAACTTTGCCGCGCTATAGGCCGTGCGCAGTGGCACGCCGACCTTGCCCGCGATGCTCGAAATCATCACCAGCCGCCCGCTCCTGCGCGCGGCCATGCGCGGCAGGACCGCCTGGGTCAGCGCAATCGGCGCGAGCAGATCGACGCCGATGATCCGCTCATAAACGGCAAAGCCGGTATCGACCGCGAGCGAGCGCTGCGAAATTCCGGCGTTGTTGACCAGCATGTCGATACCGCCAGAACCACCAAGCGCCCAGTTCCATGCTTTCTCAACCGCAGGGGCAATTGCAGTCATGTCCGTCGTCTCGAACGGCAGCACCAGGGCCTCGCCGCATTCCGCCGCCACCGCCTCCAGCGCGGCCACATTGCGGCCTGACAAGACCATCCGCGCGCCCTGTTTGGCCAACGCCTTGGCCAGTGCTGCGCCGATCCCCGATGAGGCGCCGGTAATCCAGGCAGTTTGTCCGGAAAAGCTCATGGATCACTCCTGGTCAGCGGCGCTTCAGGGATCGGGATGAACTCCTCTGCATCGCCCGGAACCTTGGGAAACCGGCCTTGTCGCCAGTCGTCCTTGGCCTGATTTATCCGATCGCGCGAGGAAGAGACGAAGTTCCACCAGACGTGGCGGGGCGTGCGAAACGCCTCGCCGCCCAGCAGCATGACGCGCCCGCCGCCTTTCGAGGTCAGCTGCATCGCCGCGCCGGGTGCGAGAATGGTCAGGCCGTATAATTGCAGATGTGTGCCATCGAGGCTCGCTTCGCCGCCAACCAGCATAACCGCTCGCTCATCCGCTGGCGTGTCGATCGGAATTGCTCCGCCCGGGCCCAACAGGATCTCGGCATAGATCGTCTCGGCATATTGGGTGGTCGCTGCGGTCTTGCCCCATAGCGTGCCCATGATGACGCGCGCTGAAGTACAGCCATCCTCAATCAGCGGCAGATCGGTAATGCCCTCGAACGCGGGATCGATCTCCTCGCGCCCATCGGGCAGCGCCAGCCAGGTTTGCATTCCATAAAGGTGCGGGCCATCCACCCGTTCGGTCTGGGGTGAGCGTTCGGAATGGACAATGCCGCGCCCGGCGGTCATCAGATTGACTTGGCCGGGGCGGATCGTGGCAAAGCTGCCGATGCTGTCGCGGTGATCGATCGCGCCTTCGAACAGCCAGGTCACTGTGGCCAAATTGATATGCGGGTGCGGGCGAACGTCCATCGCTTGTCCCGGTGGCAGCTGCGCCGGACCGAACTGGTCGACGAAGATGAACGGGCCGACCATGGTCCGCTGCGGCGAGGGGATTGCCCGGCGGACCTGGAACGCGCCAAGATCGTGAGTAACGGGTGTGATGGTGGCAAGGATGCTCATCAGTTTGCTCCTATTCCCCCGGCGCCTTCGCCTTAACCGCCAGGGCATGGACCCGGTGTCCGGGAATATCCCCCAGCGCCCGGTTGACCAACCGCTGCCGCTCAAGCCGCGACACTCCGGCAAAGGCGGCGCTTTCGATCTCTATGCTAAAATGCGATTCCCCGCTGCCATCATCGCCGCTGTGGCCGGAATGGCGGGCGCTGTCATTGATCACTACAAGGCGGCCTGGGGCGAAGGCGGCGCGAAGAATCTGTTCGATTTCGTCTGCAATAGATAATGTCATGGCTTCACTTCTACCCGATCTGTCGCCATGTGGAAGTGGTGAGGCACGATCGATTTCATGGGCGGATGGCGGGTACCGAGCGCCCGTGCGAAGCGCCCGGCTGCGCTGAGGCGGGTGAGTTCCGCGCGCCGAGCGGTCGCGGCTCCAGTTTTGACGGGCCGGGCGATTACCGCTGGTTCTGCCTTGATCACGTTCGCGAATTCAATGCCGGCTATGATTGGTTCGAAGGGATGACCAGCGACGAAATCCTCGCCGCGCAGTCGCCGATCCACGGCTGGGACCGGCAAACGCGAGCTTTCAGCCCGACAGCGGGAATTGGCGGAGTGCCGCGCTGGGCCGATTTTGCCGACCCGCTCGAGGCGATCAGTGCGCGCGCCCGCAAGCGCAAGTCCGCCGAGCGCACCGATGGCCGCCCGGTCACGCCCGACGAACGCCGCGCGCTGGAGTTGCTCGGCCTCCAGCTTGATGCCTCACGCAATGATTTGCGTTCCCGCTATTCGCAGCTGGTTCGCAAATACCACCCGGATCGCAACGGCGGTGACCGCACACACGAGGGGCGATTGCAGCAAGTGGTCGAAGCTTACCAGTTGCTCAGAAGAGCAGCGGCTTTTGCCTAGGCCTCACACAGCGCTTTGAGTTGGTCGGCACATACGCCCCAGCCTTGTGCGAAACCCATCTCCTCGTGGCGAACCATGGACTCCTCGCTCCAGTGCCTCGCGCGAGCGGTATAGCGAGTGCCTTCTCCCTCTGGCTCAATTGACCATATCCCGAGCATGAAAGGGCCATCGGGCATCAGGTCCGGCTTGATCGCATCGGTAAAGGCAAAGCGCTCGCCCTCATCCCACGCGAGCACGAAGCCATCATGCTTGTGCACTTCGCCATCGGGACCGTACATCGTCACCAGCGAGCCGCCGCCGGGATGCCGGTCAAGCTTGTCGAACACCGCTCGCCACGGCTTGGGGCACCACCATTGCTCAATCCGCTCAGTCATGATTTTCCATACCTTTTCGGGCGGGGCGGCGATCAAGCGGGTGACGGCAAGTTCTTTCATTTCAGTTTCCCGGGGCAGCATCGCTTTCGGGAATTATTCACTTCGGGCCGACTATGCCGAACATCGCGCCTTGCGGGTCATGGGCGACGATGATCCAGTCACCGCCCGGCACCTCATGCGGGCCCATCATCACGCCGCCACCATTGGCTTCGATCAAGGACTTCGCGGCAGAAGTGCTGGCCGCGCCGAAATAGGGCAGCCAAGCTGGCAGTGCGCCGGGCGGCATCATCGGGCTGATTGCGCCGATCGTGGTCCCTCCCGCCGCAATGAAGGCATATTCGCCCGCCTCGCCCATCGGCATCCCGCCGTTGTGCTGGAGGCCGATGGCGGCATGATAGAACGCCATTGCGCCGAGTGCATCGCTGGTGGAGAGTTCATTCCAACGGCAGTGGCCGGCATCGGTTACGGAAAAAACATCGCTGCTTTCATTGCCCGCCCCGCGCATGACATAGAACATCGCGCCTTGTAGATCGGCCAGCATCGCCATCCGGCCAACGCTTTCCATCGTCGTCGCCAGCAAAGCCGCCGCCGGTTCGCTCGATCATCCGGTAATCCATTTCCCCTGCGAGGGGGTCGGCGTTTGCTGCCATGCTCCAGCCAAGCACAGCGCGATAAAACGGAGTGGCTGCGCCAAGGTCGCTGGTCATAAGCTCATACCAGATCGGGGTTCCCTGAGGATTTGTGACGGTCAGTCTCGCAGTTCGACGACGGGACTGAACCCGCCAAAAATCATCCGCTTGGCATCAAAAGGCATGGGGTTCTTTTCCGGATCCATGCGCGGATCCTTGAAATCAGGCGACATCATCTTGGCCATGCCCGCATCTCGCGTGGCCTTGTCGGGCCATTCGATCCAGCTGAAGATCACATCTTCGTCCGCTTCGGCCCTCACCGCCATGCGGAAATCGGTGAGCTTACCATCGGGCACATCATCACCCCAGCATTCGATCACCCGGATTGCGCCCATTTCGATGAACATGCTGTCGGCAGTGGCGGCATGATCGATGAACTTCTGCTTGTCTGCGGTTGGTGCCGCAATCACGAATCCGTCGATGTAACTCATGGCATTACCTCCGAAATTTAGCATCAAGCTGACAAAAATCAGCCCGGTATTATCTTCCGTTCAAGCGCCGCAACGGCCTGCCATGCCGGCCGCGCCTTAACCCGCTCGTACCAAGCGGCGGTCGCAGGATGGGTTAAAGTATCAGGCTCCAGCCCGACATAACCCAGCGTTCGCAATACCGAGGCGACAGCAATGTCACCAATGCTGAACTCACTGCCCGCCAGCCAGCCGTCGGCCGGAGCCTGACTTTCGAGATAGGCGAGGATCGGGACAAGTTCCGCGAGCCCCTCCTTGGCCGCCGCCTCATCGCCGGGCAGGCCCAGGAATTTTGGGCCGACGAAGCGGTTAAACACCACCTTTCCGCCCGCCGCAGTGATGATGGTATCGGCGAATTCCTCGAACCAGATCGCCCTGCCACGGGCGGCAGGATCGGCCGGGAAGATCGGTGCTTCAGGATGCTTGGCGTCGATATAGGTCACGATCGCGGTTGAATCGGACAGCGTATAATCGCCGTCCTGCAGTGCCGGTATTTTGCGGAATGGGCTGGCAGCCAGAAATTCGGGCAAAGGCTCACGCGGATTGCCCAGCACCATCTCCACCGCCACGCCTTTTTCTGCAGCAACCAGGTGTACCTTTCGGACATAGGGCGAAAGCGGGAAGCCGAAAATCTTCATGGGTTCTTTTCCGATGAGTCGCATTTAGCTACTTAAACCTTATTGCAGCGCGGCGCAGCCCCGTATAGGCGGTTGAGCGCAATGACAGACATTCCCAATATCCAGCCCGATAGCCGCGCCACCACGATCCTGGACGCACCAGACCGCATGCTCGATGTGCGTGAGCATTTCGGAATCGATATCGACATGCAAGTTCCCGCATTTTCCGAAGCGGACGAGCGCGTGCCCGATCACGATGACAGCTATGTGTTCGATCCGGACACGACGCTGGCGATCCTGGCGGGTTTCGCATTCAACCGGCGGGTCATGGTGCAGGGTTATCACGGCACCGGCAAATCGACTCACATCGAGCAGGTCGCCGCCCGCCTCAACTGGCCGTGCATCCGCATCAACCTGGATGCGCATATCAGCCGGATCGATCTGATCGGCCGCGATGCGATCGTACTGCGCGATGGGCTTCAGGTCACCGAGTTCCGCGAGGGGCTGCTGCCCTGGGCGATCCAGACCCCGACCGCGCTGGTGTTCGACGAGTATGACGCCGGCCGACCGGATGTGATGTTCGTGATCCAGCGCGTGCTGGAAACCGAGGGCAAGCTCACTTTGCTCGATCAGAACCGCGTTATCCGCCCGAACCCTTGGTTCCGCCTGTTTGCCACCGCGAACACAGTGGGCCTTGGCGATACGTCGGGGCTGTATCATGGTACCCAGGCGATCAATCAGGGCCAGATGGACCGCTGGAACATCGTCGTCGGGCTCAATTATCTGGCTGCGGAAGTCGAATGCCGGATTGTCCTCGCCAAGTCCCACGGGATTGACGAAAAGGTTGTCAGTAACATGGTCAAGGTGGCGGACCTGACCCGGCAGGGTTTCATCAACGGCGATATCTCCACCGTGATGAGCCCGCGCACGGTAATCACCTGGGCCCAGAACACCGCGATCTTCAAGGATCCGGGCTTCTCCTTCCGCCTCTCGTTCCTCAACAAATGCGACGAGACCGAGCGCATGCTGGTGGCCGAATACTACCAGCGCGTGTTCGGGACTGAATTGCCAGAGAGCGTGGTGGGCAAGGTTTAATGCCGCATTTCTGACAGGCAGGCCTGCGCGATTGCGTCGACGTGGCGGTGGTCTGTACCACAGCAACCGCCCAGAACGCATAGTCCCGGCAGCGCGTTAAGCAACTCTCGGTAATCACCCGCCAGCTCGTTGGGGTTTCCCTCATCAAGTTCAAGCGCCTCGTCGAGCTCGGCATGGCTCATCCGCGATGCATTGGCGCGAATTCCACCGATCCGCGCCGCCAGTTCAGCATCGTCCAGCACTGCGGCAAAGTGCGAAGGGTGGGCGCAGTTGATCATGTAATAGGCCACGCCGCTCACTGCATCGTCGGTCCGCCTGACCGCTTCGGCGAGTGTCATGCCTGTGGGAAGCCGTCCGTCGGTTTCCACAGTGAATGAAACCACCGCAGGCAATCCAGCATCGATAGTGGCGGCGGCAATACCTTGCGCTTCTTCCAGATAAGTCATGGTCAACGCCGTGACGATCTCGGCCCCGGCATCGGCCGCTACGCCAATCTGCCAGGCGTGATATTTGCGCGCTTCCTCTGCAGTCATCATGTCGCCGGCGGCATAGCCATCACCGCGCGGACCGACCGGCAGGTTGAGTACGATATCGTTGTCGCCGCTCATTTCCCGGCGCAGCCCGGCGATTAATTCGATCCCGCGGATATTGGAATTGGCAAGCTGGCCCAAATCGTAGCCTACTGTTCTGCCCCAATCAGGGCTCGCCCGCCAGCTAGGCGCATCGAGGATAAACCCCGCACCATGCTTGGCCGCTAATTTGAGGAATTTGCGGTAATAAGACTTAAGTCCCTCGATCCCGCCGGAATTGCTCAGCAAGGTAAATGAAGCAAAACAGGGCAGATCGAAGCCGTCGTGAAAGATCAGGCAGGTTTCAAGCCCTGCATCCGTAAGAAACGGGGCTCCGCCAAGTTTGGGAAAACTGACCATAACGTCCTCCATACCCAGCAGCGCAGAGTACGATGCCAGAACGCGACCCGCTTTTCTGGAGATTAGCGGGCGACTGGAAAGTCGTCAATCGAGTGGAACGAAGACACTAAGCGTTCGGCATCACCAGATATTTCTCATTGGTCCGCCGGGCGTTGTAATCGGCCACGGCATCCTTTTCCAGCATCCGTTCCAGCGAAACCTTAGCCTTGTAGTGGCTGGCGAACGTCGTGGTGAGTTCGGCTGCCACGCGCGCGCGCATCCGCCCGACCACTTCGGGGCCGGACTTGGCCATGAACGGTGTAAGCAGCCAGCCGGCCAGATCCCAGGTCAGGCCGAAAGCGCGGTTTAGGATCGTTGGCCCCAGATCGAGTGCGCCGTAGATGTAGACCTTCTTGGCCTCGCTTGAACCATAGCGGCTGAAGGCTGCGCCCCGGCTGGCAGCGGCTTCCATCGCGGTGAGAATCTGACCCGCCAGTGTGCCCCCGCCGATCGGATCGAAGCCGATCATCGCCTTGGTCTCGGCAATTGCATCGATCAGTTGCTTCATGAAATCAGGATCGGTCATGTTAAGAACATGGGTCGCACCCAAATCCTTGAGCAGCTTCACCTGGATGTCGTTGCGAACGATGTTGACCAGCGGAATGCCGTCCGCCTTGCAAATCTTGACCAGCATTTGTCCCAGGTTCGAGGCCGCGGCGGCGTGGACAATCCCGGTGAACCCTTCCAGCTTCATCGTCTCGACAAAACCCAGCGCGGTCATCGGATTGACGAATGACGATGCGCCCTGTTCGGCGCTGACTCCGTCGGCCAGCGGCATGCACATCCGCGCATCGGCAAAGGCATACTGGGCATAGGCAGTGCCGGGGACACAAGCCACTCGTTTGCCGATCAGCGCCTGTGCTGCCGGGTCCTCGCCTGCTGCCACAACCACACCGGCGGCCTCATTGCCTGCAGGCATCTTCATCCCGTGACGGGCTTTCATCGCACGGGTGGCGTTATCGGGCATCTTTGCCACCACCTTGCCGGGCGAATACTGGGCATTCTCGGTATCGGCCGAGGCAAACAGCAGGCCAAGGTCGGAAGGATTGATCGGCGTTGCCTCAACCTTCACCAGTACCTGCGTACCAGCCGGATCGGCGAAGGTCTGATCGATCAGCTCAACGGTCAGCGTGCCATCTGCTTCGAGCGTGGTGAGAAGCTGCTTGCCGGTAGTGGTCATCATTCAATCTCCAATAAGGTCTGGATATTTGGCACCCGTGAAATATAATCCGTGCGGCGGAGCGTTGAGCCCCAGAGCGGTGCGGTCTCGCGCGGCCAATGCTTCGGCAATTCGGCGTTCCGGCCAGCGTCCGATGCCAACCAGCACCAGGCAGCCGACCATCGAACGCACCTGATGATGGAGGTAGCTGCGCGCTGCCGTTTCGACCAGTATTAAATCACCACCTACCCGATGCACATCAAGTCGGTCGAGCGATTTCAGCGCACTTTTCGATTGGCAATGGACCGACCGGAAGGTGGTGAAATCATGCGTGCCGACCAAAGTCTGCGCGGCACGGTGCATCGCCGCTGCGTCCAGCGGCTGGCGCACATGCCATGCGCGGCCTGCCTCGATCGTCAGCGGCGCGCGGCGGTTGATGATGCGGTAGCGGTATGACCGCCCGGTGCAGGCAAACCGCGAATGCCAGTCGTCCGGCACGATCTCGCAGGCCAGTACGGCGATCGGCGCCGGGCGGAGCAAGGCGTTGAGCGCTTCCATCAGCCGGAACGGCGCGATCGGCTTGGCAATGTCGAGATGCGCCCGCATCGCCAGCGCATGAACCCCCGCATCAGTCCGCCCGGCAGCGGCCAGCGTAACCCGCTCCCCGGTAACCGCAAAGACCGCGTTCTCAACCGCCTCTTGCACGGTTGGGCCGGTCGGTTGCCGTTGCAGCCCCATAAACGGGCCGCCTTCGAATTCGAGGGTTAGGGCGAAGCGGGTCACGGATATACCCCTAGCCGTTCGTGTCGAGCGAAGTCGAGATGCCTTGGGCAGCGCGTCGCGACTTCGTTCGACACGAACGGACTTGCTATGAAAGCCGCGACCCAACCGGAATCGGCTTGCCCCGCAGCAGCGCGCCGGTTTCCATCACCGGTCGGCCCGCACGCTGGATCAACGTTGGGCGGATGGCACCTTGGCCGCAGCCAATGGTGAGGGCGTCGTCTAGTGTCATTCCAATTGCACCCTCGTCCGCCAGCACTTCGGCGGCTAGCACCCGGTAGCGCTCGCCAGCCAGTTCGAAGAATGCCCCTGGCGCCGGTGCGAAGGCTCGGACCTGGCGCTCCACCTGTTCGGCAGAGGTCGTAAAATCGAGCCGAGCTTCGGCCTTGTCAATTTTGGCGGCGTAGGTCACGCCCGCTTCCGTCTGGGGCAGTTCGACATGATCGGACAAGTCTCTCAGCACCTCAACCATCAGCCACCCGCCGAGTTCCCCCAGCTCTGTGGTAAGCTCTCCCGCCGTCTTGCCGTCCACCAATGTCCGTGTCAGGGCCAGCGTTGGTCCGGTATCGAGGCCAGCCTCCATCCGCATGATAGTCACGCCGGTTTCCTCGTCACCGGCCAGGATTGACCGGTGGATCGGTGCCGCCCCGCGCCAGCGCGGCAACAGCGAGGCGTGGATATTCAGGCAACCATGCTTCGGTGCATCGAGCACGGCTTGGGGCAGGATCAGGCCATAGGCTGCGACGATCGCGATATCGGCGCCAAGCGCAGCAAACTCGGCCTGCTCACCTGCGCCTTTGAGCGAAGCCGGATAGCGCACCGCAAGCCCGCGCGCTTCCGCCTCGCGCTGAACCGGCGAGGGCTGGAGCTGCTTGCCCCTTCCAGCCGCTCGCGGCGGCTGGGTGTAGCAGGCAACTACCTCATATCCCGCCTCAACCAGCGCGATCAGCGCCGGGACGGCAAAATCGGGGGTACCCATGAAAATGATACGCATGATGTCTTTTCGTTTCCTTGCAGTGGCCCTATCCCCGGCGCCATGGCATCGCAAGAGATTGAAACGCTGACCTCCGCCCTCGCGCGTCTGCCCGGGCTTGGCCCCCGCTCGGCGCGGCGGGCGGTGCTGTGGCTGATCAAGCGGCGCGAGACCTCGCTGGTCCAGCTGGTCGAGGCGCTCAGTGCGGTGCGGCAGGGGCTGACCGCCTGCAGAACCTGCGGCAATGTTGACACCTCGGACCCTTGCGTGATCTGCAACGATCCCCGGCGCGACCAGCGCTCGCTATGCGTGGTCGAGGATGTGGCGGATCTATGGGCGCTCGATCGCTCGCGGCTGTTTGCCGGACGCTATCACGTTCTTGGCGGGCGGCTCTCCGCGCTCGACGGCATTCGGCCCGAGGATCTCGCCATCGGCCCGCTGATCGAACGCGTGGCGCAAGGCGGGATAGACGAGGTGGTGCTGGCGATGAACGCCACGCTCGAAGGGCAGACCACCGCGCATTACATTGCCGAGCGGCTCGAGGCCTATCCGATCCGAATCACCCAGCTGGCCCACGGTCTGCCCGTGGGCGGCGAGCTGGATTACCTCGATGAAGGCACTTTGGCGCAAGCACTAAGGGCGCGCAAACCGATGGGTTGATCGCGGGCGCACTCGCTACTATCTGATCCCTCATGGCTATCCGTGAAATCCTCGAAGTCCCCGATCCGCGCCTCAAGCAGATCTCCGCGCCCGTCACCAAATTCGATGACGAGCTCAAGACGCTCGTCGCCGATATGTTCGAGACGATGTATGAAGCGCCCGGCATTGGCTTGGCCGCGGTCCAGCTTGGCGTGCCGCTCAGGGTGCTGGTGATCGACCTGCAGGAACCGGACATGGACGCCGAGCCCGAGGAATGCCACGCCCACGGCGGCCACAGCCACAGCCATCAGCCGGTCAAGCTGACCCCGCGTGTCTTCATCAATCCCGAAATCCTCGATCCGTCCGAAGAACACGCGGTCTATTCAGAAGGCTGCCTTTCGGTGCCGGAAATCTACGCCGATGTCGAACGTCCCGCGTCAATCTGCGCGCGGTGGCAGGATATCGATGGCAAGGTGCACGAAGAGACAATGGAGGGCCTGATGGCCACCTGCCTCCAGCACGAGATGGACCACCTGGAAGGGATATTGTTCATCGACCACCTGAGCCGTCTTAAGCGGCAGATGGTGCTCAAGAAGCTGGAAAAGCTGCGCAAGGCGGCTTGATAGGGCTGGCGTTCCCGCTCCGTTCCGGTTA
>JBKJTN010000211.1:0-9075 GCA_046590275.1 Novosphingobium sp.
ATCGGGGTCTGCGTGTCCCAGCCGTGGATCTGGTAGAGATCGACGTGATCGGTGCCGAGCCGGGCCAGGCTGGCGTCGATCTGGTCCAGCAGATGACGGCGGCTGATGCCCGCATCATTGGGCCCCGTCCCCATCGCACCCATCGCCTTGGTGGCGATCACCACGTCCGAACGCTTCACGCCCAGCGCCTTGATCGCCCCGCCAGTAAATTGCTCCGATTGGCCCTCGGTATAGACGTTGGCGGTATCGATGAAGTTGATTCCGGCATCCAGCGCCTGCTTGACAAGGGCCGTAGAAGCATCCTGATCGAGCCCGGCTATCGCGCCAAATCTCCCCGGCATGGTCCCGAATGTCATTGCCCCGAGGCACAGTTCAGAAACAATCAGCCCAGTCGAGCCGAGACGGTTAAAGCGCATGGGAATCTCCTTTGCGCCAATCATGCGCGGCGCAGCGATTTACCGCAAGCCCGGCGCTTGACCGCAGTGGGCCGCGTTCAGGCGCGGATCTGGCCGGTCCCGCGCACCAGCCACTTATAGGTGGTCAGGCCCTCCAGCGCGACCGGGCCGCGGGCGTGGAGCCGCCCGGTGGCAATCCCGATTTCCGCGCCCAACCCGAACTCGCCGCCATCGGCGAACTGGGTCGAGGCGTTGGCCATGACGATGGCGCTGTCCACTTCGGCCAGGAATCGCTCGGCCACTTCGCGGTCCTCGGTCACGATTGCTTCGGAGTGGTGCGAGGAATGACGCTCGATATGGGCCAGCGCGGCATCAAGCCCATCGACCACCGCAACACTGAGGATTGCATCAAGGTATTCGCAGTCCCAATCCTCCGCGCTGGCAGGCTGAATGCGCGGATCAAGGGCGCAGGCCCGGGCATCGCCACGCAGTTCGCAGCCGGCATCAAGCAGGTCGGCCACTACCGCAGACGAATCGACAAAGCGCGCATCAAGCAGCAGCGTTTCCATTGCCCCGCACACACCGGTGCGGCGCAACTTGGCGTTGAGCGCGATGGCTCGCGCCTTGGCCGGATCGGCAGCGGAATGGATATAGCTGTGATTGATCCCGTCCAGATGCGCCAGCACCGGCACCCGCGCATCGGCCTGGACCCTTGCCACCAGGCTCTTGCCCCCGCGCGGCACGATCATGTCGATCAGGCCGGCGGCGGTCAGCATCGCGCCGACTGCAGCGCGGTCTTGCGTCGGAACCAGCTGAACCGCATCGGCAGGAACGCCCTTGGCGGCGAGCCCTGCGATCATCGCGGCGTGGATTGCGTGATTGGAATGGACCGCCTCGGTACCGCCGCGCAGCAGCACGGCATTGCCCGAACGGACACACAATGCTGCCGCATCGGCGGTAACGTTGGGGCGGCTCTCATAGATAATCCCGATCAACCCGATCGGTACGCGGACCCGCGACAGGGCAAGGCCGTTGGGCCGTACCCCGCTATCGATCACTTGCCCGACCGGATCTGGCAGCACCGCGACCTGTGCCACGCCGTCCGCCATCGCCGAGAGCCGCGCGGGATCAAGCCTGAGCCGGTCGAGCAGCGCATCGCTGAGGCCTCGCGCCGCACCGGCAGCCATGTCGCGCGCATTGGCGGCGAGAATCGCGGGACCGGCAGCGCGCAGGGAAGCTGCTGACGCGTCCAGAGCTGCGGATTTTTGTTCGTCGCTCAGCCGCGCGAGCACTCGCTGCGCTGCCCGGCCAGCATGAGCGAGCCGCGCGATCAGTGATTCGGGGCTTTCGGAAGTGATGTTTTGCGAGGCCATGCGCGCGTTCCTAGCAGTCCGGCACAAGTTTGTCAGCGCATGTTCAAAGGTCCGGGGTTTGGCTTGCATGGGTAAGATATTGCCCGATAAAACGCTTCGTCCCGTGACTCGTCCGGTTCGGCGCGACTCGTGCAGGCATGATTCGCAACCGATTGCAGTTCCTGCTAGCGGCGCGCCACAAAGATAAAAAGGGACTTGGGGTCGTTTTGAAAAATCTGGCAGTCGGCGACCTTCAAGGCCGCCTGCGGAGCTGGTTCCCGGACCGTGAATTTTTCATGCGGTCTCAGGGACAGGTCCGTTTTATCAAGATTTCATCGCGCCTGCAGCTGATTGCTGCCGGGCTTGCCGCCGCCCTTTTCCTGGCCTGGCTGGTGAGCATGGCGGCGATGGCGATCAGCCAATATTCGGCAACGCGCGATCGGTTGGCTTTGCTCGATCGCGAAGCCAAGGTGGTCAGCGCGGAAAGCCGTGTTTCGGAATACCGCAGCGACCTGAGCAATGTTGCGAGTGATCTGGAAAAGCGTCAGGACTTCATCGAGAAGATGGTCGGCACACTGCCCGACGACGTTAAATCAGGGGAAACCGTCTCCAATTCGGACGGCGCAACCGCGCAGACCGTCAACAAGGTCAGCACACTTGTCCCCGAGGCAGCAGGGCTCGCGCGGATGGAAGCCCGCCAGCTTGCCTTTGTCGAAAAGCTGACCCGCCTTGCCGACCGCCGCTCCGCCGCTGCGGCAAGCCGCATCCGGCAGCTGGGAATGAACCCCGGCACGATGCTGGTCTCGATCGCGGATCGCAGCGCCCAGGGTGGTCCCTTGCTGAGGCTGGTCACCTCGCGCAATGGCACGCTTGACCCGCGGTTCGAACGGCTCGGCATCAGCCTTGCCCGGATGGACGCGCTGGAGCGCGGCCTTGCCGGCATCCCGCAATACCTCCCCGCCAGCCTTGAGTTCATTTCATCGGGATTTGGCTATCGCAGTGATCCCTTTACGGGCGGTGCTGTCTTCCATGCCGGGCTGGATTTCAAGGGCCCGATCGGCGCACCAATCTATGCCGCCGCGCGCGGAACGGTCAGCTTTGCCGGGGTCCGTCAGGGCTATGGCAATTGCATCGAGATCACCCACGGCAATGGCCTGTTGACCCGCTACGCCCATATGTCTGCCTTCCGCGCCCGGGTGGGTGACCCGGTTGGTCCCGGCAGCGTGATCGGTCTGATCGGCAATTCCGGCCGCTCGACCGGCCCGCACCTTCATTTCGAGGTCCGGATCAATGATCGCCCCCTGAACCCGCGTCCCTTCCTGGAGTCTGCGTCACATGTTCTCGAACAAGCCCCAAAATAAGCAAGCGGCGCAGCCGCGGTCACCGGCGGTTAATCGCGTGGCAGGCTCAACTTTCTCGGTTTTTGGCTCCGACACGGCGATCAAGGGCGATGTCCACGCTTCGGCGGATCTCCATGTGGACGGACGGATCGAAGGCGATGTGACCTGCACGTCGCTGGTCCAGGGCGAAACCAGCGAAGTGATCGGTGCGATCAGCGCCGACGCCGGACGTTTTTCCGGAACGGTGCGCGGATCGATCAACGTAGGTGATCTGGTGATCCTGAAGAGCGCGCGGATCTTCGGCGATGTCCATTACGACACGCTGACAATCGAGCAGGGCGCGCAGGTCGATGGGCGCTTTGCCCACCGTGAACCCGGCGCGCTGCCGCTTGCAGTGGACGAAAGCGGCGAACCGCGTCTGACTTTGGCGGGGTAAGCGGACCGGGCTGGTGCGCGACGCTAGCTCTTAGCCGGATCTTCGCGCGCCACCTCTTCGCGTAGCGCCTTGCGATCGAGCTTGCCGATCATCGTTTTGGGCAGGCTCGCCCGCACCACCACGTCATCGACCCGCTCATGCTTGCCAAGCCTAGCATTGAGCCAGTCTTTCAGTTTTTCGCCGGATATTTCACTCGCCTCTTTAAGGGTCACGAAAGCGCGCGGACTCTCACCGCGATAGGGATCGGTCACGCCGATTACCAGCGCCTCTTTGACGGCTGGGTGTTCAACCAACACTGCTTCGACCTGGCTGGGAAAAACCTTGAAGCCGCCCACCGCGATCATATCCTTGATCCGGTCGACAATCCGGACGTAGCCATCCGCATCGAACACCGCGACATCGCCGGTGCGCAGCCAGCGCGCGCCATCGCGAACCGCGAAAGCCTCTGCCAAAGCCTCGGGCCGGTTCCAATAACCCTGCATTACCTGCGGACCCTGGATGACCAATTCGCCCGGCTCGCCCACCGGCGCATCGCGGGCCGGATCTTCCTTGTCGAGCAGGCGCAGCCGTGTCGCGGGCAGCGGCTGTCCGATCGTGCCGGTCCGGTCATCGCCCTCATACGGGTTGGTGGTCGCCACGCCCGAAGATTCGGTCAGCCCGTAGCCTTCGACCAGCCGGGCGCCGGTCGCTGCCTCGAACCGCGCCTTGACCGGGGCCGACAGGGGCGCGCCGCCCGAAATGCAGATCCTCAGGCTCGAGAAATCGGTTTTTGCCAGCCGCGGATGATCGAGCAGCGCCTGATACATTGTCGGCACGCCTGGCATGGCAGTGGCGCGGGTTCGCTCAATCGTTTTCAGCGCCTGACCCGCGTCAAAGCGCGGCAACATCGCAATGCAGCCACCAACCGCCACAGTGCGGTTGAGGACGGTCGCATTGGCGAAAACATGGAACAGCGGCAGCACACCCATGATCACATCGCGTTCGCCGGCGCGGGGATCGATCGCGACGATCTGGCGGGCATTCGCAGTCAGATTCTGGTGGGTAAGCATCGCCCCCTTGGGCGTGCCGGTGGTTCCGCCGGTATATTGTATCAATGCCAGATCAAGGGTCGGATCGATTTGAACTTCGTTCGGCGCGCTCGTGCCAAGCGCATCGCGCCAGCGCAGTACATCGGTTGCGGACGGGATCGGGCTGAGCGCTTTGCGCCCAACCAGGCGCAGGCCCATACCCTTCAGCCAAGGCAGCATATCGGCCAGCGATCCGACCACCAGCTTTTCTAACGCCGAGCCTTGCAGCACTTTAAGCGCGGTTGGCAGAAGGCTGGCGACATCAACCGTAACCAGCAGACGTGTTCCTGAATCGGCTACCTGCGCCGAAAGTTCGTCGACCGTGTAGAGCGGCGAGAAATTGACCACCGTCGCCCCGGCGATCATCGCCCCGTAATAGGCCGAGAGATAGATCGGGACGTTGGGAAGATAGAGGCCGACGCGGTCACCCTTTACGATCCCCAGGCGCTGGAGCCCGGCCGCAAAAGCCTGAGCCTCGGCCTGAATTGCCGCGTAGCTATAGTGACGCCCCATGAAATCCACCAGCGGGCGGGCTCTGTTCGCTGCTACACTGGCGGCAAACATCTCCGGCATGGAAAGCGGCGCATAGGCCTGATCCCAAGCGCATGGATGCGCATAATGCGTGAGCCAGGGATTGCCGGATTGATCTTGAGTCATATCGGCGAAACTGCCCCTTCCCCCGGCAAAGGGCAATCAGGAATAAGGGCTTAGGCTTCCTCAACCGCCCCAGCGGCTTCGGCAGCGCGCTTGGCTTCGAGCCAGGCAGCGGCTTCGGCTGCCTGCGCCACTTCGCCGGCCAGCTTGTGGGCGGCATCGCGTTCGGCACGCAGCTCTTCGATCAGCGAAGCGCGATCATCGCCCAGCCGTGCATCATCACCGGCTTCATCGACCAGCCCGGCCTTTTTGGCCGCCTTGGCAACAATCGCATCCAGTTCGCGCTGCGAACACAGCCCCAGCGTGACCGGGTCCTTGGCTTGAATGTTGGAGATGTTCCAATGGCTGCGATCGCGGATCGCGCTGATGGTATTGCGGGTGGTGCCGATCAACTTGCCGATCTGCGCGTCGGAGATTTCGGGATGGGCGCGCAGGATCCAGGCGATGCCATCGGGCTTGTCCTGGCGTTTCGAGACCGGGGTATAGCGCGGACCCTTGGTGCGGTTGACCGTAACCGGTGCCTTCTGCATTTTGAGCGAGTAGCCGGCATCAGCCTGGCCCTTCTCGATCTCGGCCATGGTCAGTTCGCCCGAACGCACCGGATCGCGACCCGTGTATTTGCTGCTGGCAAGATCATCTGCCATCGCCTGCACTTCAAGGATGTGCAGCCCGCAAAACTCGGCGATCTGTTCAAACGACAGCGCGGTGGAATCGACCAGCCACGAGGCAGTAGCATGCGGCATCAATGGGGTTGGCTGGGTCACGGGGCTTCTCCGGTACAAAACGCGCTAGAAAATAATAGGGCCGCCCCTTGCGGAGCGGCCGTGATGTTGGTCATTTAGGCCCAAACGCCGGCGGGGGCAAGGGCAGTTACCAAGGCTTAAGCTGTTCGCGCTAAGAAACTTCCCAGGGCAAGAGAAGGGGCGCAATGAAGCAGATCTGGAAAGTGGTGCCGCTTGCCCTGCTCGCAAGCGGTTGCGGCGGTACCGGCGCTGAAGATTTCGCCATCGAAGTACAGCGCCCGGTCGCGGCTGTCTTTGCACCGTTCTCACAAATCGACACCGGCATTGCCGGGCAGATCTTTCCCGGACTTCAGGTCAAGCAGTCGCGGCCCAGCGAGAGCGAATTGCTCTATACGATCCCCGGCGACGGCGTGTCTGAAAGCACGTTTCTCCTGACCTTTGAGCCGACCGGCGAAGGCGCGGCAACAATCATCCATGTCGCGATCGATGTGCCACCGGTTCGGAGCAAGATCGACGGACTCGACAAGGTGCTGAGCGAGCGCAAGGTGGAGGCTGCCGTCGAAAGACTGTTTGAATCCGCCGGAGTGTCGCTTGAACAGCGCGAAACCGGCGGTTTGCAATTAGCGGAATTCTCACGAATATTGACCGGCGTGGCGATTGCCACCAACAGCAAGTACATGAATCGGATCAGCGAATTCAAAAGTGATCCGCAAAAAATGGCAGCGGCCTTGGCGGCTCTCAACGGCTATGACGAAGATTTCCGGCAGATAGGCCAGCCGGAAGACCCGCGCGCCGAGTCCCCCGACGCGGCCGATCCCGATGACGACGCCCGCAAGGCGCAGTACGAAATGGAACAAGAGGTCGGCGAGGCTTCCGAGCCTGACAACAGCCTCGATTATTGAATAAGTACCGCCCTTGGGGCTGTGGGTTGCGCCTCGGGTTGCGCCTCAAATTTCCAGCACGATTTTCCCGATAAACGCGCCTGATTCCATCAAGGCATGCGCAGATGCCGCGTCGGCTAGCGGGAAACTGCGGGCCATCACTGGGCGCAATTTCCCTGCCTCGACCAGCGGCCAGGCCAACGTCATGATTTCCTGGGCCAGCAGTGCCTTGAACTGATTTGACCGCGGGCGCAGTGTCGATCCGGTCAGCGTCAGACGACGCACCATCACTTGCGCCATGTTGAGCTCAGCCCGCACCCCGCCCTGCACTGCGATAGTCACGTGGCGGCCATCGTCGGCGAGGCACTGGAGGTTGCGCGCAACGTAATCGCCAGCGACCATATCGAGCACGAGGTGCACCCCTTTGCCGCCGGTGATCCGCTTCACTTCCTCGACAAAATCGGCGGCTTTGTAATCAATCGCGTGGTCTGCGCCGATTTCCATAGCAGCGGCGCATTTCTCCGCTCCGCCGCAAGTGACGATCACAGTCAGATCGAACAGCTTGCCGAGCATGATGGCCATGCTGCCGATCCCGCTGGTCCCGCCGTGGACCAGGATCGTCTCGCCCTCTTTGGCCCAGCCGCGCTCAAACACATTGTGCCACACCGTAAACAGCGTTTCGGGTAACGCCGCAGCCTCGGCCATGGACAGGCCTTCGGGCACCGGCAGGCAGTGATCCGCCATCGCGAGGCAATATTCAGCGTAGCCGCCGCCCGATACCAGGGCGCAGACTTTCTGGCCCAACTGGACCCGGTCGACGCCGCCGCCAAGGGCAAAAACCTCACCCGAAATCTCGAGCCCCGGGATCGGTGAGGCGCCCGGTGGCGGGGGATAAAAACCCTGGCGCTGGATCACGTCGGGGCGATTAACCCCGGCGTGGCTGACTTTGATCAGCACCTGCCCGGCATCGGGGCTGGGGACAGCCATCTGTGCAGGTCGCAATACTTCGGGCGCTCCCGGCGCGTCAAAGCCTACCGCAATCATGGTTTCAGGCGTGGTTTCTGGAAGTATTACCGTCATTTGCACTGCCCCTGTTGCCCGCGGGCCACTAATGCTCATCTAGCGCCAGCACCAGTTGACAGCAAGCACAAGGGGTCCGAAGCTAGCGCAATGGACGACGATGATCGCCCCCGTTCCCGCAATGATGCGGCCAGCCTGCTCGCTGCCGAGAGCCTTGATCGCTATTCGCACAACGAGCTGGGCGAGCGGATCACCCAGCTCGAAGCTGAAATTGCCCGCGTTAAGGCTCATCGGACCCGCGCTCTGGCGCACCGGACAGCCGCCGACGCTCTGTTCAAACCGCGCGCGGAGTGAGCATTTTGTTTGCCTCTCGAAATGTCAGGGCGGCTTCCTATTTAGGTTTGGTTAACCAAGCCCGTTCATACCTTCCGTTATACGAAGCGTCATTCCTGCCAGCGAGAGTCCAATAGATGCCCAGTTTCGCCCAGAGCCTCGAAAAGACCCTGCACGCCGCGCTTACCAACGCGTCAGAACGGGCCCATGAATATGCGACGCTGGAGCATTTGCTGCTGGCGCTGATCGACGATGAGGACGCGGCCGAAGTGATGTTGGCCTGCGGGGTCGAGCTTGGCGATCTGGGTGATGTGCTGCGGCAGTACCTCGATCAGGAATACCAGTCGCTCAAGACCGAGGAAAAAGGCGATCCTGCCCCGACAGCCGGGTTCCAGCGGGTCATCCAGCGCGCGATCCTGCACGTCCAGTCATCGGGCAAAGATATTGTCACCGGTGCCAATGTGCTGGTCGCCCTGTTTTCTGAGCGCGACAGCTATGCCGTCTATTTTCTCCAACAGCAGGACATGAGCCGGCTTGATGCGGTGAGTTTCATCAGCCACGGCATCGGCAAGGGCGGCAAGCGGATCGAGGACCGGACCCCCAAGGGTGCCGAGAATGAAGTCCCCGCAGCCGAAGAAAAGGGCGATGCCAAGGCGGGCAAGAAAGATTCGGCGCTCGACCAGTTTACCGTCAACCTCAACGAGCGGGCGCTGGCCGGCAAGATCGATCCCCTAATCGGGCGCGGCCCGGAAGTTGACCGGACGATCCAGATCCTGTGCCGCCGCAGCAAGAACAATCCGCTCTATGTCGGCGATCCGGGGGTTGGCAAAACCGCCAAACCTTCGGCGATGGCG
>JBKJTN010000028.1:0-37759 GCA_046590275.1 Novosphingobium sp.
TGGCCGGTTGTTCCATGACGCGCCCGAAGTGGTCCATGCCGCCCGTGCCGGCACCGGACCGGAACTGCGCCCCGGCATGTTCTTCACGATTGAGCCGATGATCAACCTTGGCAAGCCGGCGGTGAAGATGCTGGAAGACGGCTGGACAGCTGTAACCCGTGATCGCTCGCTCTCGGCCCAGTTCGAACATTCGATCGGTATCACAGAAACCGGCTGCGAGATTTTCACGGCCAGCCCCACCGGGCTGGACAAGCCGCCCTATTGATCAGCCGCGGGCGGCGCGGATCGCAGCTCCGGCGGCGAAAGGCGTAATGGCCAGCAATACCAGGCTGACTGAGGCAGTCAGTGCGATCCCGCTTGTCCCGCCGGTCGAAAGGCTCCCCGCGCCGAAGATCAATAGCGGCACCGCCAGCGGGATCACGAGCAATCCGGCCAGCGCCGCGCCGCCGCGCAAGCCCGCAGTCAGAGCCGCCACAGTCACACCCAGTGCGGCAAGGCCGGGCGTTCCGGCCAGCAGTCCCAGTTCGACCAGCCGCAACTTCGCGCCATCAAGGCCGAGCAGCGCCGCCGCAGGCACGGACGCCAGCATGAGGGGGGGGCCGAAGCTTAGCCAATGCGCCAGCATCCGCACCGCGATGATCCATTCCTCGGCAATGCCGCGCAAGGCCCATTGATCGAAAAAGCCTTGCTCCAGATCGGGCTCGACCAGCCGGTCAAGTGGCAGGATCGCGGCGAGCAAGGCTGCTACCCAGATCACCCCGCCGCCGGTCCGGCCGAGCAGGGTGGCATCGGGGCCGACCGCGAAGGGAAACAACATGGCGACGGACAGAAAGAACAACAGCGGCAACACCGTGCCGCCCTTGCGCCCGCCCAGCAGCAGCAAGCTGAGGTCGCGGCGCAGGATGGTCAAGAGCCGGGGCATCATGGCGTGAAGTCTTCCAGCGCCAGCCGTCGCATTCCCGTCAGTTCAAACCGCTGGTGCGAGGCGATCAGGCAGATACCGCCTGCTGCCAGATGCTCCGCCGCCAGTTGCTGGGTCAGCGTCGCCGCCACCTGATCAAGCCCGTTGAGCGGCTCGTCTAGCAGCCACACCGCTGCGCGTTGACCGATCAGGCGCGCCAGCGCGGCGCGTTTTTTCTGGCCGGTCGAAAGATAGCGAACCGGAACTACATCAAGTCCGACCAGTCCGAGCCGGGCGATTTCATTGTCCGCCGGTCCGTCCAGCCGCTGCCAAAAGCCGAGCGCGCGGCTCAGCGGCAGGTGGGGATCAAGTGCGGGGCGCTCGTCGATCAGGCCAATGGTCCCAGCGCATTCCACCTTGCCGGCATAGGCAGGCAGCAATCCGGCAATGATCCGCAGCAGACTTGATTTGCCGATCCCGTTGGCCCCGCTGATCTGCACGGCCTCGCCCGGACCAAGCGCGAGCGACAGCCCGCGAAACAGCACACGCTCGCCGCGGCGGCAGGCGAGGTCAGTCGCGGAGAGGCGGCATGCTTGCATGGGTCGTCGCGATAGGGGAAAGGTAGCAGCCTGCCAAGGAGAGCCAGAATGTCTATTCCCCGCCTGAATGATGCGATGCGTGATGCGCTGCTGGCCGCGCACCCCGACTGGCAACTGCGCGCTGACGGCCTGGCGATAACGCGGACGTTCAAGTTCGCAGACTTCAACGAAGCCTTCGGTTTCATGGCCCGCGTTGCGCTCCATGCCGAAAAGGCTGACCACCACCCAGAGTGGTTCAACGTCTACAACCGGGTGGAAATCACGCTCACCACCCATGACGCCGGCGGGCTGAGTTCCCGCGATGCAGCGATGGTGGAGGCGATCGAGGGGGTGCTACCCGCAAGCTGACTCGCGGCTACGAATGTCTCGTTTTGACAAGTGTTTCTGATTGCCGCACACATGTCAGAACAGCAGGAAAGGGGTAATTAGCGGAGTGAAATTGGGCGAATTTGTGGTAGCTGCAGTGGTCGTCCTTGCAGCATTGCCTGCGCAATTGGCTGCCAAACCTGCGCCGCAGCCAAATGCGCGCGAAATCCGCTATGTTCCTCCGGCCAGCTGGGTTCGCCCCCCCCCGCAAGGCACTCAGAGTGAAACACCTGCTTCCGCCCCGATCCGGTTTATCTACTCGGACCAGCAGTTCCATCTCAATGTTCAGGGCCAGTCAACCTATACGGCGCAGCGTTATCACATCCTCAAGCCGGAGGCGCTTGCCTCCGGGAACCTCAGCATCTCCTGGAATCCGGATGGCGGGTCGGCCGAGGTTCACAAGATCAGACTATTCCGGGACGGAGTAGAAATCGATGTTCTGGCCAAACGAAAGTTTGACATTATCCAGCGCGAGAGTGGGCTCGACGCTGCCCGGATTACTGGAATTTTGACAGCGACGCTGCAAGTGCCGGGGCTACGGGTCGGCGATCAGCTGGAATTTGCCGTGACGATTCATTCGAGCAACGCAGGGCTTGGAAACCATGTGTGGGGCCTCGCGCAATTACCGCTGGTTGGTGTTGCCGGCACATTCCGCACCGACGTGGTCTGGTCACAAGCTCGCAAGGTAACGATCCGGACTACGCCTGACCTTGTTCGGCCCGAGCCCGAAGCGAGCAATGCGGGGCTGCGTTTCAGCCTTGAGCAACGTGACCCCAAAGCGGTCGTGTTCAGCGAAGGTGTGCCGATGCGCTACAACCTGAGACGGTTGGTGCAGTATAGTGATTTTGCTGGCTGGGATGATGTGTCCAGCCGGTTTCTACCGCTGTTCAGCACCGCCTCGGCCATTCCCGCCAACTCGCCTCTGCGGGCTGAAATTGCTCGAATTGCCGCCGCTAGCTCTGATCCCGCCGAACGTGCCCGGCAAGCGCTGCGGCTCGTTCAAAACGATGTGCGCTATGTTTTCGTCGGGCTTAACGGCGGAAACTATCGTCCGATGACGGCGGACGAGACTTGGGAGCAGCGTTATGGCGATTGCAAAGCAAAGACAGCCCTGCTGCTCGGCCTGCTGCGCGAACTTGGAATTGTCGCAGAAGCAGTGCTGGTTTCATCGAATGGAGGTGATGGAACCGACCAATTTCTCGCTTCGCCAGCACCGTTCGATCATGTTCTGGTTCGAGCGAAGATCGCTGGAAAATCCCATTGGCTTGATGGTGTCAGGCTTGGTGACAGCTCGCTAGATGCGCTGGCAACCCCGCCTTTCCGCTGGGCTCTGGCGCTACGTAGTGTCGGAGCGGCGCTGGAAGAGGTGCCGATTCGCGCACCAGAGCGACCACTCAAGATCCAGACGCTGGATATGGATGCCAGCATGGGTCCCGGGAAACCTTCTAAGGTCCGCATCGTCCAGTATCTGCGCGGAGATTTTGCCCAACAAGTCCACCGTGCACTTGGCGCTATGTCGGCCGAGGATGGCGAGCGTGAAATCCGCCAATATTGGCGTAGCGAGGAAGGTTATCCCAATCTGAGCAAGGTTGGCTGGAGCTTTGATGATGCCAAGGCCTTGCTGACAGTGTCGGGGGAAGGGGAAACATTGGCTGAAGATCAGTGGTGGGACGGTCCAGGGACTGAACTGCAACTCATGATCCCTGGCGCAGGCTTCACACCGCCCAGCGAGCGCAAACGTCCCGCCGATCAGGATTCTACCTTGCCGTGGAGTCTGGATTTTCCTGCCTACTCTTGCTGGGCAGTCAGCCTCCATCTGCCCAAGCCAGTCGCGGGTCATGGCTGGGAATTCAAGGCCAAACCGGTTGACCGGACCCTCGGCGGGGTGACTTATTGGCGGCGAGCGGACCTTCGTGATGGGGCGATGCGTACGATAATGGCGCGGCGCACCGATGCAGCTGAGATAACCGCTGCACAAGCGGCAGAAACCAATGCTGCATTGGCCAAGTTTGATAATGCTAAGTCACTGGTATTTCAGCGAAAATTGGTTCCCGGCTATAAATACCCCCAGCCACAAGACGCAGATCGGCTGCAGCTCGTCACCGAAGTGGATTGGAAGTCAGACAAAACGCCCTGCACTCTGCGGCCTGCTGTGGAAAAGCCCTAGCCCAGCGAGCGGCTCATTTTCCGGCTCTGTTTGCGGATCAGGCCCGGCATCCAGCGCGCACTAAAGGCGAGTTGCCGGGCGGTCTTGCCGACGGCCGTATGGAGCTTCTCGCCGTGAACCGCGCCCCATGCGGCCTCGGCGACGATTGGGGCAGAAGTCAGCTCCAGCCCCGCATCGCGCACCCGGTCACGGATTGCCTCGTTGCTACCATGGTTGGGAGCATGATCGAGCAGCGGCGTATCGATGAAGCTGGGCATCAGATCGCAAACCTTGATGCCATCTGCGGCCCATTCGGCATCGAGTGCTTCGGTCACCGCGCGCACCCCGAATTTGGTCGCTGAATAGATCGACGCGCTGCCGGTGCCATAGATGCCCGCCGCGCTGGCGGTGTTGAGCAGGCAGCTGCCGGGCGCGGTTTTCGCGAGGTGCGAGTAAGCGGCCTGCGCGCCGAAGATCACACCCTTGAGGTTGATATCGAGGCAACGTTCGATTTCGGCGGTGGAATTCTCCACGATCAGCCCGCCGAGCGGAACCCCGGCGTTGTTGAACAGCACATCGATGCGGCCGCCCGCAGCGATTGAAAAGGAATCCAGCGCTGCATCCCATCCAGCCCGGTCGCGCACGTCGAGTTTTACGGAAAAGCTGTAACCGCCCGGTAGCAGTGCCTCAGTTGCAGCCATCCCGGCCTCGTCGATGTCGGCAAGGCCGATGAACCAGCCGCGCGCCCCAAACAGCTGCGCCACCGCACGGCCGATGCCCGAGCCGCCGCCGGTGATGAAAATTGCCCTACGTTGCGTCAATTTAGTCCTCCCAAGTCCATCCTCAAACGCGACTTACAGCGCCGGGTTGTTATAGCAATGCCAAGTGAAGATCGCTGCGGCACCGCGGTGCGGGCGCCATGCTTCGGCCAGCGCGCGGGTGGTTTTTTCGTCCGGGCGCTCGGCAAGGGCGAGGATTTTGTGCAAGCCGGCCTGCACTGCAAGATCGCCCGCCGGCCATATATCCGCGCGCCCTTCGGCGAACAGCAGATAGATCTCGGCCGACCAGCGGCCGATCCCCTTGATCCGGGTCAGTTCGGCTATGGCTGCTTCATCATCGGCCGGTAATGAATCGAGATTGAGTGTTCCGGTCACCACCAGTTCGCACAAGGACCGCAAATAGCCTTGTTTCTGGCGCGAGAGGCCGCACGCCCTGAGTTCGTCAAACTCTGCCGCAAGTACTTGTTCGGGCGGCAGATCGGCACCGAGAAACGCCTCGAACTTGCGCCACATCGAAGCCGCTGCCGCAACGCTGACCTGCTGACCAACAATCGTCCGCATCAGCGTGGCATAGCCGCGCTCGCGGATCCGCGGCTCGGGATAGCCGGCCCGCGCAAGCGCTTCGGCCATGGCCGGTTCCTGGCCCGCGAGCGCATCGAGACCCTCCTTGATCGCTTCTGCACTAAGCCCCATCACTTTCACCTGCTTGCCAAAGGAAGTGCTAGCCATTAGCAGCCCGGCCAAAGCGCGAACAGGCGCGAATGGAAAAGGAAGCATGGGCATGCCAAATCTGGTGGTGGTCAACCGCGCAGGCGAAGAAAAGACGGTCGAGGCTGCGGTCGGGCTGTCGGTGATGGAAGCAATCCGTGACAATGGCTTTGACGAGCTGCTGGCGCTGTGCGGCGGCTGCTGCAGTTGTGCGACTTGCCACATCGAGGTTGACCCGGCCTTCGCTGACAAGCTTCCGGCGATGAGCGAAGACGAGAATGATCTGCTCGATAGCTCGGATCATCGCGGACCCAACTCGCGCCTGTCGTGCCAGTTGCAGATGACTGCTGCGCTCGACGGCCTACGCGTGACTATCGCGCCCGAAGACTGATAGGTTCAGGAAGACTGGGTTTCAGGCTGGCAAAGCGTAATTGATTTGCGCCAGATGAAGGACGATCTTACCTCTGGCAATATGACTGCTCCACTCATCGCAAACAACACGCTTGAACTCATCGGCAACACGCCGCTCGTCCTGCTGGGTGGGCCAAGCGAGGCTGCCGGTTGCGAGATCTGGGGCAAGTGCGAATTTGCCAATCCGGGCGCCTCGGTCAAAGACCGTGCCGCGCTGTGGATCGTTCGCGATGCCGAAATGCGCGGGACCCTCAAGCCCGGCGGAACGATCGTCGAAGGCACCGCTGGCAATACTGGGATCGGCCTGGCGCTGGTCGCCAATGCGCTGGGCTACAAGACGGTGATCGTCATGCCCGAAACCCAATCGCGCGAGAAAATGGATACGCTGCGCGCGTTGGGGGCGGAACTGGTGCTGGTCCCGGCAGCGCCCTTTTCCAACCCGGGGCACTTCGTCCATACTTCCCGCCGGCTTGCCGAAGAGACCGAAGGCGCGGTCTGGGCCAACCAGTTTGACAACATCGCCAATCGCAAGGCCCATATCGAAAGCACTGCGCCCGAGATATGGGAGCAGATGAACGGCAAAATCGACGGCTTTACATGTTCGGCTGGCACCGGCGGAACGATTGCCGGGGTCGGTCTTGGGCTCAAGGCGTTCGACGACAAGGTGACCATCGCGCTGACCGATCCGCACGGCGCGGCGCTGTTCAACTATTATGCTTATGGCGAGCTCAAAGCCGAGGGGAATTCGGTTGCCGAAGGGATCGGGCAGGGGCGGATCACCGCCAACCTCGAAGGCGCGCCAATCGATACCCAGTTCCGCATCTCGGACGAGGAAGGACTGGAGTGGGTCGCCCGGCTGCTGAGAGATGAAGGTCTGTGTCTGGGCCTGTCCTCGGGGATCAATGTCGCTGGGGCGATTGCCTTGGGCCGGCAGCTGGTGGCCCAGGGCAACAAGTCGGCGCGGGTCGCGACAATCCTGTGCGATACAGGGTTCCGCTATCTTTCGTCGCTCTACAATGCCGAGTGGCTGAGGGCGAAGGGATTGCCGATCTTCCCCTGGCTTGTCTGATCGGCTAGTCTGGCACGCAATGGCCAGTCAACCTTCCCCCAAGGCGCTTGAGTCGCGAGCTAATCCCCCGCTTGCGCCAACGGCGGCCAATCCCTTGCATTTCGTGCCGCCAACGGCGCGTGAGCTGCGCGGCGAGTCGGTACAGCGTTTGCAGGTCGGGCTGTTTGGTCTTGCGATGATGTTGCTGTTGGTCGGGCTGGCCAATATCATCATGGACCGTGCCCGGATGGCTGATGCGGCTTCAGGCGGCTTGCCGCAAGCAGCGGCCGGCGCCGATCCCGGGCTCAAGACTGACCCGCTGGCGGATATTGGCGTGGTGCCATCGGCCGATGGCGGAGCAAGCAATGCGCCTGCCCCCGTGCCCGGCGATGCACCCCGTTAAACGCATCCGTACGCTTGCTGTCGCCACGCTCGTGCTTGTGCTGGCGGGCGGCTGGCTGGTTGCGCGGGAAGGCTCCGGGCACCGGCAACCGGTTGGCCTGTTTACCAGCCTGCCGATATTGTGGAACGAAGCAGCCGACGTCGCCGGACTGCTCAAATCCGATACTCCTCCGCATTGGGCAAAGGCGGCTTTGGCTGAGCGCGGTGATATTGTTGCGCTGGACCGGCTGGATGCCGTTTCGATCGAGGGGCTGGGCCGGCTGGCCATCGCGCAGCCGCGGCCGTTCAGCCCCGATGAAAACGTCGCGCTGGATGCCTGGGTCAAACGCGGGGGTAAGCTGCTGCTGCTGGCCGATCCGGCGTTGACCGCCGAATCCGCCTTTTCGCTGGCCGACCCGCGTCGGCCGCAAGCAGTGGCCATGCTCTCGCCGATCCTGAACCGCTGGGGGCTGGCGCTCGAGTTCGACGAAGCCCAGACCTTCGGGGAGCATTCGGTGAAGGTGATGGATGTGGCGGTGCCGGTTAATTTGCCAGGCCGCTTCGTGCTGACGGGCGCATCGAACTGCCGCAGTTGGGCCGATGGGCTGGCGGTCAGTTGCGCGGTCGGCAATGGCCGGGTGATCGCCTTGGCCGATGCGGCACTGCTCGATCAGGAGGATCCGGACGGCAGCCGCCGCAACGCCCTCGACTGGCTGCTCACCGCCACCTTCGCCGGCCGCTGAAACGCACCATTTGGGGAAATCGCGGGACGATTCTCGTGGCGTCGCAGATTCGCGCCCTAAATAGCTGATTTTCATGCGGAACAAATAGAAAACGGCGCGGCTGTTAAGATGATTCGTTAAGATTCGAATCTAGATAAACCAACTATTTACCGTTCTATCCCGTGTTTTCCCGCAATTTTCCCTTCCATCCCTGAATTAGCAGCGTTAAGAACAATGCTCATTGATACCTGATTTCCAAGCTGCACCTGCGAGGGGTGAGCTGGCCGCGAGGGTGCGCGGCCGGAATAGGGAGAGTTTTGTGGGTTATTGCGACTAACCCAGGGGTTGAGGCGGGGTACGTGGAGGGACAGGCGATCAGTTATAGTGGCCAGGGCTTTTCGCTTCGCGGCGAAAAGGGTCGGTTTGTACTGCCGCCGCAATTCCGCAAATCGGTTCGCGAATCCTCCGATGGCAATCGCACCCTTTGCCTTGCCAAGCATGAGCGCTGGAATTGCCTGACCGGCTTTGGTCTGTCGCGCAAAGGCGCCTTTACCGCCCAGATCGACCGCGAGGAAATGCTCGCCATCCAGCGCGGCCATGAGTTCGACCGCGATCTGCGCCAGATCCAGCTGTTTGGCTTCACCGAAGTTCCGTTCGATGACAGCGGCCGGTTTGTCCTGCCCGATCACCTGCTTGACCTAGGCCGGGTCGGTGATGGCTTGTTCTTCCAGGGCGCGGGCGATTTTTTCGCCCTGTGGAACCCGCAGGAAATCGCTGCCATGGGCGCCGGCTGGGAAGGCGCAAAGGCTGCCTGCGCCATGCTGGCAGCCGAAGCGGCAAACGGGAAGGGCCGCAAATGACCGGCCCCGCACTTGGCCTTGTGCACGTGCCGGTCTTACTGGATGAAGTGATTGCCACTCTTGCTCCCACCTCTGGCACGGTGATTGTCGATGCCACTTTTGGCGCTGGCGGATATACCCGCCGCTTGCTCGATGCCGGGGCAACGGTCCACGCCTTCGATCGCGATCCCGATGCTATCGCGCTTGGCAGAAGCTGGCCCGAAACCCGCGAAGACCCGCCCCGCCTGGTGCTTCATCTGCGCCGGTTTTCGGAAATGGTCGAGGCCTTGGCGGAAGCCGGGATCGCCCGGGTCGATGGAATTACGATGGATATCGGCGTGTCCTCGATGCAGCTCGATCAGGCAGGGCGCGGCTTCGCCTTCGCCAGCAACGGCCCGCTTGATATGCGGATGGCGCAGGAAGGGCCGAGCGCGGCCGATTTCGTCAACACTGCCGATGAGGCTGAAATTGCCGATGTGCTGTTCCATTACGGCGAAGAGCGCCAGTCGCGGCGGGTTGCGCGCGCGATTGTCGCGGCGCGCCCGCTGGTCACAACAGGCGAGCTTGCGGCCGTTATCCGCAAGGCGCTCGGCCACCGCCAAGGCGCTCCGAAGGATCCTGCAACCCGCAGCTTCCAGGCAATCCGCATCCATGTGAACGCCGAGCTGGACGAGCTCAATCACGGCCTTGCCGCCGCCGAAAGCCTGCTAAAGCCGGGCGGCCGGCTGGCAGTGGTCTGTTTCCACAGCTTGGAAGATCGGATCGTCAAACAGTTCCTGCGCGAGGCCAGCGGGGCAAGTGCCAGCACTTCGCGCCACCTGCCGCAGCTGGCATCCGCCGCCGCGCCGGTGTTCACCCAGCTTTCCAAGGCGATCCGGCCGTCTGCTGCCGAACTGCTTCGCAACCCGCGCTCACGCTCGGCGACGCTGCGCGCGGCCACTCGTACGGACGCGCCGCCACGCGACGAGAGGAAAGCGGCATGAACCTTAACCGCGACCGCCTCCGTTCGATTGGCTGGGTGGCCATCCTGACCGTTTGCCTGGCGATTACGCTGGTCCTGACCTTGCGCGTCAATGCCGTAAAGAGCCAGGTCCGGCTTGCCGAGCGCGAGATCGTGGCGCTGCGGCAGGAACGGCTCTTTCTGGAAACCGAGTTTGAAACCCGCGCCAACCAGCAGCAGTTAAAAACGCTCAACGACGTCGAGTTTGGCTATGAAGCACCCACTTCAGCCCAATATCTGGAAAACGAACGTCAGCTAGCCGCGTTCGGCAAGCCGCGCGGTGCTGGAGCGCCGCCGCCGATCCGGGTGGCCAGCGTTGCCGGACTTCAGGACGATATCGGCTTTCCCGCGATGGTCTCGCCGCTTACCGGCAAGGCCATGGTCAGCGATGCCCTGGTTAGCAAGGCGGAGGCAGCCGAACCACCGCGGGACGGAGAGCACAAGCCAGTCAGTGCCGCCAATCTGCGTGATCGCCTTTCGCAAGTCGATCAGCCGGAGCGGACCGGGGAATGAGTGCATTAGCCGTCTCGAGTTCAGTGATTTCTCCCAAGGCTGTCTCAACGGTAATTGCGTCGGGCCGGGTCGAGCTTGCCAATGTCCGCCAACGCTTGCTGCTGACCGCCAAGTGGCGGGTACTGTGGGTGGTCTTTGTGTTTGCGCTGGTGGCGCTGGCTGCGCTGCTGCGGATCGGCTTGTTCGGCCTGCTTGGTCAGGCGACTGTTCGGCAGGATATGGCCTCGGCCCTGCTGCCGGTGCGCGGCGATATCGTCGATCGCAACGGCGTTCCGTTGGCGCGTGCCTTTCCTGCCTATGCGCTGTGGTACAACCCGGCGGCGCTCGGCGGGGATGGCCCGCCGCTGGTTCGCCCGGCCAGTGAAGTTGCTGCCGCGCTGGTGCGGATATTCCCCGAGGAAAACCAGGCCGAGCTGACGGCGCGGCTGGCTTCTGGTCGTCCGGGCTATCTGCGCCGCCGCATCCTGCCCGAAGATGCCAACCGCATCCACGCGCTGGGCGAACCGGCGCTGGAGTTCCCGCGCGAGAATGAGCGGTTCTATCCTCAGGGATCAATGGCCAGCCACGTCCTCGGCTTTGTAGGTGCGGACGGAATGGGCCGTGTCGGGATGGAGCAGGTCTTCAATCGGCAGCTGACCGACCCCACCATGCGGGGAACACCCGCGATGCTTTCGATCGATGCCCGCGTGCAGGGAGCTCTGGAAGATGAGCTGGGCCGGGGGATGCTCGAATCCAATGCCAAGGGCGCGGCTGGGATCATCCTTGATGTCGATACCGGCGAAGTGCTGGCGCTGGCCTCATTGCCCTCGTTCAACCCCAACCTGATAGACACCGCCAGCACTGGTAACATCTTCAACCGCGTGACCAACCAGGTCTATGAGCTGGGATCGTCGTTCAAGCCGATTGCGATTGCAGCTGCGATTGACGCCGGTGTGGTTACCGACATGGGCAAGCGCTATCAATCCAGCCGTCCGCTCAACGTGTCGGGCTTTGAAATTCGGGACAGCCACAATTTTGGTGCTTCGCTCAATGTTCCTGAAGCGTTGATCCATTCGTCCAACATTGTTACTGCGCAGATCGCTGACCAGCTTGGCGGAGCTCGGCTCAATGCGACGATGCGCTCGCTGGGAATGAACGAGCGACCCTATATCGAATTGCCGGCCAAGGGCTTTCCGCTGTGGCCCAAAGGGGATTGGTCGCGGATTACGACGATGACAGTATCCTATGGTCACGGCATCGCGGTAACCCCGCTGCATCTGGCATCGGCCTATGCGGCGATGGTCAATGGCGGAATTTGGCGTCCGGCTACGCTGGAGAAGGTAAGTCCCGGCCATGCAGCAGCTGGGCGGAGGGTGTGGAAGGCTTCGACCAGTGCGCGGATGCGCCAGTTGCTGCGGCTGATTGTCGATCTGGGGACGGGCCGCAAAGCCAATGCGCCGGGCTTTCGGGTTGGCGGCAAGACCGGCTCGGCCGAAAAACCGGGCGCTGGCGGCTATCGCCGGAGCTCGCTGGTCGCCACATTTGCTGCGGCCTTCCCGATGGACCACCCGCGCTATGTCGTAATCGCTATGCTTGACGAGCCGCAGGGTACTGCCGCCACCTCGGGACAGCGGACGGCGGCATTTAACGCCGCGCCGGTCGTCGGTCGGGTTGTCCCCCGGATCGGCCCGCTGCTGGGGGTGATGCCCGATGCCACGCGCGACGTCGATATTTCCGACCTTGCGCCGCTGATCAGCAGCGGAGACGGGGAATGAAGCTGAGGGGGCAGCAAGTTACCGGCTTCGCCATCGATCACCGCAAAGTGGCGCCGGGAACTGTGTTCGGCGCGTTTCAGGGCAGCGCAGTCAATGGCGAAGACTTCATCCCGGCCGCTGTCGCTGCCGGAGCCATTGCCGTTGTTGCCCGCCCCGAAGCACAGGTTGTAGGTGCGGAGCACATCGCCGAGGCCAATCCCCGCCGGGCCTTCGCGCAACTGGCGGCACAGTTCTTCACCCCCGTGCCTGCCACGATCGTTGCCGTCACCGGGACCAACGGCAAGACCTCAACCGTCGAGATGACCCGTCAGCTGTGGCGCATGGCTGGCCACCGCGCGGCTTCGATCGGGACGTTGGGGGTGACCACGCCGGATGAAAGTGTTTCGACCGGCCTGACCACTCCAGATATAGTCACGTTCCTTGCCAATATGAGCGGTCTGGCGCGTGAGGGGGTCAGCCATGTCGCCTATGAAGCTTCCAGCCACGGGCTCTCGCAATTCCGCAACGAAGGGCTGCGCGTTGTCGCCGGGGCATTTACCAATCTCAGCCGTGATCACCTTGATTACCATGCCGACATGGATGATTATTTCACAGCCAAGATGCGGCTGTTCGACGAGATCGTCTGCGATGGCGGTACGGCGGTAATCTGGGCTGACGATGCCTGGTCCGGCAAGGCCATCAACCACGCCAGCAAGCGCGGGTTGCGGTTGGCCACCGTGGGCGAGGGCGGCTCGGCAATCCGGCTGGTATCGCGCACTCCAGGGCAGCTCGGCCAGATGCTTGAGCTGGAATGTGACGGCACCGTATGCAAGGTCAATCTGCCGCTGATCGGAGCCTATCAGGCGGCAAATGCGCTGGTTGCGGCGGGCCTCGTAATCGCGACCGGCGGCGACGCGGTGCAGACGCTCGATGCGCTTTCGCGGCTTCAACCGGTTCGCGGGCGATTGGAACGGGCCGCAATCGCTCGCGCCGGAGCGCCGATCTATGTCGATTATGCCCATACCCCTGATGCCCTGGAGGCCGCGATAGCCGCACTGCGCCCGCATGTGAGCGGGCGGCTGATCGTGGTATTCGGAGCGGGTGGTGACCGGGATCAGGGCAAGCGCCCGGAGATGGGCCGGGTCGCAGCAAACCAGGCGGACATTGGCATCGTCACCGATGACAACCCACGCGGCGAAGATGCCAGTGCAATCCGCGCAATGATACTTGCCGGCGCGCCCGGTCAGCTCGAAGAAGTAGGCGACCGGCGCGCGGCTATCGCCGCTGCAATCGGGCGGGCCGGGCGCGACGATATCGTCTTGATTGCCGGCAAGGGACATGAGCAAGGCCAGATAATCGGCAGCGGCGAAACACTGCGTTTCTTGCCGTTTGATGATGTAACTGTTGCAAGGGAGTGCGCAGCCCCTCCCGGGAGGACGACATGATGAGTGCGGCTTTAAGAGTTCTCGAATGGCCGGTTGACGCTGAAGATGTCCTGCCGCTGGCATTGTGGGATGCGGCGCGCATTGCTGCTGCGACCGGCGGGGTTGCCAGCGCTGACTTCCAGGCCTCTGGGGTCGAGATCGACAGCCGTGATGTGATGCCGGGCGACCTGTTTTTTGCCTTGAAGGGCGAGAGCATGGACGGCCGCCGCTTCATCGACGCCGCCTTTGCCAAGGGCGCGGTGGCGGCGGTTGTCGATCGCCCGATCAAAGGTCCGCACATCCTGGTTAGCGATACCTCAACTGCGCTTGAGCTATTGGCAAAAGTAGCCCGAAGCCGCACCGAGGCGCGGATTATCGGGGTGACCGGATCGGTCGGCAAGACCGGGGTCAAGGAGGCGATTTTTGCCGCGCTGGAGCGCTCGAGCCGGGGCGGGGCGCATCGCTCGGTCAAGAGTTACAACAACCATGTCGGCGTGCCACTCAGCCTGGCGCGGATGCCTGCGCGCAGCAAGTTCGGCATTTTCGAGATGGGGATGAACCATGCGGGCGAGATCGCCCGGCTGACCAGCCAAGTGCGCCCGGACGTCGCCGTTATCACCACGATCGCCCCTGCCCATATCGAGATGCTTGGCAGCGAAGAGGCGATAGCCGATGCCAAGGCGGAGATTTTCAGCGGGCTGGAGCGCGCCAATGGTCAGAAGGGGGGCATCGCGATTATTCCAGCAGACAGTCCCCATCACGCCCGGCTCAAGCAAGCCGCCGAACGCTATGCAGGCGCGGTGGTTTCGTTTGGCCGGGCCCCCCATGCCGATGTTCGTCTGCTCGATGCGGTGACGGCGCATGATGGCGGTACGCTGGTGACCATTGACTTGGGTGATCGCCGGATGTGCTACACCGTCGCGGCGCCAGGTGAGCATTGGGTGATCAACTCGCTGGCGGTAATGGCCGCAGTCCGCGCGGTCGGCGGCGACCTTGGCGCGGCAGGATTGGCGCTGGCGGAAATGGAAGGCCTCAAGGGGCGCGGTGCGCGGTCGGAGATTGCGACATCGGACGGCGGCACGGCGCTGCTGATCGATGAAAGCTACAATGCCAACCCCACCTCGATGCGCGCTACACTGGCGCAGCTTGGCGCTACACCGGCCAAGCGGCGGATCGCCGTGCTGGGCGCAATGAAGGAACTGGGAGCACACGGCCCAGCCTTTCACGTTGCGCTGGCTGAGCCGATCCGTGCTGCTGGCATCGACCGGCTGGTGCTGGTGGGAGACGAGATGCGCGTGCTGGCTGAGGAGTTGGGGAAATCGGATCCGGTTGCGCTTGGCAAGCCGCTGACCTTCGCGCATTGCGGTAATGCCATGGAAGCGCAGGAAGCGCTGCTGGCGATTGGCCTGGAAAGCGGTGACGCGATCCTGGTCAAAGGGTCGAATTCGGTGGGACTGGGCGCGCTGGTCACGGCGCTCGCCGGCAAGGAGGGCTGATGCTCTATATCATTGCCGATTATTTCAACTTCTCTGGGGTAACAAACCTCATTCGCTACCAGACGTTTCGTGCCGGCGCGGCCTTGATGACTGCGCTGGTGATCGGCCTGATCATCGGGCCACGCTTCATCAGCATGCTTCGCGTCCGCCAGGGCAAAGGCCAGCCGATCCGCGAGGACGGTCCGCAAAGCCACCTCGCCAAACGCGGCACGCCCACGATGGGCGGGCTGATGATCCTGATCTCACTGGTCATCTCGATGCTCCTGTGGATGGATCTGACCAATCCGTTCGTGTGGGCCTGCCTGGCCGTGACAGTGGGCTTCGGGTTTATCGGGTTTCTCGATGATTACGACAAGGTCAGCAAGCGCAGCGCCAAGGGAATTTCCGGCCGGGCGCGGCTTTTGGCTGAATTCGCGGTCGCGGGCGTCGCTTCGTGGCTGATCGTCAGCCAGATCAGCACCAACCTCTATGTCCCGTTTCTGTCGGACCGCTATATTCCGCTGGGGCCATTCTATTACGTTTTCGCCGCCTTCGTCATGGTCGGGGCGGGCAATGCCGTGAACCTGACCGACGGGCTGGACGGGCTTGCCACCATGCCAGTAGTCATCGCGGCAGGGGCCTTCGCGATTATCGCCTACCTGGCGGGCCGGGCAGACTTTGCCGCTTATCTTGGTATTCCTCACGTCCCGCGCGCGGGTGATCTGGCCATCCTGTGTGCCGGGATCATGGGAGCTTGCCTTGCCTTCCTGTGGTTCAACGCGCCGCCTGCGGCAGTGTTTATGGGCGATACCGGCAGCCTTGCGCTGGGCGGCGCTCTGGGTGCCATTGCAGTCGCCGCGCATCACGAGATCGTGCTGGGTATCGTCGGCGGCCTGTTTGTGCTGGAGGCGATGTCGGTCATCATCCAGGTCGCGGTCTACAAACGGACTGGCAAGCGGGTTTTCAAGATGGCTCCGATCCATCACCATTTCGAACAGCTGGGCTGGAAGGAATCGACCGTGGTGATCCGCTTCTGGATTGTCTCGATCATCCTTGCGCTGATCGGCCTTGCGACGTTGAAGGTGAGGTGATCGGCGCGCCATGATCACTGGCCCAACCTTTTCCGGCAAACGCTACGCCGTCCTCGGTCTGGCCCGATCGGGGCTGACGGCGGTCGATAGCTTGCTGGCGAGCGGAGCCAAAGTTACAGCCTGGGACAGCCGCGAAGAACCGCGTCAGCTGCTCGGCGCCAAATATCCCGGAAGGGTCGATCTGGCTGATCCGGTGTCGATCGATCTTGCGGGCTATGCCGGAGTGGTGGTCTCCCCAGGAGTGGCGCTGAACCGCCATCCGATTGCCGAAATTGCTGCTCAGGCCGGGGTCCCGGTGATCGGCGATATCGAATTGTTTGCCTTGGCCCGGCCTCGCCTTCCAGCGCACCGGGTGGTGGGGATCACCGGCACCAACGGCAAGTCCACTACCACTGCGCTGGTTCATCATCTGCTGCAAAGCGCGGCGCTGCCAACCAAAATGGGCGGTAATATCGGCCTGCCGATTCTTGGGCAAAGGCCGCTTGATCCGGGCGGTGTCTATGTGCTGGAGCTTTCCAGCTATCAGCTCGACCTGACATTCAGCCTTGAATGCGAAGTTGCGGCGTTGCTGAATATCACTCCGGATCACCTTGATCGCTATGCCGATTTTGCCGGCTACGCCGCCTCGAAGGCGCGGCTTTTTGGGATGCAACGGGCTGATCAGCAGGCAATCTTCGGCATTACTGACGAGGAAACCCGCGCCGTTGCCGCGCACGAAGCGCAGCGGCGCGCACCAGAAAAAGTGCTCAGCGTCGATGGGCTTGATCTCCTGGCGCTCCAGCCAGGCTGGCCGACCCTGCAAGGCCCGCATAACCTTCAGAACGCCGCCGTGGCGGTCGGCATTGTTGAAGCGCTGGGGCTGACGCCAGCACAGTGGAAGCCCGCCATGGCGACTTTTCGCGGGCTCCCCCACCGGATGGAACGCGTTGCCGAAGCAGGCGGGGTGCTGTTCATCAATGATAGTAAGGCCACCAACCCGGCCTCGGCCGCGCCGGCGCTGGCGGCATTCCCGCCCAGAACTGGCACCCTCGCTACTGGCACCCCCGCAACTGGCCCCCGGATTCACTGGATCCTGGGCGGCCTGCCCAAGGGTGACGATCTTGACGAATGCGCCCCGTTCTTCGGCAACGTCGCGGCAGCCTATACGATCGGTGACGCCGGCCCGCTGTTTGCCGAGCTGCTCGCCCCGCATATGCCGGTTCGGCGCAGCGAAATGATGTGCGAGGCGATCCGCGAGGCGATCGCTGCAGCCCATCCCGGCGATGTCGTGTTGCTTTCACCGGCCTGCGCCAGCTTTGACCAGTTCCGGGATTATGAAGCGCGCGGCGACAATTTCCGGCAGATCGTCGAAGCACTGACATTGGTCGAGGGCGATGATGCCAGTGCCACGATAAATCAGGGTGGAAACTGATGGCCAGCAATCCCCCTTTCGTGCCGCGCGGCGGGCAGATCAATTCCGCCAATCCCGGAGCGCGGCTGCGCCGCAGCCGTCGCAGCGAGTTGGCGATCTGGTGGCGCGAGGTCGATCGCGTGTTGTTGTTCATGATTCTGGCGCTGATGGCGATCGGCACCGCAGCGGTTGCGGCCGCTTCACCTGCCAGCGCGCGCCGTCTTTCGACCGCGGCGATCCGGCTCGATGACATGCACTTCTTCTACCTCCATCTGCGCTGGCAATTTGTTGGCCTGATCACGATGCTGCTGGCTTCACTGCTGCCCAAGGATACGGCACGGCGCGCAGGGATCATGCTGGGTTTCGCCATGCTGATCGGGCTGCTGCTGGTTCCCGTGTTCGGCTTCACGGTAAATGGCGCGCGGCGCTGGCTCAATCTGGGCATGTCGCTCCAACCCTCGGAATTCCTCAAACCTGCCTTTGCGATCGGGATGGCCTGGATCCTGTCATGGCGGGTCCGCGATCCCAATTTGCCAGTGGTCGAAGTGGCAACGGGAGTGATGGGTCTGGTCGCAGCACTGCTGATGGCGCAGCCGGACTTTGGTTCGGCGATCCTGTTTTGCGGTGTTTGGTTCGTACTGGTGCTGCTGTCCGGCATTTCGGTCAAGCGCGTTGCGCTGGCAGGCGCAGGTCTGCTCGGGGTGGTTGTCGGGGCATATTTGTTTTACGATAACGCCCGCAACCGGATCGACAGTTTCATCGGCGGCGGATCGGCTTTTGATCAAGTAGATCTCGCCGAAAAGACCCTGCTCGCCGGAGGATGGACCGGCAGCGGCTTGTGGCTGGGTACGCGCAAACTCGCTTTGCCCGAAGCGCATACCGACTATATTTTCTCCGTCATCGGCGAGGAGTTCGGCCTCCTGATCTGCGCGGTGATCGTGGTACTTTATCTGGCGATCATGGTTCGGGTGCTGTTGCGCTTGGTTGAGGAGGAAGATTTGTTCACCGTGCTGGCAGCGGCAGGACTTGCGGCCCAGCTGGGCGGGCAGGCCTTCATCAATATTCTCGTCAACCTGCAACTGTTTCCATCGAAAGGCATGACCCTGCCGCTCATCAGCTATGGCGGATCGTCGACCATCGCGCTGTGCCTTGGGGTCGGCTTCCTGCTGGCCATTACCCGCAGAAATCCTTTCTTGCAGCGCGAGCCATTCAGTCTGCGCCAGGCAGGAGGCTTGAAATGAGCAATACCAGCAGGCACTTTGTGCTGGCCGCAGGCGGAACCGGCGGGCATTTGATCCCCGCCTTTGCCCTGGCGGTAGAGCTGGAGCGGCGCGGGCACCATGTTGCCTTGATCACGGATGAGCGCGGCGCCAAATTGCCGGGCAAGCCCGCCTCGCTGGTGACCCATGTGCTCCCGGCCGGACGGCTGACCCGCAATCCGCTCGGCTGGGCCAAGGGCATCGGCGCGATCCTTGAAGGGCGGCGCATGGCGCTGCGGCTGTTCGACAGCTTTGAGCCTTCCGCCGTGATCGGTTTTGGCGGTTATCCCGCATTTCCGGCGCTAATGGCTGCAACCTCAGCCAAAATCCCGACCATCATCCACGAGCAGAATGCTGTGCTGGGCCGGGTCAACCGCTTCCTGGCAAAGCGGGTCAATGCAATTGCGACATCGTATAAGCAGGTCGATCGGCTTCCGAAAAAGCACGGCGAAAAGGTGCGTCTGGTCGGCAATCCGATCCGCGCCGAGGTGCTGGCGCTTCGTGATAAGCCGTTCCCGCCGTTTACCGCCGATGGCCTGCTGCGGGTGTTGGTAACCGGCGGTAGCCAAGGCGCGCGGGTGCTGTCCGAAGTCGTCCCCGACGGGCTCGCAATGCTCCAGACGGCGCTGCGGACTCGGCTGCAGATTACCCAGCAGTGCCGGGCCGAGGATATCGAAGCGGTCCGCGCTCGATATGCCGGGCATAACATTCCCGCCGAACTTGGCACCTATTTCGAGGACATGGCGACACGGCTCGCCGACGCCCATCTGTTCATCGGCCGCGCCGGAGCATCGACTATCGCCGAGCTTACCGCCGTCGGGCGCCCCGCCATCCTGATCCCGCTGCCGATCGCGACCGACGATCATCAGGCCGCCAATACCCGCGAAATGGTCGCGACCGGCGGCGCGCGAATGATCCGGCAGGAAAAATTCACTGCCGCCGAGCTTGCCAAGCAGATCCAGGCGATGGCCCAGCGCCCTGAAACCCTCGCCACCGCCGCTCATGCAGCATGGAACTGCGGCTATCCCAATGCGGCGAGCGATCTGGCCGATCTGGTCGAAAGCTTCGGTGGTTCGCCGCTGATGGATGTTATCCGGATGGCGCAGAGCGTTTCGGCCACCGGCCGGGAGCAGACCGCATGAAGGGCGTTGCCACCGATATCGGCACGATCCACTTCGTCGGCATTGGCGGGATCGGTATGTCCGGCATTGCCGAGGTGATGAAAAACCTTGGCTACGATGTGCAAGGCTCGGACATCGCCGAAGGCTATGTGGTCGAAGGCCTGCGCCAGCGCGGGATCAGGGTGATGATCGGTCATGCTGCCGAAAACCTTGGCGATGCCGCCGTGGTCGTCACCTCCACCGCCGTGAAGCGCAACAACCCTGAGGTCACCGCCGCGCTGGAGGGCCGTATTCCCGTGGTCCGCCGTGCCGAAATGTTGGCCGAACTGATGCGGCTGAAGCGCACCGTCGCAGTGGCCGGCACGCACGGCAAGACCACCACGACCAGCATGATTGCCGCGCTGCTCGATGCTGGCGGGATCGATCCGACGGTTATCAACGGCGGGATCATCAACAGCTACGGCTCCAACGCCAGGCTGGGCGCAAGCGATTGGATGGTGGTTGAAGCCGATGAGAGCGATGGCAGCTTCCTGCGGCTTGATGGAACCATCGCGGTCGTCACGAATATCGATCCCGAACACCTCGATCATTATGGCAGCTTCGATGCAGTGAAAGAGGCGTTCGTTGAGTTTATCGAGAACGTGCCGTTTTATGGTGCGGCGGTGCTGTGCATCGATCATCCAGAAGTGCAGGCCGTGATCCCGAAAATTCGCGATCGCCGCGTGATCACTTACGGCTTTTCGGCCCAGGCCGATGTGCGGGGCGAGAACGTCACTCCGATCCCGGGCGGAAATCGCTTTGATGTGGCGATCCGCCAGCGCGATGGCAGTTTTCGCCGGATTGATGGGATCGAGCTACCGATGCCGGGCCGTCACAACGTCCAGAACTCGATCGCTGCGATTGCAGTGGCGGTGGAGATGGCTTGCAGTGACGATGTAATCCAGACCGGTTTTGCCAAGTTCACCGGGGTCAAACGGCGCTTTACCAAGGTGGGTGAGGTGGACGGGATTACCGTGATCGACGATTACGCCCACCACCCTGTAGAGATTCGCGCAGTGCTATCGGCTGCCCGAGAAGGGGTTCAGGGCAGGGTTATCGCTGTAGTTCAGCCGCATCGGTACACGCGCCTGCGCGATCATATGGAAGAGTTTCAGGGCGCGTTCAACGATGCCGATATCGTCTATGCCACCCCGGTCTATGCCGCGGGCGAGCAGCCCATCGAAGGCATTGATTCAGAAGAGATGGTGGCCGGAATGAAGGCGCGCGGTCACCGTTCGGCGCAGGTAATCGCCGGTCAGGATGCTCTTGCCACAACGCTTGCCGAAACTGCTCAGCCCGGTGACATGGTGGTTTGCCTCGGCGCTGGCGACATCACCAAATGGGCAGGCGGCCTGGCCGATGCGATTCTGATGCGGCGGAAGGGGGGATGAACGCACTGGCGCTCCCCAAGGTTCACGGTAAGCTCACCGCCGATGCCCCGCTGGCTCCGCTGGTCTGGTTCAAGTCCGGTGGTACCGCGCAATGGCTGTTCGAGCCAAAGGATCTGGCCGATCTCCAAGGTTTCCTGCGCGATCTGGATCCAGCAACCCCGGTTATGGCACTGGGGCTTGGTTCCAACATGATCGTCCGCGATGGCGGAGTTCCGGGCGTGGTAATCCGTCTCGGCAAGGCTTTTGCCAAATGCACTGTGCGAGATGAGGTGACGCTCGATTGCGGCGGCGGCGCTTCGGGCATCCTGGTTTCCTCCACCGCCCGCGACGCCGGGATTGCAGGGCTCGAATTCCTTCGCTCGATCCCCGGAACGGTCGGCGGCTTTGTCCGCATGAACGGCGGAGCCTATGGCCGCGAGGTTGTCGATGTTCTGATCGATTGCGATGTGGCGCTGCGCAATGGCGAACTGGTGACGCTGCCGGCCGGCGAGCTTGGCTATACCTATCGCCGCTCAGAATTACCGGTCGGTGCGGTGGTCGTTGCCGCCCGGTTTCGGGGTCGTCTGGGTGATCCGGCGGCGATTCAGGCCGAGATGGACCGGATCAGCGCCGCCCGCGAAGCATCGCAGCCGCTGAGGAGCCGCACCGGCGGCTCCACCTTCAAGAACCCGCCGGGCCACAAGGCCTGGGAGCTGGTCGATGCGGCCGGATGCCGGGGTCTGGTCAAAGGCGGCGCGCAAGTCAGTGAGAAACACTGCAATTTCCTGCTCAATCTGGGTGAGGCGACCAGCGCCGATATTGAGGGGCTGGGCGAGGAAGTGCGTCAGCGGGTCAAAGAAAAATCAGGGGTCGAGTTGGATTGGGAAATCCAGCGCATCGGCATTCTTGCCGGAGCGCCAGTCAAAGAAGGTGTAGGAAAAAAGTGATGCTCCCCAAACTTCATGTCGCCGTATTGATGGGCGGTTGGTCGTCTGAACGCCCCGTCTCGCTGATGAGCGGCGAGGGCGTTTCCAAAGCTTTGGAAGAGCGCGGATACCGCGTGACCCGGATTGATATGGACCGCAATGTCGCCGCGCGCCTTGCCGAGGCCGCGCCCGATGTGGTGTTCAACGCACTCCACGGCACCCCCGGCGAGGACGGCACGGTGCAAGGCATGATGGATCTGATGGGGCTGACCTACACCCACTCGGGCCTCGCCACTTCGGTCATCGCGATCGACAAGGAGTTGACCAAGCAAGCGCTGGTTCCGCATGGCATTCCGATGCCGGGTGGGCGGATTGTCGAGACTGCGGAGCTTTACGAGCGCGATCCGCTGGAGCGGCCCTATGTGCTCAAGCCGGTCAACGAAGGCTCTTCGGTTGGCGTCGCGATCGTGACGGCGGAAGGCAATTACGGCAACCCGATCAGTCCGGAGGCCAAAGGGCCATGGCAGGAATTTCCCTCGCTGCTGGCCGAGCCCTTCATCCGCGGCCATGAGCTGACCACTGCGGTGATCGCCGACCGATCGCTGATGGTGACCGAACTCAAGCCCAAGTCCGGGTTCTATGATTTCGACGCCAAATATACCGAGGGTATGACCGAGCATGTCTGCCCCGCCCAAATCCCCGATGAGATTACCGAGGCTTGCAAGGATATCGCGCTCAGGGCGCACCGGTTGCTCGGTTGCCGGGGGACCAGTCGCAGCGATTTCCGTTGGGATGACGAGCGCGGAGTCGAAGGACTGTTCCTGCTCGAAGTGAATACCCAGCCGGGAATGACCCCGCTCAGTCTGGTTCCCGAACAGGCGCGCCATCTTGGCATGGATTATGGCGATCTGGTTGAGGCAATCATCGCCGATGCCCTAGTTTACAGGTCAGAAGCGGCCCACAAGACAGGAACCGCACCATGAGTCAAAAGATCAAACGCGGGGGCAAAAGCGTTCGCAAGGTCGCAGCGGCGCAGGGCAAGGCCCGGACTGTGCGGACCGCAAGGGCGCGAACAGGCTCGGCCTTTGACAGTATCATGGCCTGGATGCCGTTCAGCGAGGAACAGCTCCACCGGGTGTTCCTCGCCGCAATTCTGGGCGGAGCAGTGGCGCTGGCTTGGATAGTTGCAAGCTTTGCCGGAGTGCCCGCGATGGCCGGGCAGCAGCTCGCAATCTTCGCATCCGATGCCGGGTTCGAGGTCAAGCGAGTTGAAGTTCGCGGGGTCAAGCATATCAATGAACTCAAGGTCTATGAGCGCGTGCTGGGCCAGCGCGACCGGGCCATGCCGCTGGTCGATATCGATGGATTGCGCAGTGAATTGATGCAGCTTTCATGGGTTGAAGATGCGCGCGTTTCGCGCCAGCTCCCCGATTCGCTCGTGATCGATGTGGTTGAGCGCAAACCTCATGCAGTGCTCAGGAAAGCTGATCGAATGGTGCTGATCGATGCCACGGGACACGAGCTTGAGACAGTTACTGCGGCCCGGGCCAAAGGCAAGCTGGTCCTTTCCGGCCCCGGTGCGTCGAAGCAGGTGGTGGCACTCACCGAGCTGCTGGGAGCAGCGCCAGCCCTGAAGCCGCAAGTGCGTGAGGCCGAATGGGTCGGCAACCGGCGCTGGAATCTGACTTTCAAGACTGGCCAGGTGCTGGCGCTGCCCGAAGGGGGGCGTCCTTCCAGCACTGCGCTGATGTCATTTGCCAGGCTGGACGGGATCAACCGCTTGCTGGGCGGGAAAGTTGCGGCCTTTGACATGCGCGCGTCAGATCGGATCTATTTCCGCGTCCCAGGCCGAACTGATCCGGTGGAACAACCCAAACCAAAGAGCAGCGAAACTGCCGCGCCCAGCTCCGGACAGCCCAACCCCAAGCAGGAGCAAAACTGATGGCCGCCCCGCGCATTACCCGCGTCATCGGCGCAGTGAATATCGGCTCTTTTCGAATTTCGGCGATGATTGCGGGGATTTCCGAAACCGGCGAGATGATCGTTCTGGGTTCCGGCCACCGCGCGGCGCAAGGGATCAAGCGCGGCTATGTCACCGATATGCAAGCGGCCACCTATGCGGTGCGTGATGCGGTGGAACGCGCAGAGAAGATGGCCAACACTTCGGTCACCAGCGTGTGGATCGGCTGTTCAGGGGCGGGCCTAGCCAGTCAAATCGCGCAAGTTGAAGTTGATATCGGCGGCCGCCGGATCGAGGCTGACGACATCGAGCATTTGCTGGTCGCGGGGCGAGATGTAATTCAGCCGGAGGGTCGGATGGTGCTGCATGCCCAGCCAGCCCATTATACGCTCGACGGGGCCAATGGCGTTTCCGACCCCAAAGGGCTTCATGCCGAACGGCTGGGCGTTGATATTCATGTCATGCTGGCCGATGGCGCGCCGGTGCGCAACATCACCGAAGCGGTCCAGAACGCGCATCTTGAGGTTGAGGCAGTGGTCGGCTCGCCCATCGCGGCGGGCTTTGCCTGCCTTTCGGCGGAAGAGCGGGAACTGGGCGTGGCACTGGTCGAATTCGGCGGCGAGGTCACCAATGTGGCGGTCTACGCCAACGGCATGTTGCTCGGGCTCACGGCAATTCCGATGGGTTCGGGTGACATCACCGATGCCCTCGCCTCGGCATTCGGCATTCGCAGGTTCCAGGCCGAGCGGCTCAAATGTGTCCACGGCTCGGCCATTGCCAGCCCGACCGATCATCGCGAGATGATCCCGGTCAATGCTCCGGGCGAAGAGGGTTCGGGGCCAATGGCGCGCCACGGCGATGACAAGAATCGTATCCCCCGGGCCGAACTGATCTCAGTTATTTCCACCCAGCTTGCGCTGTTGACCGATGAAGTTGGCCGGGCGCTGAAGGCGATGGGCTTTACCGGCCAGCGCGGCCAGCAAGTGGTGCTGACCGGCGGCGGGGCAGAACTGGCGGGCCTGGCCGACTATGCGCAGAGCGCACTTGGCAAGCCGGTTCGCATCGGGCGTCCGCCGCAGCTCAAGGGCCTCCCCGATCCCCACGCAACACCTGGATTTTCGACGCTGGCGGGGCTTGTGCTCTACGCCGCAGCCGATCCGGTCGATATCCGGGCGATCGGGCCTAGCTATCAGCCAACCATGCGCTATTCGGGTTTGGGACTGATTAACCGGGTGTTTCGCGCGGCGAAGGAGTACTTTTGATCCGCAGTATTGCGACAGCGGGCTGTGGACAAAGGTTAGTTTGGCTTTGATTCGGCGATTCGAACGGTGCAAACACCGTGTTAACTGTAATTCTACTATTTGTGTGCCTGCCAGGAGAGCGCCATGAGCATCAATATCGGACCGCCTGCTGTGGAGGAACTCCGTCCGCGCATCACTGTGATTGGCGTCGGCGGCGCAGGCGGAAACGCGATTGCCAACATGATTGGCGCGGGGATTGAGGGGGTCGATTTTATCGTCTCCAACACCGATGCCCAGGCGCTGAACCATTCGGTCGCGGAAAACCGGATCCAGCTTGGTCCGGATATTACCCAGGGCCTCGGCGCCGGATCGCGCCCCGAAGTGGGCCGCGCGGCAGCAGAAGAAACCCTGCTTGAGCTCGAGCGCGCGCTGGAAGGCGTGCATATGTGCTTTATCGCGGCTGGCATGGGCGGCGGCACAGGCACCGGCGCAGCCCCAGTCATCGCCAAGGCGGCGCGTGACAAGGGTGTGCTGACCGTGGGTGTGGTCACCAAACCCTTCCTGTTCGAAGGCACGCGCCGGATGCGTGCTGCCGAAGCCGGGATTGAGGAGCTGCAGAAGCACGTCGATACTCTGATCGTGATTCCGAACCAGAACCTGTTCCTGGTGGCGAAGGCCGACACCACTTTCAAGGAAGCATTCAAGCTGGCGGATGAAGTGTTGCAGCAAGGCGTCCGCTCGATCACCGATCTTATGGTCATGCCTGGCCTCATTAACCTCGATTTCGCAGACGTGCGGTCAGTGATGGGCGAAATGGGCAAGGCGATGATGGGCACTGGCGAGGGCAGCGGCGAAAACCGAGCGCTCGAAGCGGCCGAACGCGCCATTGCCAACCCGCTTCTCGATGGCGTGTCGATGCAGGGCGCCAAGGGTGTGATCATCTCGATCATCGGCGGCGACGATATGCGGCTGCTCGAAGTCGATGAAGCCGCCAACCACATCCGCGAGTTGGTGGATCCCAACGCGAACATCATCTGGGGCTCGGCTTTCAATCCCGATCTGCAGGGCAAGATCCGTGTCTCGGTGGTCGCCACCGGGATCGAGCAGACCGCGAGCATGGCCGAGGAGGCGTCGCGGCCGTTCAACATCGGCAATTCGCGAGGTCCCTCGCTGCCGTCCTTTGCCCCGGCTACCGAACCTGAGCCGCTGTTTGAGCGGATGGCCGCTTCGGGTGAGCCTGATGCTGCCGCGGCGGCAGAGCCAGTTGCTGAAGCTGCCATGGAATTGGACGAAGAGGCAGGGCAGTCTGAATATCCGGCGAGTGCCGGCGCTGTGGCATACGATGCTCAAGACGATGCCGATGGTGGCGGCTCATCCAATGACCTGCTTGATCTTGAGGTTGAAGCCGAAGCCATATCAAACGAGCAGGAATCCGGCGAAGTTACCGGTGGCAGCGATGAATTGCTGCTTGATGCTTCGCGACTGGCTGGAGAAGACGAGCCAGGCACCGAGGCGATGCCTGGTCGCCGCCGCGGACTGCTTGCCAGCTCTGATGAAGATGCTGCGCCGGCAGCGCGCAATCCTTCTGGCGCTGGTAGCACCCTGTTCGAGCGAATGGCCAACCTCTCACGTGGCGGCAAGACAGCCGCTGACGAGGAGGAAGAGGGCGAAGATGATGCAGATGAAGGTTCGTCGATCAGTATTCCCCGCTTCCTTGGCCGCCAGAACAACCAGTAGTAAGTCCGACCTGTTCGAATGGCCTTGAACCGGGCTGTTCGAACTAGGTTAAGCTGCACCTGCTAGGCGGGTAATGCGAAGAGCGCGTCCGTTCCGCCGGGTGGGCGGCATTATCGACAGGCCATGTTCATGTTCGAAGTCCGCTCCGTCATGCCCAATCGATTGCGAACTGTGCTTGTTTGTTCGGCTGGGCTGGTCTTGGCAGCAACCGGACAGGCCAAAGCGCAGGTCGACGATGTTGATGAGGTTTCCAGCCCCGTAGTGCAGCAAATTCCGGCGCAGGGAAGCATGAAGCTGAACGCTGCGCTTGGCCGGCTGGGGCGCAATCCACGCGATGTCCCGGCACTGATCGATGCTGGGATAGCCGCACTCGAAATGGGAGACGTCGATGCGGCGGTCGGCTTCTATCAGCGCGCCGATACGCTTGCCCCGGGTAATTCGCAGGTTAAGGCGGGGCTGGCCGGGGCCTATGTTCGCAACGGCGATCCCTTCACAGCGATCCCCTTATTTGCTGAGGCCGCAGCGTCGGGACCGATCCAGCCGATGTTGCTGGCCGAGCGCGGTCTTGCCTATGATCTGGTTGGCGACAATGAAACGGCTCAGCGTTATTACCGTGAATCGCTGGCTTCGGGTCCCAACGATGAAGCAACCCGCCGACTGGCGTTGAGCCAGGCGATCAGCGGGGATCGTCGCGGGATGGAAACCACGCTCGCCCCGTTGCTCCAGCGGCAAGACAAGGCTGCCTGGCGGAATCGTGCCTTTTCATTCGCCATCCTGGGTCTGGCGGATGAGGCAGAAGCGATTGCCCGCTCGGTTATGCCGGCAGACCTTGCTGCTGCTATCACCCCCTATCTGAGATATATGCCCCGGTTGACCCCAGCGCAGCAGGCTGCTGCGGCCAATTCGGGCCAATTTCCGCGTGCTGCAGAGATTGGCCTCGATGATCCGCGCGTTGCCAGTTATGCCAAACCGCGCCGCAATCTTGCCGCGACAGAGCGGTCGTTGGTTCCGTCCGGGCAAGCGATGGGCCGCGATGGCAAGCCGCGGAGCTCGCCGGCGAGTTCGCGGAGTGAGCGCAAGCAACTGGCCGAGGCTGCGCCGGTACCTGCTCGGGCGACCGCGCCGCCCGTACCCGCGCCTACCCGCGAGGTGACCAGGGATCCAGTTCAACTGGCGGCTAACACTGCCAAACCCGCCCAGATTCCAACGCCTGTCGCGACGTCACCCTCGGTCAAGCCGCAAATTGCTGAGTCTCCCGCCGCGGCTCGGCCCAGCTCGCCCGCTGCGGCGCGAACCCCTGCTGCAACGCCGCCTGCTCCATCAAAGATCGCGCTTGATCCGACCGCTTCCAAACCAGCAGAGGTGACGCCTGGCATCAGCGCCTTTGATCTGGCCAAGGTCAGTCCCGCGCCCGCTCCCGCCCCCGCGCCGCCAGCCGCCAAACTGCCGGTTGAGGCGCCACCAGCCCGGTCGCGCAATCTTGCCGATGTCTTTGCCGATCTTGGAACGCCTAGCCGCGAGGCGGTGCCGGTGGCCGGTGCAGTCGACATGCGCCGGATTGCGCCAACCCGGGCGCCAACCGTTCCCAAAGACCTGCCGGTTTGCAAGCCCGGCGTGACCGGCAAAGCCGGGGCGGACAAGGCTGGGGCGACTTGCAAGGCGGTCACACCGCCGCCGCCCAGTCACCCCAGCCGGATCTGGGTGCAGTTGGCTGCAGGACGTGACAAGCGGGCACTAGGCTTTGATTGGCGCAAATTGACCCGCGAAGAGGCAGTAGTGCTGCGGAACCGCAAAGGCTTCATCAGCGCGTGGGGACAGACCAATCGGTTGCTGACCGGACCATTCGAAAGTGAAGCAGCTGCAAATGCCTTCAATGCGCAGTTGCGCCGCGCCGGAATGAATGGAAGTTTTGTTTGGACCAGTCCGGCAGGGCAAATTGTCGATGCACTGGCCGCAAAATGAATCCGAACACAGCTTTTCCACACTTTGTGAACAGGCTTATCGAGTTTTGCGCAACCGCGCGTTAACCCTCCATTGTCGGGAGCACGTCTGCCGACGCATTCAGCCCTCAAGTCGCAAGTAGAGGCGGAACGGGTTCGATGATGACAGGCAACCGTGAAATCGATCGGGATGACGACGCCGCGCCCGTCGACATGCTCGCCTCATTGTTCGAGGCGCGCGGCTGGCCGTGCGAATATGTAGGTGAGGACGAGGTTTCGGGAGAAATCCAGGGCAGTTGGGCGAATTATACCGTGCGCGGTATCTGGCGGCGCGAAGATCATGTCCTTCAGTTGCTGTGCCTGCCCGATATCCGCGTGCCTGATGACAAGCGCGCGGCGATGTTCGAGGTGCTGGCGCTGGTCAACGAACAGCTGTGGGTCGGTCATTTCGATGTGTGGTCCAGCGGCGGGGTACTTCTCTACCGCCACGGGCTGATGTTGGGCGATGATGGCTTGCTGAGCCTGGCGCAGGCGCAGGCCGCGGTTGAAGCCGCTGTTGACGAGTGTGACCGGTTCTACCCGGCATTTCAGTTCATCCTTTGGGGTGACAAGACCCCGGCGGAGGCTCTGGCCAGCGCGCTGGTTGACGCAGCTGGGGAAGCCTGACGCAATGAGTGTTTGGCCCACCTCGCTGCTGCTTGTCGGGTGTGGCAATATGGGCGGCGCGATGCTGTCCGGTTGGCTTTCTGGCGGAATGGATCCACCGCACTTCACCGTAGTCGATCCGCAGTCGACCGAGGTGCCAGCAGGGGTTTCCTTGTTACGCGAGTTACCGCCGGGCCCATTTGATGCGGTGTTGCTGGGGATCAAGCCACAACTACTAGATCAGATCGCTCCGGACCTCGAACCGTTGATCGGCCCCGCAACAGTTTTGGTTTCCATTCTTGCGGGGGTTGAGCTGGATAGCCTTGCCGTGCGTTTTCCGCGGGCAGGCGGGCTGGTCCGGGCTGTCCCCAATCTTGCGGCAGCGATCGGTAAATCGCCAATCGCGCTGATTTCGCGCGGGCTTGATACGGCGAAAAAGGAATCCGTTGCCTCGCTGATGACCCCGCTCGGCGCGCCCGAATGGCTAAGTGACGAGACGCAGTTCGATCTTGTCACCGCACTGATTGGTTCTGGCCCGGCCTTTGTTTATCGCTTTATCGATGCGCTGGCGCAGGGTTCCGCCGCCCTGGGACTGACGTCTGAACAGGCTGAACGGCTGGCAGTGGCGATGGTCGAAGGGGCAGGGGCATTGGCCGCAGCATCGCAGCATTCGCCTGCCGAATTGGCCCGCCGCGTGGCAAGCCCCGGCGGTATGACCCAGGTCGGACTGGATGTGCTTGATGCCGAGTCTGCCTTCGCGCGCATGGTTAAGTCGGCGCTAAGTGGTGCAGCTTCGCGCAGCGCCGAGATGGCCCGCGCCGCGCGCTGATACAATTCGCGACAGGCGCTTGTTCGGTTTTACTTGAAACCTGCGCCCAGACATCCGATATCTGTAATGTCCGCCTCACTATGAAGTTGGGGCGAGAGAAGGAGTTATACGCAACATGGCCAATTGGAATGACCCCCAACCCACCAAGACGGGTTTCGGCGCGGCTCCGAGCTTGAATGGCGAAGTAATCGGCTCGGCCGGCACGTATGATATGGGCCTGCGCCGCCACATGCTTTCGATTTATAATTATATGTCCTCGGGCGTTCTGCTGTCGGGCATCGTCGCACTGCTGTTTGCTAGCTCCGGCATGGCCGCGCAGGTCCTCGGAACCCCGCTGTGGTGGCTGATCGCGCTGGCCCCGCTCGGTTTTGTTATGGCGATGAGCTTTGGCCAGAACAAATTCAGCACCGCTTCGCTCCAGATGATGTTCTGGGCCTTCTGCACCGTGATGGGTCTCTCGCTGTCGACAATCTTCCTGCGTTTCACCGGCGCATCGATTGCCACAACCTTCTTCGCCACGGCCGGTGCTTTTGCCGGACTTAGCCTGGTCGGTTACACCACCAAGAAGAACCTGTCGGCAATGGGTTCGTTCATGACGATGGGGCTAATCGGCATCATAATCGCGATGGTGATCAACATCTTCCTTCAGTCGAGCGGACTGTCGATGGCCATTTCGATCCTCGGGGTGCTGATTTTCGCCGGGCTGACCGCCTATGACACGCAGCGCCTCAAGAACGAATACTACCAGGTCCAGGGTACTGAATTTGCCGGCAAGGCAATCGTGCTGGGCGCGCTGACGCTCTACCTCGATTTCATCAATATGTTCCAGTTCCTGCTCAGCTTCCTCGGCAACCGCGAGTAAGTCTTCGCTCCAGCAGGGCAACCATCGTGCCCGGCGTTCCTTCTGGCGCGCCGGGCATTTTCTTTGCAGCGGATTAGGGTTAGTGCTCACGGCTTAATCGCCGGGACAGCTGCGGCCAGCTATGGTGAGCAACTTAAGCCATCGCAGAAAGTGGGACAGAATATGGGTGAGCAGTTCAGGCAAAGGTTACTCCTTGGCGGCGCGATCGCCATTTTGAGCGTGCTGGCTGCCTGCGCACCCAAGGCCCCGCCACCTCCGCCCCCTCCGCCACCGCCCAAACCTGTCGTCTATGTTCCGCCGCGCCCGCGGCCCCCGATTGGCGCGCCAGCCGGTTTGGCAGTGCCGCCGCTTGGTACCAATGGTGTGCGCCAGACAGTCAACGCTAGTCTGAGCCCGACCCAAGCTACGTGGAACTTCCGTTCGGCCTATAATGTGGCCGCACTTAATTGCCTGAAGTCGGAGCACGCGGATATTCTGGTAGGCTATCGCGCGTTCCTTAAGTCCCATGCGCGCGGACTGAAGGCGGCCAACCGCGGCGTGGATGACGATTACCGCAAGAGGTTTGGTGCAGCTTTCATCCGGCCTCGCGAAGCTTATATGACCCAGGTCTATAATTACTTCGCATATCCGCCGACCTTGTCCTCCTTCTGCGATGCTGCATTGGTGGCGAGCCGGGAATCAATGACTGTTAAGCGGGCTGATCTGCCGGCCTTTTCCGCACGCAGTCTGGCTCAGATCGAACTGGTGTTTGAACAATTTTATCGCAGTTACGAACAGTACAAGACAGATGCCGCCCTGTGGGACGCCAAATACGCGCCCGCGCCCATGGCACCCGTCGCTCCGGCCAGTACTGCTCCCTCGGTCAAATAATTTAACCCTTCCAAGCTTGGCCCTGCTTCGCTAAGGGGGCCTCTCCCGCCGACGGCAAGCGGTTCAAGCTGGCCGATCGCGCTCGCACTGGACCGGGGCCGTAGCTCAGATGGGAGAGCGCGTCGTTCGCAATGACGAGGTCAGGGGTTCGATCCCCCTCGGCTCCACCAGTAGCGGGACTTTTTTTCAATAAGTGGTATGCTGCGGTCGTGGGGCGACTTGGTTCCACGAACAGACAAGTACTCGACCATGCATTTTCTCGATCAGGCCAAGATTTTCATTCGTTCCGGCGCTGGCGGCCCCGGCGCCGTCGCGTTTCGGCGTGAAAAATACGTCGAATATGGCGGCCCCGACGGCGGCGATGGCGGCAAGGGCGGCGATATCATCTTCGAGGCGGTGCCCGGACTCAATACGCTGATCGACTTTCGTTATACCCAGCATTTCAAGGCCCCGCGTGGCACCGGCGGTTCAGGCAAGAACCGCACTGGCGCTGGCGGTCCCGATCTTGTGATCAAGGTCCCGATCGGTACGCAGGTGCTCGACGACGACCGCGAGACTGTGCTGCTTGACCTCAAGGAGCCTGGCAAGCGGGTCACCCTGCTGCGCGGCGGCGATGGCGGGCGCGGCAATGCCAGCTACAAATCAAGCACCAACCGCGCCCCGCGCCAGCACGGCCCGGGCTGGCCGGGCGAGGAAATGTACGTCTGGCTGCGGCTTAAACTGCTCGCCGATGCGGGGCTGGTCGGGCTGCCCAATGCGGGTAAATCGACCTTTATCAACGCACTGAGCAACGCCAAGGCCAAGGTCGGTGACTATCCGTTCACTACGCTGCGCCCGCAGTTGGGAGTGGTGCGTCACAAAAACCGTGAGTTCGTGCTGGCGGACATTCCCGGCCTGATCGCGGGCGCTGCCGAAGGCGCCGGGATCGGTGACCGTTTCCTTGGCCATATCGAGCGGTGCCGGGTGCTGATCCATCTGATCGACATCAATGGCGTCGATCCGGCCGAAGCGCTTGAGATCATCGAGGAAGAGCTGGGCATTTATGGCGAGGGCCTGGACGAAAAACCCCGTCTTATCGCGCTCAACAAGATCGACACTGTCGATGCCGAACTGGTCAAGGCCTTCACCAAAGAGCTGAAAGCGGCCGGGGCGAGCAAGGTATTCCCGATTTCGGGCGCGACCGGCAAAGGTATGGATGCCCTGCTGGATGCAGTGATCGAGCATCTTCCCGCAGCTACCACCACCGAGCGTCCGGTCGGCCAGCAGGAAGTGGCCGACGAGAAACTGTGGTCGCCGCTCTGAAGTCGAATATTTGCAAGCTGCCAAGTTTGCCCTAAGCCCCGGCGCAATGCTTATCGCCTGCCTCTCTGACCTGACCGACAAGACTATCTGCCCGCGCCTTGTGGTCAAGGTCGGCTCGTCATTGCTGGTCGGTCCGCACGGCGTCAGGCGCGGCTGGCTGGAGGGGCTGGTGGCAGAGATCGCCGCCGCCCGCGCGCGCGGTCAGGATATCATTATCGTCTCGTCCGGCGCGATTGCACTGGGTGCGGCCACGCTGGGTCTCGACAAGGGCGGCCGCGGCAGTCTGGCCGATGCGCAGGCCGCTGCCGCCGTTGGACAGATCGCGCTTTCGGGCCTGTGGGCGGAACTGCTGGGGCAGCACGGGCTGACCGCGGCGCAGCTGCTGCTGACGCTGGATGATCTCGAGGATCGCCGCCGCTATCTCAACGCCACTGCCACACTCACTAGGCTGCTTGATGCGGGCGCGGTGCCGGTTATCAACGAGAACGACAGCGTAGCGACGCAGGAAATCCGCTTTGGCGACAATGACCGGCTCGCGGCCCGAGTGGCGCAGGCGGCCCGGGCCAGCGCGGTGCTGCTGCTGTCCGATGTCGATGGCCTGTATGACCGTAATCCCGCCGACCCCGCAGCGCAGCTTATGTCTGAGGTCCATGGCGTGACGGCCGAAATCCATGCGATGGCGACTGGCGGCTCGACCTCGGGGATGGGTTCGGGGGGCATGACGTCCAAGCTGCAAGCTGCCGAGATTGCCGAGCTGGCGGGCATCGCGCTGGTGATCGCCAATGGCACCCATGACGCACCGATTGCCCGTGCACTTGGTCAGGGCATTGGAACCCTGTTCCTGCCCAGAACCGATCGGGGCCGGAAGGCCGGGGCGCGCAAGGCTTGGCTGGGCGGGCGGCTGCGGCTGAAAGGCGCGGTGACGATCGATGCCGGTGCTGCCCGCGCCCTCGGCAAAGGCAGCAGCCTGCTCGCCGCCGGGATCATCGGCGTGGAAGGCGAGTTCCAGCGCGGCGATGCAATCGCGATCCGCAACGACGCCGGCGCCACCTTGGCGCATGGTCTCAGCGAATACGACGCAATCGAATGCGCGCGGCTGATGGGACGGCAATCGTCCGAGCAAGCCGAACTGCTTGGCTACGCCCCGCGCTCCGCCGTGGTTCACCGCGATCAGCTGGTCCTGCTGTGACGCCAAAAGGCCTTGTTGCAGTTACCGGGGCGACCGGCTTTGTCGGTCAGGCATTGCTTGACCGAGTTGGGCTTGACCGTGCGAGCGGCGACGTCCGCGCGCTGACCCGGCGCAAGCAGCCCGCCCGCGATGGGGTAAGCTGGGTTTCGGGCGATCTTGCCAACAAGGCAGCTTTGAAACGCCTCGTTAAAGGGGCCGAGGCGGTGATCCATGTCGCCGGCGTGGTGAACGCCGCCGATGCGTCCGGGTTCGAGGCGGGTAATGTCATCGGCACCCTCAATGTGATCGAGGCGGCGGTGGCCGCCGGGGTGCCGCGGATCGTCCATGTGTCCTCGCTCTCGGCGCGTGAGCCCGATCTGTCAGCCTATGGCGCGTCCAAGGCGCGGGCCGAGAAGCTGGTCATGGCCAGCGGGCTCGACTGGACGATTGTGCGCCCGCCCGCGATCTATGGCCCGCGCGATACCGAGCTGTTCGAACTGTTCCGCATCTCCCGCTGGGGGCTGATGCCGATGCCGCCCCGCGAGGGCCGCGCCTCGCTGATCCACGTCGATGATCTGGCGCGACTGCTGCTGGCGCTGGTTCAAGGCGGCGAGGACGTCAGCCACCAGATTTTTGAGCCCGACGATGGCAAGCCCGGCGGCTGGAGCCATTACGAACTGGCCCGCGCGATCGGCTGGGCGATGGGGCGGCGGCCCTGGGTGGTCCACCTCAGCCGCGCCTCGCTCGAACGTGCGGCCCGCGCCGACCGTATGCTGCGCGGCGCCAAGGCCAAACTCACGCTCGACCGGGTGGGCTATATGAGCCACCCCGATTGGGTGGTGAGCGACGGCGCAAAGCCGCCTGCCGCCCTGTGGGAACCGCACATCGCCACCCGCGAAGGACTGCGGGCAACCGCACAGTGGTACCGCGACAACCGCTGGATTTAGGGTTTTTCCGTTTTATATTTAGTCACTTAACCCCTCCCCCTTGAGGGGGAGGTTGGGTGGGGGTGTACTGCCGCCGATGTTGACGCGACTCATTGGCCCCGCTCCCCCACCCCTAACCCCTCCCCCACGGGGAGGGGGATGCGCGCTGCGGGCTGCGATTCCGTCAAATAGAGAGCAACTCCAGGGTGACAAAGGTGACACGGTGTCACCCAGCTGTCACCCTAAGCAAACTATTGATTAATAGAGGATATTGACCGGCAGGGTGACATTTGTCACCCACCTGCCCAGCCATCTATCTATCTGATTTATATAAGCTAATTGCCATCAGGGTGACATATCCCGGGTTTTCTGTCCGTTTTCGTGATCCAACCATGTCAAAGAGCCAGCGCCAACCCCCGGCGCAGCGGCACGATGGCAAATGGTGGCCGTGTAGGAAAATGGTTTGGCTGGGATTGAGTGGGGAGGCGAGCGGACGTTCGGACCTCCGTTGCGAATGGTAACAATTGGGCCGGGAGCAGAATGTCCGGCTTGTGGTCTGAGAACTGGGTAAGCTGACGATGTCATGCCGAATTGGCGCTGTCAGGAACCGAGGACTTTGCGGACGAATGCGCAGATCGTCGTTGGTCCCGGATGCGGACATTCGCGGCTAGGCCGCAACGGCAGGGATGGGCACGAAGCGGACGCTCCACATCGACCAATTCAAGGTCTGGAATGGGATGGAAAAGCGACCGTCTGCTTTGTGGCGGCAATTGCAAACCCGCTTCCTGTCCACGTCTAATCTTAACGCTTGCCTCATTCCAATCGGATACGTAGGCACCTACACATACTTCATGTATATGGGTGGAGAAGAACGATCATGGGCAACCTCTTTGCAATCTCGTTGATGCTGGCGATTGCGCCGTTGGAGCAGCCAGTCACATTGTGCGCTGATCTGCGACCGACGCTTGATGCAATAGCCACTGCATTGGAGAGCCGATACGTATTGCCGTCTCGGGGAACTGAGGGCGCGGCCCGATTACGGGCTATGGCGCGACGCGGCGATGTTTCCCGTGTCTGCGGAGACGGTCCGGCTAAAGCGAAGGTGTTGACGCGCGCCACGCGCGATGCGCTGAACGATCTCCATCTGCGCGTAGCATTCGGGCCGCCCGATCCACGCGACCCGCCCGTTCAGCCCGATGGCGATGCGCTTGCCGATAATCTCGGGATCGAGGAGGTTAGCCGAATGCCGGGTGGGATCGGCTATATACGCATAACGGGTTGGGCGCCGCTGTCTTGGGTAGAACCGCGATTGGCAAACGCTTTTGCGCTGCTGCGGGATTCGACCGCGATTATCATCGACGTGCGCGGCAATCCAGGCGGCGATGGTGGCACCGTCGACATGGTAACACGGACGTTTCTGCCAGTTGGGGCTTCCCCTACTTTATTGAGTTTCGACCGAGCCGGGAAACCGGCCAAGGCTGACAGAGGCAAGGAGCCAACATGGCCGCGATTCCCGCAATCCATGCCCTTGGCTGTTCTGATCAACCGCGAAAGCGGGTCCGGGTCGGAAGCGCTTGCTTATTCTTTGCGTGAGGAACAGCGCGCAACCATAATCGGCAGCCGTTCCGCAGGCGCAGCCCATTCGGTTCGCGACTCAGTCGCATTGCCGGGCGGATTTTCGCTCTACATCCCGCAGTATCGCTTGGAGGGCCGCATTAGCCATACCGACTGGGAAGGCATCGGTGTGAGGCCAGATGTCGAGGCTGGAACGACCGATGCGAAAATGCTGGCATGGGCGTTTCTGCGGCAAAAGCTGGAAGAGGCACAAAAGTGATCGTGCGGGGGACGGCGGCCATGCGAGATAGCGACTTTAGCCGGGATGCGGGCGGCGGCGCTTTGGGTGCCCGACTGCGGCGGCTATCCGAGAAGATAGATCGAGATGCCACGCGCATCTATGCCGCGCGCGGCATAGAGTTCGAGCAGCGCTGGTTCGGACCTCTCAATCAGATCGTGCTGAACGGGCCTTTGTCCGTCGGTG
>JBKJTN010000017.1:0-3956 GCA_046590275.1 Novosphingobium sp.
GGCCCGGTTCATCGGGCTTCATTTCTTCAACCCGGTGCCGGTGATGGGGCTGATCGAGGTGATCCCCGGCCTTGCCACCAGCGCCGATACCATCGCCCGCACCCGCGCCTTTGCCGAGAGCCTGGGCAAGCAGGTGGTCCTGGCCGAGGATGAGCCCGGGTTCGTCGTCAACCGGATCCTGCTGCCGATGATCAACGAGGCGGTTTTCGTGCTGGGTCAGGGTACGGCCAATATCGCCGATATCGACAAGGGTTGCCGCCTTGGCCTCAACCACCCGATGGGCCCGCTGGAGCTGGCCGATTTTGTCGGACTCGATACCTGCCTCGACATCGTCCGGGTACTCTACAACACCACCGGCGACAGCAAATACCGCCCCGCGCCGCGACTCATTTCGCCCAGCACGACATTGATCAGCTGGGGTAACTCGTCGATGCTGGTGCGCCGGATAAAACGGCCCACGCGGGTAATCCGGGCATCCTCACGCGCAGTCGATAGATCACCCTGATGGTCGCTGTGCGCCACCGCCATGCTGCGGAACTTGATCATATCGAAGAAGCGATTGCCGCGTCCAACCCGTCTCTGCAGGAACAGGGCGGGCCCGCCGTCTTCAAGCCGGATTGCGAGCGCGACAATCAGCAGGACTGGCGCCAGAACTAGCAGCGCGCTGCCTGCCACGATCAGATCGAACGCCCGCTTGGCAAAGCGGGCGCGCATGCCCAGCGGTCCGATCGACACCAGAAGCCAGCCATGACCACCGGCGATCCGCGCGCCATGTGCCCCGAGCTGCGAAACGGAGTCATCGAGCACTTCGCCCGAGACATTGGCCCCTTTCAGGATAATCGCCCAAGCGGCGCGGCGCGGCGGCGGACAGCTGACCACGACGCGGTCCACATTACTCAGCAGGGCCCCGATCCGATCAAGCTGAACCGGATTGTCGAGTTCGGGGGCGATCCCGAGTTGGCGGGCCGAAACACGCAGCGCACCGGGCAATATAACAGCCGGTCCGCCATCATCGAGAATCAGCTCATTGAGCACGGTTGGCCCGCACCTCCAGCGCACGAAGGCCCGCATCTGGGTTCTCGTCCAGATCATGCAGAACGCCGCTAGCAGGACCCCGCTGGTAAAGCTGAGCCGCGAGAATTCCTCACTTGCCTTGGTGTAGAAAGCGATGAACACAACCGCAGCCGCCGAAATCGCGAGCGCCAGCAAGGCCCGCAGCGCGCCATGCACCGCATCGGCCAGCGCAGCCATCGAATAGGCCCCGTTGTAGAGCCCGACGGTCAGGAAGATCGGCACCACCAGTTGCGCCAGCAGTCCCGACTGACTCAGGCCCTGATTACCCAGATAGAGATAGCCGGCACTCCAGAATCCGGCGAACAACGCCAGCATATCCGCAAGGACGAACGCCAGATAACATTGCAGCCGCCGCTTATCGAGCGGCAAGGCAGTTTCGATCATGAGGTGCACCGCGCGACGCCGAAAATTCGGTCAGCGGCGATCTCTGCCTCGCTTGCCGTCGCGGCGCAAGCCATGGCCGACCAATCTGCTGCAAACGAACGACTTTTTTTGCGCATCAAGCTCGCTGCGCGGCCGCCCGGGCGATATCAGCCAACCCCTGGGCGAGGAGGAGTTCGGCATTCTGGCTATTGGTCAGCAACGCCCGGTGCAGCTCCACCAGCCGGTCAACCAGCCGGGCCAGCCGCTTGCCGCGCCATCGTTTGATCTGGACTGCGATATCGCGTTCATCCTTCCAGAAAATCCGCCGTGCCGCGACTTCGGCCTTGAGCACCGCTGTCACATCGCCGCGCGGGCCGATCCGCGCCGCGATCTGCGCGAGTTGCGCGACCCTTCGTTCAAAGGCGAGCAGCAGCCCGACCGGATTGAGTCCCAGTTCGCGCATCCGTCTGAGTTCTCCGGACAATTTGGCGCTTTCCCCGCTCAACACTGCATTGACCAGCGCCATGAAACCATCATCTTCGGTCCGCGCGCCGATCGCTTCCCAAGCCGCTGCATCGGCAGTACGCGGCGCCTCCGGCGCGGCATCGAGATACAACGCAAGTTTGGTGACTTCGGACTGGGCGATCCGGGTGTCAAGCGAGGCAGCGCGGGCAATCCGGTCGGCCAGATCGCCGCCCAGCCGAACGCCAGCGCCATCTGCCATATTGCGCACAGCTTCGGTCACTGACCGCAGATCGGGCGGATAGAACATTGCGACCAGCGCATCCGGGCGCCCGGCAAGCAGTTTGGCGGTCCGCGACTTGTCGCTGGCGCCGCTGGCCATGATCAGCACCGGGCAGGCCTCAGCCTCGTTGCCGAGCAGGATTTCAACCGCATCATGGGCTTCATCGCCGCTGGCGCGGACATAGATATGGCGCTTGTCGCCAAACAGCGAGGTTGAGCGCGCCTCATCGCCCAGGCGCACCGGATCGCGGCGTAAATCGCTCCCGGAAAGCTCGATCCGCTCGCCGGGGTCCTCCAGCATGGCGGTGATCCGGGCCGCGGCATCCTGCGCGCCGCTTTCATCGGGTCCGCAAAAGAAGAATACGTTACAACCGCGCGCGGCGCGCGCGGCGATCCCGTTGAAGTCCTTTTGGGTCGCCTTCACTTGCTCTTGCGGAGTTGCAGCGAAAGCCGCGTGACAATCCGGTCTGCAACCTGCCGGGCAAGGTTTTCCAGCGCGGTCTGCTCAGCGGCGATTGTGGCATATTCGCTCGAGACGATGTCGATACCCGCGTCCGACCCTGCGGTCGCATCGAGCATGATTTCGCCGCTTGCGGTATCGACCAACTGATAACGGGCGCGCAAAGTGCGCCTTTCCCTGCCGATCGTGTCATCGGACAGCAGGCCCAGCCCCTCAAGCTTGTCATCCAGCCGAACGTCAAGCCGGTAGCGCGGCGAGGCCGATTTCTGGCCCAAACGATCGACCAGCGCATTGCGGACCAGCCAGCCGCCCTTGCCCTCGATCGGCGGGACCTCGATCCCGGACAGACCCCTCGCCACGGTGCCGTCCCCTCCGCCGGCATACATCGGCTGGAGCCCGCAACCGGTTAGCAACAGCACTGCAACAAAGATGCAAAGCCGTTTCATGCGACAATGTTGACCAGCCGGTCGGGCACCACGATCACTTTCTTCACCTCAGCCCCTTCAAGCGCACGCTGCACTTTGTCGCTGGCCAGAGCAAGCGCTTCGAGGCTCTCGCGCGGTAGCCCCTTTGCGACGGTCACAGTGTCGCGCAGCTTGCCCCGGACCTGGATCGCGATGGTCACCTCGTCTTCGATGAGCAGCGCGGGATCGACCGGTGGCCAGGTGGCCTCGGCGATCAGGCCGGTTTCTCCAATTTGTGCCCAGGCCTCTTCGGCAAGATGCGGCATCATTGGTGCGACCAGCAGCAGCAGCGTCCGAATTGCAGACGTCCGGCTGGCTGACGGCGCGGATTTTTCAATCGCGTTGGTGAGATCATAGATCCGGGCCACCGCCTTGTTGAACCCCAGCGCGGCGATGTCCGCAGTGGCGGAGTGCACTGCTTGATCACGCTTGCGATCAAGCGGCTTGTCCTCGCCAGCAGCGGCGGCATCGAACTGCCCGAACAGCCGCCACAGCCGCTGGACGAACCGCGCGCAGCCTTCGATCCCGGCCTCGGACCACGGCAGATCACGCTCGGGCGGGCTGTCCGACAGCATGAACCAGCGCACCGCATCAGCGCCATATTGGGCAATGATGTCGTCGGGATCGACGACATTTTTCTTGGACTTGGACATCTTGATGACCCGGCCAACTTCGACCGACTTGCTATCGGCCTTAAGCGTTGCGCCGTCACTCGTTCGATTAACTTCCGCTGGCGAATACATTTCTTCCACAACTAGAACATCGGGAGCTTCAGTGTGGTCCGACTTTTCCAAATTCTTTCGCACTGTGCGGAAATAAGTCTCATGCGTCACCATCCCTTGGGTGAACAG
>JBKJTN010000038.1:0-2733 GCA_046590275.1 Novosphingobium sp.
ATCCACTCCAAGGGCTGGACCCGCGAAAAGACGATTCAATATATCCTCGACAACAGCTCGCGCGGGTTGAGCAATGCCACCGCCGAGACCGAGCGCTATATCGCCAATCCGGGGCAGGCGCTGGCGTACAAGATCGGCCAGTTGAAGATCAGCGAATTGCGCGCGCGGGCCGAGAAAGCGCTCGGGCCCAAGTTCGACATTCGCGAATTCCACACCCAGGTGCTGATGAGTGGGGCGCTGCCGCTGGCGGTGCTTGAGGCGAAGGTGGATGGGTGGATCAAGGCGAAGAAAGCGATCTGACGAGCCGCTAAGGTCCGTGCCGGGTGGAAAGTTAACAATAGCAGTGGTTCCTCCCTGACGCTTGTGGCAGGCCCATCGGCAGGAGGCTCCATGTGCTTTTCAGCAACAGCAAGTTTCACGGCGGGGGCGGCGCTACTGGGCGTCGGCGTGCATACCCTTCGCCAAACTACGTCGGCTGCTGAGCGTCCTTATGCGTCAATCCCTGTTCTGTTCGGCGTCCAGCAGCTCATCGAGGGCAGTCTGTGGCTTACATTTCTCGAGCAGGCGCCGCATCTCAACTCGATCCTGACCCATATATATTCGCTTTTCTCGCATGTGTTGTGGCCGGTTTTTGTCCCCATCGCGGTGCTTCTGCTTGAACCTGTTCCGTGGCGCCGGTTAGCGCTCAAGGTGATTGCTGCCGGTGGCGCGCTTACAGCACTGTATCTTTTCTATTTCTGGGCAATGGACTCGACCACATCGAGGGTCGCGGGCCAGCACATCATTTACGATTCGCCCCACTTTTACATCGCACCCATTCTCGTGCTGTATGTGCTCAGCACATGCGTCAGTTCGCTTTTGTCGAGCCACTCGGCGGTGCGGTGGTTCGGTGCCGTCTCTTTGGCCTCCTACGCTGCCGCATCTGCCTTTTACGCGGTATGGTTCATTTCAGTCTGGTGCTTTTTTGCGGCGGTCATGAGCGCAACCGTCTGGCTCTATTTTCGCGGCCCGCGTCCGCTGGCGGGATCCGATGGCGAAACTTGCATGCGCGCGTAATTTTGGCGACCAAGTCAGTGCGGCGGATCGGAGACGAACATCGACCGTCATTCCACAAACAGAATTGGCAGGGAGTGAAGGTGCCAGAGGCGCTATTCCGATTTACTCCTAAACTGGGCTGCACGCTCGACTAATGCCAGCATGTTGCGCGCAGCCTCAATCGTCAGGCGATGCGGAGTCTTTCCCGGTCGCGGAGATATATAGCTGGCCATTTCGCGTATCAATTGCGACGGATTTTCCGGGGCATCGGCCAGCAGTGCAACGATGATGTTCTCCAAGGCAATTAGGCGAACAACCAAGTTGCCGTCCTCCGCATCGCCGATTTTGCCTGCGACAGTGGCCATTTCTTGTCCTCTAAGCTTGGAAAGCAGAGCCGAAAGCTTGCCTTGCCAGAAAGATCATGGCGACCAGCCAAACAACTACTGGCATGACCAGAAACCATCGGAAATCGGATACCAGTGCGAAATTCACTCCGCTCATTAGTGTAACTGACAGTAGCCCCGCAGCAACATAAGCCGCCATCGCGATCCTGTCGGGCCGGCGACCTCGAAAGACGCCGACGGCCGCGCCTAGCAAAAGAACGCCTGACGCGGCCATCTGGCCCCCCATCACAGCAAATACCCAGTTAAGCCACGCTTCCAGATGAGGCGCTGCTGCCTGGGCTGCCTCAAGCGTGGTCGCGGCAGCCCGCAGGTCTTCAGGCAGAAGACTTTGGCGGATGAAGATGAAATAAAGCCCAACGAAGACCTGATAGAGTCCCCATACTCCGAGCAGGGCAGCCGCCAATTTACGCTCGGCCGCAATCCGGATTGTCGTACTATTTATGACCATTCGGCTGCCTTTCGATATACTCGGTAGTATGTCTGGGGCAGCTTGAACCAACCGTCCTTTGTGTGTCGTTCACGGCCATCGCGCCGCTCACGTCCCCGCCAGCGCTTCCGCAAACAGTTTGCGGCTGTTGTCGATGCCGTAAAGCGCGATGAAGCTGCCCATTCTTGGGCCTTGGCTGGAGCCGAGCAAGGTTTCGTAGAGCGCCTGGAACCAGTGGCGGAGCGACTGGAACGGGTGGTGCTTGCCGATTTCGAAGACGATGTTCTGGATTTCGTCGCCGGGGGTGTCCGGGGCGAGCTTGGCTAGTTCGGCGTCGAGTTCCTTCAGCGCATCCACTTCATGGCCGACGGGCGCGCGGCGCTTGAGGGTGGGGGCGACGAAATCACGAGCGTAATTGACCGCGAGGCCGATCAGGTTGTCGAGCTCGGGATCGGTCTCGGGGGCAGTTCCGGGGGCGTAGCGCTGGACGAATTTCCAGGCGGTTTGCTTGTCGCTGCAGCCGGGGAGCGAGGCGAGATTTAGCAACAGGCCATAAGTCAGCGGCAGGACATTTTCCGGGACCTTGCCACCATGGATGTGATGCACCGGATTGCCGAGTTTCTGCTCGATGGGTTGCGCCGCATAATTGCCGCGGAACTGGAGATAATCGTCGACCGCGCGGGGGATGACGCCGATGTGCAAGGACTTGGCTTTTCGCGGTTCGCGATAGGCGAAGAAGGCGAGGCTCTCCTCGCTGCCATAGGTCAGCCACTGATCGAGGGTCAGGCCGTTGCCCTTCGACTTGGAGATCAGTGGCTGACCTATGGCAGCGAGGAGAGCCTCGCCTTCTTCGCCTATCGCGAACCG
>JBKJTN010000065.1:0-18396 GCA_046590275.1 Novosphingobium sp.
CAGTGCCGCCAGCCACCAGAAACTGTTCTTGGACAGATAGGCCGGGTGACGGGTGAAACGATAGGGTCCGCCGGTCAAAACCCCGCGATAGGTCAGGTTGGAAAAGCGGATGCCGAACGCAAAAGTCGCCCAGGCATAAAAGGCCGAAAGCAGCACCAGCAGTCCGCCCCAGACCCACAGCAGCGCAGTCTGACCGCCCAGCCAGTAGGACCAGCTCTCGGTGGCGGTGCCGTAGTAAAGCGGTTGGCCGTAGGACATCAGCTGGAACGGCGGATAACAGGCCAGCGCCGCGATCCAGCCGGCGAGGTACGGGTTGGCCGAGCGGATCTGCGAGGCCAGCGGCCGCATCGTCAGCACATAGCCGACCGTGCCGATCTGCGCATCGATTACGAACATCAGCTCCATCAGACGGTTGGTCAGCAGCGCCGGATTGGCAAGTATGGCGGCAAAATCGGTTTCCACCACGCCGCGAAAACCGCCCGGCAGGATCGAGAACATGAAGGCGGTGAAAAATCCCTTCACTGCCCATGCGCGCAGATGGCGCATGACTGCGGCTGGATCGAAAGCCTCGCGCCCAATCAGCATGGCGCCGAAATTCCAGGCGCCATCGCGCGGGTTGACCAGCACCCGGTCCAGCCAGATCACATATGGGATCGACAGCACGAACAGCGGGATTGCGGCGGCGGCGAGCACTTCCATCGCGAACAGATAACTACCCTGCCAATACCACCGGGCCGCGCAATAAAGGAAACCGATGATTGCCCAGGTCGCCCAAAGCCCAGCCAGTTTGGTGATCGAGATGTCGACGATTTCGCTGACCGGCCTCGGCTGGTCCCAGTTGATCCCCGTAGCCGGATCGCGGTGGACTTTATCGGCCACCACCGACCAGATAACCATCGGCAGGCCCGCAAAGACCAGCCCGGCAAGCGCCGCATAGGGCCCGGAAAGCGGCGCGCGCGGCCCTGGCAGCGCGAACATATCGGCCAGGCTTGGCCAGTTGCGGCAGATCATGATCCACGCAAACAGCCCAGCCACACCGATCAGGCCAACACCTGCGGACACATCGCTTTTGGGCCGGGAAACGGCCGTTTGCAGCTGCTCGCTCATCACCCCCGCCCTAGCATCAAAGGGTTAAAGGCGGGGTAATCAACACAAGGATCAGCGGAAACTGCTGATCTTCCCGCTGTCATCCAGCACGTAGAGCGTCCCGTTCGCAACGACCGGCGCAAGCGTTACCGGGCTCTTGAGTTCGGCCAGCAGGGCTATCGATCCATCGCCCGATGCCGCAGAGTAGACCTGCCCGTTTGAATTGGCGAACCACAACCGGTCGCCCGCCAGAACTGGCCCGGTCCAGTAGATCGCGTTCTTGCGCTTCGTCTCGTTCTTGAAGCGGGCCAGCTGGGTCATCCAGCGGACTTTGCCACTGGTGCGGGCGATACACAGCAATTTGGCATCGTCGGTCAGCGTGAATATCCAGTCGCCCGCGATCGCCGGCGTGGAAATCCCCGCGAGATTGAGCTCCCAGATGCGCTGGCCAGAGGTAAGCTCATAAGCGGCCATGCGTCCGCCCTGACCCAGCGCGTAAACCCGGCCGCGATCGATGATCGGATCGGCATCGATGTCGGTGAGTACGCCCACCGTGGTCGATAGCGAGGTTCGCGCCAACGCGTCGGCCCACAGCTGGCGCCCGTTTTCATAGCGGTATGCGACCAGTTCGCCTGTGCTGAACCCAGCCACAACCGTGCCTTGCCCTGCTGCCGGAGCACCTACGCCGAACACACCGGTCTGCCCGCTTGAGGCTGCTTGGTTCCAGCCGTTTGTTCCATCTTCGGCATTGAGCGCATGGATCTGGTTGTCCTGCGTCATCACGAACACCAGCCCGAAGGCGATCGTCGGCGAGCCGCGCAGCGGTCCTGCTGGCTTGGCCTTCCACAGCTGTTTGCCGGTGGCCGCATCAAGCGCCGCGACTTCGCCAACCCCGGTGGTGATGTAAACCTTGCCGCTGTCAAAGCTGGCCCCGCCGCCGAACACCGAACTGGAGCCATCGCCCGAGATCTTGAAGCTCTGTGTCCAGCGCGCAGCGCCGGTCGCTGCGTCAAAGGCATGGACCATCCCATCGGTGCCCATCGCAAACAACTGTCCGCCGCCGATCACCGGAGCGGCGGCAAGGCGATGCTTGCTGCTTGAACCAGCGATGCTGGCGCTCCATCCGCGCAGCGGCGCGGCGGGCAGCGCAAGGTGACCGTAGCTCTTGTTGGCAGTGCCGCCTGCCTGAGGCCATTCGGGATTGCTGCTCGCAGGAGGCAAAACGACAGCGACACCAGCCAGCGCCGGATCGACCTTGGCTCCGGATTCGACCCGGCTGAGGATCGGGATACGATTGCCCACAGTCGGCGTGGTCGGCTTGCCCTTGCCGCCGAAGACTCCGCAACCCGAAACCCCGAGCGCGAGAACCAATGCCAGCGGGACGGCGAAGCGGCGAGTGAGAGAAGTCGATTGCATCGGTGTTCCTTGAATAAATTCGATCACGGCGTGACGAGCGACACAGAGCCGGACGCGGTTTCCGCATTGTCGATAGTATCTACACCAAGCTGTCCCGCCATCTGGCGGCCACGCGAGCGCAGCGAATCGGGCACAGCCTTGTCTTTGGCGATGGCGGCAAACAACGGTCCGGCCAATTCGGGCTTGCCCTGCTTCAGATAAGCCATACCCAGCATTTCCCCCGCGCTGCCAAACCAGGCGTTGCCTGGAACCGCCAGCGGCTTGAGCCGATCGACTACCTGCTGCGGGGTCATGACGTCAAACCGGGCTGCAACTTCGCGAAGCGTCGCCAGATCGCGAAACGGCCGCGGGGCGGTGCTGTCGGCAGCAATCGCAGCAAAGGCCTTGACCGCCTCATCCGTCTTGCCTTGTTTTTGGGCAATCCCTGCCCGCATCAGTGTGGCAGCGGCCTTGCTGCCACCCGCGCCTTCACTGACCAGCGGCGCAAGTTCTTCCGCTGCCGCCGCATCCGAACCTGCATCCAGCCGGTCGAGCGCGATCATGAACCGCTCGCCGCGCTCGGCGGCAGCCTGTTTGGAGCTGCTATCCCAGTAAAGATAGCCCGCCAGCGCAAGCAATCCGGCGCCCGCAATCCCGCCAATCAGAAGGCCATAGCGCTTGGCAAGGCCCAGCGCCTGATCCTTGCGCAGGGCTTCATCCACCTCGCGCAGGAATACGTCCTGCTCGGCAGCTTTCTGTTCTACTTTGTCTTCGGGAGATTTTGGACGCAGGGCCAATGCAGCAGGCTTTCGCTTCTATAGGGTCAATGTTGCGGGCTGTTTAGCGGATGGGCGGACCTTTTCAACGACTGATATCTGGCCGGTCCAGCGTGAAGCTGAAGTGAACGGTAAACTCGTGTCAAAGCCAGCTCCCTGCTCAGGGAAACGCGAGCCCCCTGCTCAAGGAAAAGAATGCCTCCGCATCGCGCGGGCATAGACCGCGCGATAAGCCGAAACCATCCGCGCTTCATCAAATTCTTCGCGTGCGATCTTGCGGTTCGCCTCACCGATCAGGCGCCGCTCCTTCGGGTTTGAAGCCAGCACACAAAGCGCCTCGGCCAGCCCTGCCTCATCGCCCGGAGCGACCAGAAACGGACGGTTCTCTTCTGCCACCATCATATCGACGTCGCCAACCTTGGGCGACACTACCGCCAGTCCCGATGCCATCGCCTCGACCACCGAGATCGGGAACTGCTCGCTGTCCGACGACAGCGCGAAAAGATCAAACAACCCCAGCACCTTGGCCGGATCGGCAGCAAAGCCCGGCAAATGGACCCGATGCCCGATGCCGAGCCGGATCGCCTCTGCGCGGATCGACTGCCGCTCGGGTCCTTCACCCAGAATCACCAGCTGCCAATATTCGGGCATGGCGGCAAAAGCGCGCACCAGGCGCGGCTGGTTCTTGACCGCGCGCAGACCCGCCAGCGTTCCCAGCCACAACTCGCCCGGGTGCTTGATCACCCGGGGCAGGGCATCGCGCTTTGGTTTCTTGCCATAAGCCAACGTCGGAATCCCGTTGATGATCCGGTGGACCTTGCCTGGAGGCTGGTGCCACACCCTGATCGCAATATCTTCCAGTTGCTCTGATGGAACGACCAGCGCCTGCGCCAGACCCAACGCGATTCGGCGATACCAGTTGCGCCCCGCTTTAAGCTTCTGCGCCTCGTCCTCGTTGAAACCATCCTCATGATGAACCAGCGGCGGCAGGGCGAATACCTTGGAAAAAAGCGTGTGGGCCATCACGCCGTCCATCGCACCCCAATTATAGGTCAGCACCAGATCATGGCCAAGCATGGCCTTGGCGATCCGCTGGAGCCGACCCGGCGTGGGCCGCCCGGTGAGCGAAGGGAAATCGGTGGGAAAACTGACCGAAATCGCCGGGCCGATCGCTTGCGCCGCGCCCAGTGCTGCGGTCTGGGCCGAAATAATGGTATGCTCACACTGCGGGCCGAAGGCATTCATCAGCTTGGCTGCCCGCAATTCCTTGCCGCCGGCTTCGAAGCTGGAGTGGAGGTGCAGGATCTTGAGTTTCGGAGCGCTCATTTGACCTTGGCGAGCAACCGTTCGATCGCCGCCAACGCTGCGGGCTCGTCCAGCGTCGGGGCGTGGCCGACCCGCGGTACGGTTACCGCCTCGGCCCCGGGCAGGCGTGCCGCCATCCTGCGGTGGGTATCGGCCGAAAGAATGTCGGACATTTCGCCGCGCAGAAACAGGACTGGACGCCCTGCCATGGCATCGAGCGCGGGCCACAAATCGGCCCCCGGTCCCCCACCCTGCTGCTGAAACGGCTCGGCGATCTTCATGTCGTAATCGAAGTGAATCCGCCCATTGCCGCCGACCATCATGCAGCGCTTGGCCATCGCCAGCCAATCTGAAATTCGAAAATCAGGGAAGGCGGCGGCCTGCGATTCCTCGAGCGCACGGGCTGCGTGCATCCATGTCGGAAAACTGCGCCCCTGCCCAACGTAGCCGCGGATCCGCTCAAGCCCGGCCTCATCCACCTCTGGACCGATATCGTTGAGTACTGCTGCTGCGATCCGCTGTGGCGCGGTCATAGCCATAATCATCGTCAGCAAGCCCCCCAGTGAAGTGCCGATAGCCACAACCCGGCTCAGTTCGGCCTGCTCGAACAGCGCGGCCAGATCATCGGCATATTGCTTGGGAGAGTAGCTGGCCGAATCCTTGGCATAAGCGCTGTCACCACGCCCGCGCAGATCGGGACAGATCACCCGCCATTCACCGGCCAGATGTTCGGCCAGACGCTCAAAGTCCCGCGCGTTCCGGGTAAGCCCCGGCAGGCACAGCACCGGCGGTCGATCATCACGCCCCGGATAATCGCGATAATGAAGGCGAAGCCCGTCACGGCTCGACCAGAAGCAATCGGCAAATTCAGTCATTGCGCTTGGCCCGCCGCCCCCATCGAAATTATCATAACTAAGTCGCCGCGCTTGCTGTTTTGGCGGACACATCCCACTATCGCCTGATGCGCGCCGAACCGCAAGCCAGTGGCTATAATCCTGAAACTCCCATTACCGCACTGGCCGACTGGCTGGGCGATCCGGCGGATGCTGCGCCGTTTCCGCGTCATCTGTTGCGGTTTCGCAATCACCGCTGGGCGCCGGCCGTTGGTCTCGAGGGGCTGAGCGACCAGCAATGGCTCGATCATTTCGGGCGCTTTATCCCGCTGGAGCGTAATTTACCGCAGCCGCTGGCGCTTCGTTATCACGGCCACCAGTTCCGCAATTATAATCCTGACATCGGCGACGGGCGCGGTTTTCTGTTTGCCCAGCTGCGCGATGGCGCCGGTCGGCTGCTCGATCTTGGCACCAAGGGTTCAGGCCAGACCCCATGGAGCCGCGACGGTGACGGACGCCTGACGCTGAAGGGCGCGGTTCGTGAAATCCTCGCCACCGAAATGCTTGAAGCGTTGGGAGTTAACACCAGCAAGACTTTCTCGGTAATCGAAACGGGTGAGGATCTGTTGCGCGGCGATGAGCCATCGCCGACCCGCTCGGCGGTGCTGGTCCGCCTCAGCCATGGCCATATCCGCTTCGGCAGCTTTCAGCGCCTCGCCTATCTTGGCGAGGGTGAACAGATGGCCGAACTGGCCCGCTATTGCCTGGCCCAGTTCCCCGGTCCGCCCCCGCCCGAAGATGCGCCCGGCCGCGATGAGCCGGCGGTCATCCTGCTGCATCAGGTGGTCGAGCGAATGGCCGATCTGGCGGCCTCATACATGGCAGCGGGCTTTGTCCACGGGGTGCTCAATACCGACAATATGAACATCTCGGGCGAGAGTTTCGATTATGGTCCGTGGCGCTGGCTGCCAAGCTGGGATCCGACCTTCACCGCCGCCTATTTCGACCACTCGGGGCTCTACAACTTTGGCCGCCAGCCCCAGGCGATCCACTGGAATTGCGGCCAACTGGCCGTCGCGCTGCGGGCACTGGCCGACGCCCCGCCGCTGATTGCCGCGCTGGAACGGTTCGGGCCGCTGTATCAGGCGGCCCTTACGCGCCGCTTCCTGTGGCGCCTGGGACTTGCCACGAACGGGGTCGAGCGGGACGGCATCCTGATCGCGGCGGCCGAGGCGGCGATGCGTGAGAGCGGTGCTTCTCCCGATGTGTTTTTCCACCACCACCGCTTTGGCCGGAATGCCCCGGAAGGACAATTCGGCGAACTACTCAAAGGCTACCATGCGCCAAGCGAGCCCGCGCCATCTTGGGATGCGACCGCGCCGCCATCGCTTGTCATTGACGAGGTTGAGCGGATCTGGGGCGCCATCGCCGAACACGACGATTGGAACCCGTTGGCGGAAAAACTGACCGCGATACGTAACTTGGGGCAAGCGTTGGGACAACCAATCCAATTTCCCAATTCTTGACGATCACCGGTTCTTCCCTTGGGCTTCCTTTGTCTGGTCCTAGCGGCTAAAGCATTTGAAAAATCGGCCTAAGCAGCCGCTCAGTTTGGGATGAGGCAGTGGATACCAAAGACATCATCTCTTACGAGCCCGCTACAGGGGCAGAACTCTGGCGCGGCAAGCGCGGAAATGTCGACGAGGCTGTAGATACGGCGCGGCGGGCTTGGCCTGCCTGGGCTGCACAGCCATTGGCCAACCGGATGGAACTGGTGCGCCGCTTCGCCAACGAAGTGCGCAAGGAGGCCGACCAGCTTTCCAAGCTGATCGCCCGCGAAACCGGCAAGCCCTTGTGGGAAGCACGGACCGAAGTCGACAGCGTGGTCAACAAGGTCGAAATTTCAATTCGCGCCTACGCCGAGCGGACCTCGCAGCGCAAACTCGACAACGCAATGCAGGGCACGGCCTCCTTGCGGCACAAACCCCACGGGGTGATGGCGGTGCTGGGTCCCTATAACTTCCCGGCGCACCTGCCCAACGGGCACATTGTGCCTGCGCTGATCGCGGGCAACGCGATCGTCTTCAAGCCCAGCGAAAAGACCCCGGCGACCGGCGACCTCCTCGTGCAATGCTTTCACCAAGCGGGCATTCCCGCTTCGATCGTTCAAGTGCTGATCGGCGGACCGGAAGAAGGCCAGGCGCTGGTCGCGCATGAAGGTGTGGACGGCGTCTTGTTTACAGGATCCGCCCATGCCGGCGTCGCAATCAATCGCAAGCTCGCTGCCCGGCCGGACAAGATCCTGGCGCTGGAAATGGGCGGCAACAACCCGATCGTGATGTGGGATACCCCCAAGGTAACCGACGCAGCTACCTTGATCATCCAGTCCGCCTTCACCTCTGCCGGACAGCGTTGCACTGCCGGACGCCGGTTGATCATCAAGGCGGGCATGTATGATGCGGTGATCAGCGAGGTAAAGCGCCTCGCCGACCGGATCATCGTCGGGGCGCCATTTGACGATCCTGCGCCCTTCATGGGCCCGGTGATCGACAATTCCTCGGCCGATGGTTTGACTGAAAGTTTCGTTTACCTGCTCAGCCACGGCGGCAAGGCGATCAAGCACATGATGCGGCCGAACGACGATCTGCCGTTTCTCTCACCATCGATTATCGATGTAACCAAGGTAAAAGATCGCCCGGATGTCGAGCTGTTCGGCCCGCTGCTGCAGGTGGTTCAGGTGGATGATCTGGACGAAGCCATTGCCGAAGCAAACAACACCCGCTTTGGGCTTGCGGCCTCGTTGATCGGCGGCACACCGCAGGATTACAATCGCTTCTGGGCCAATATTCGCGCCGGGGTGATCAACTGGAACCGGCCGACCAATGGTGCCTCGTCAGCTGCGCCTTTTGGCGGGGTAGGGCTTTCGGGCAATCATCGCCCAAGCGCGTATTACGCGGCCGATTACTGCGCCTACCCGGTCGCTTCAAACGAGATGGAACAGCCCCGGGCGACTATCGCCGTGGGCTTGCGCGACAACTAAGCCCGCTCATCCGCCACTGGTGACCAGATCGACCTCGGTCAGCCCATTGGCGAGTTTGCGGACATAGATCACATAGGCTGCGGCGCCTTTGGTTCCGCCCAGCACGTGATCGGCGCCTTCCAGACGGTACCGTGCAACATAATCTGCGCCGCGGCTGCTGCCGTAATAGAAGTCGATCACATCCTTGATTGCAACCGGCGTGGTGAAATTGACCACCCGCAGGTGGCAACCGCCCTTGTCTGTGCCCGCCGCTTCCTGAAGGTGCCCGCGGGGATAGATTGGTAACGCTGCGGGCAGCCTGGCCGCCCAGCTCGCACTATATTCCGCATCGGCCGCACAATTCGATCCGGAACCGGGCAGAGTTCCCCCCAAGGCGGCGGCCGTCAACGCGCCATCGGCGTGCGATGAAGAAGCGCTCGGTTGCGGGACTGGAGCTGACGGGACTGTGCCGCCGAGCAGCCTTGCTGCTTCAGCCTTGGCTGCAGCGATGGCTTCGGGCGTACGGCTCTGGACGGGGAGTTCTCCGTTGGCCGGGCCACCGCCGCCCAAGGCGGCGTTGCCGCGGTTCTGGCCCGCAAGGTCGGGGTCGACCATGATCTGATCGCCCAAGGCGCCGGTCAGCGCTGGGTCATCATCCAGCGCGCCTTGCTCCGTCTGCTTGGTATCGCCGCAAGCTGCCAGCGCGAGTGCCAGCGCCAAGAGTTGCATCAATCGTGTTATGCGGTTGGGCATTGCCGTGCGCTTTCGTCGGTCAACCGCCCTTTAGTCCTGTTCTGGTTAAAAAAAAGGACGTCCCCGGCCATTGGCCAGGGACGTCCAGCAGCGCCAAGGCGACCCGCGCGCTACTTAACCTCATATTTTCATAACTAGCGGCAGCGCGCATTGTTCCGGTCGATCGAGCGCCCCACAAGGGCTCCGCCCGCCGCGCCCAGAATCGCGCCCAGTGTGCGATCACCGCGGCGGCCTGCCACTTCGCGGCCCAGCAAGGCGCCTGCCGCGCCACCGATCAAGAGGCCGGTGGTGCCATCGCTGTGGCGGCAGTAGGCGCGTCCATCATCGCCGCGCCAGACGCGCGTATTGTGGTAAACCGGCTCGTCATAATAACCGCGATTACGATAACCATCGCCCCGACCCTCGTAACGGCCTTCATAGCGATCTTCGTAACGATCTTCGTAGCGATCATCATGGCGATCATGTTTTTTCCAGCCACGGTAGTGGCCTCGGTCGTGGTTCCAGCCGGCTTCGCCGCCGGTTTGCACCGAATGGCTTACCGCCGCATGGCTGGCCGGTGCGGCACTAGCAGGAAGCGCTGCGACGAGCAGGCCTGAGGCTGCAAGAGCCATAACTGCTTTGTTCCTGAGGTTCGGCATTGCATTCCTCCAGCTTGAAAATTTTGGCGTTTGCGGAAGTATTTCCGTTGACCCATTCAGGCTTAAGCCCTCAAACCTGAACAGATGGCAACAATGCCGACAGTTTTGGAGTTTTCGACGAACCGAGCCAATTCATCCGACGAGCCGAAGGTTGCGGCAGCCGGATCAACCGCCTAGCGCCCGATTTCCATCTGCAACGGGTGCGGTAAGTTATGAGCAATTCAAGCCAGTCGCCCCGCCCCAGCGGCGTACCCATGGCTTTGGGTGCCCATCTGATCTGGGGGTTGCTCCCGCTCTATCTGATCCTGGTGCGCCAGGTGCCGCCGTTTGAGTTCGTCGGCTGGCGCGTCATCTTCACTGTGCCGATTTGCCTTTTGCTTGTCGCGCTTCGCCGCCAAATGCCCGAGCTGCGCGCGGCACTGACGGACCGCAAAGTGCTGCGTAACCTATGCATCAGCGCCGTACTGGTCGGCGCCAACTGGCTGATTTACATCGCCGCAGTCCAGTCTGGCCATATTTTCGCGGCAAGCCTTGGCTATTACATCATTCCGCTGGTCAATGTTCTGACCGGCACCGTTTTTCTGGGCGAGCGGCTATCGCCGCGCCAATGGTGGGCGGTCGCCTTGGCCGGGGTGGGTGTTTCACTCCTCGCCTGGGGGGCGCTCGACATGCTGTGGATCAGCCTGTCACTCGCCATCACTTTCAGCACCTATGGTCTGATCCGCAAGACAACGCCGGTCGGCTCTCTCCCGGGCCTGACGATCGAAACCGCGGTTCTGCTGCTGCCCGGTATCGGCATTGTGCTGTGGTACGCGCAAACACCGGCAGGGATGAGCTTCGGCCAGGATCTGAGCTCGAGCCTGCTGATCGCGGGCTCAGGGGTCATAACGGCAGTGCCGCTGCTGCTGTTTGCGATCGCGGCGCGGCGGATGGACTATTCGATGCTGGGTTTCTTCCAGTTCGTGTCGCCCGGCATCGTTTTCCTGCTGGGCCTGTTTGTGTTCCATGAGCCGCTGCGCTGTGTGCAGCTGGCCAGCTTCGCCGTCATCTGGTGCGCGGTCGCCCTGTTCGTTTGGGACCTGCTGGCGCGGCGAAAAGCTTAGATAATCCGCCAGCCAAGCGTCTCGCCGGCATGAAATGGCACGAGGCGGATAGCGCCGTGCTCAATCTTGGCTGGAACTTCCAACACTGCGCGCTCAAGAGTGACCGTCCCGTGGTTGAGCGGCAGGCCATAAAAGCGCGGGCCGTGTTCGGAAGCAAAACCCTCGAGCCGGTCCAGCGCGCCTTCCTCGTCAAACACTGCGGCATAGCTTTCCAGCGCATAGGGCGCATTGAAGATGCCGGCACAGCCGCAGTCCATCTCCTTGCGGTGGATTTCATGCGGGGCGGTATCGGTACCCAGGAAGAATTTGGCAGAGCCTGAGGTCGCGGCGCGGCGCAGCGCCAGCCGGTGCTTCTCGCGCTTGGCGACCGGCAGGCAATATGCATGAGGGCGCAGCCCGCCCGCAAACATCGCATTACGGTTGATATGGAGGTGCTGCGGGGTAATCGTCGCGGCCACATTCGGCCCTGCTGATGTGACAAATTCAGCCGCCTCGGCGGTGGTGATATGCTCGAACACTAGTTTGAGTTCCGGGAAATCACGCACCAGCCCGGTCAGCACCCGGTCGATAAATACTGCCTCGCGATCAAACACATCGACCGCCGGATCGGTTACCTCGCCGTGGATCAGCAGCGGCATCCCGGCCCGCTGCATCGCCTCCAGCGCCGGATAAATTTTTGCCACATCGGTGACGCCGTGGGCCGAGCCGGTGGTGGCATGGGCAGGATACAGCTTGGCGGCGGTGAACACTCCCTCGCCGTGCCCCTGCGCCAGCATTCCGCCATCGATCCCGTCCGTCAGATAGCAGGTCATCAGCGGGGTGAAGCCGGGGCCTGTCACAGCAATGATCCGCGCTCGATATTCCCGCGCCGCCGCGATGGTCGTCACCGGCGGCGACAGGTTGGGCATGATAATCGCCCGGGCGAACTGCCGGGCGGTATAAGGCGCAACCGCCTCCAGCATCGCCCCATCGCGCAGATGGACGTGCCAATCATCGGGGCGGCGAATGGTGAGCTTTGGATTCGGCATGGAGTGCCTATATGCGTAAGCCATGCCCGCATCCACCCTAACCTCCCGCGCCGTGATCCGGCTGTCCCCACTTGATCAGGGTGAGGATGTGCGCAGCTTCCTTCAGGGTCTGGTCACAAGTGATGTGACAGGTCCATTGCCGGTCTGGGCAGCGCTGCTTTCCCCGCAAGGCAAGGTGCTGTTCGATTTCCTGATCTGGGGCGACAAGGCCGACTTGCTGCTCGATTGTGAGGCCCAGCACGGCGAAGCGCTGGCAAAGCGCCTGTCGCTTTATCGGTTGCGCCGCAAGATCGGCATTGCGCCTGATCCGGCCCTGGCTGTCCATTGGAGCGCAAGCGAAATGCCCGGCGCAGTGCCCGATCCGCGCCTCCCTGCGCTGGGCTGGCGCTGCCTGGGCAAGCCGGGCGGCGATTCTGCCGACGCGGTATGGCTGGCGCACCGCCTTTCGCTCGGCGTCACCGAAGGCCATGCCGAAATTGGCGATCTGCTGTGGCTGGAATGCAATGCGGCGGAACTGAACGGGGTAAGCTTCACCAAGGGATGCTACGTCGGCCAGGAAAATACCGCGCGGATGAATTGGCGGGCCAAGGTCAATCGGCGGCTGGTGGTGGTGCCGCTTGAACGCTCAGATCCAAAGCGGCAGAGAGCGGCCTATGCTGAGCTTGGTCTGGCTGTCGATCACTTACGTGTGGAGGATATTCCCCCAAACATTGCGCCGAAATGGCTTCAGCCTGCCTGACCCGGCACCGGCAGCCCTGCCTTCAGCGCTGCGTCGATCAGCATCCGTTCCGCCGTATCGCGCGCCGAAGTTCGCGGCAGCTCCAGCGATTCGGTCAACGCGCTGCCCATCAGTGCATCGCCCAGCGCCAGCAAAACCAGCGCATGAGTGCATTCGCGCATGCTGCCCGCGCCGAATTCATGCAGCTCATCGACAATATCGTGAATCGCCTCAACAATCGGATCGAGCGCATCCTCATTGCCGTTGAGCACCATCCATGAGGCGAGCGCGCCGCCGCCTTCCTTGTCGAAGGCGTCAAATGTCATGTCGACCACGTCCCGCGGGGATCCAACCCCGCTGCGGCTGGCGATCACGGCAGCGGCGATCGTCGCGCAGATGGTTTTGGCCTGATATTTGGCGAGCTCTTTCTGAAGGCCGGCGGCTGAGCCAAAATGGTGGAGCAGATTGGCATGGGTGCGGCCAATCCGGCTCGACACGGCCTTCAGCGTCACAGCTTGCGGCCCAAGCTCAACCAGCAATACGCGCGCTGCTTCAAGCGCGACGGTCCGGCTCTCTTCTTGCGACAGGCGTTTTCTTATTGACATTATTGTCAGTTAATATATCCAAAGTGGCATGAATGCACCAGCTAAATTCCCGCACCGCCTAGAGCCCGTGAGCCCCGACGGCAAGTCGGGTGTGCCTACACCGGCTGACCTTGCGATCACTGTCCGCGATCAGCGCTTTGGCCGCACGGACAAGCCGGGGCGCTGGTGGCTAAACGGCGATCCGATTGCGACCGCCTGGCACAACGCCCTTTCCGCGACATTCCCGCGCGGCGAGGCGTTCTTCATCGAAGCGGTCAAAGCCCACCGCGATGGCGCCAGCCCCAAGCTAGCCGAAGAAATCCGCGCCTTTGTAAAGCAGGAAATCAATCACACCCGCGAACATATCGTCTTCAACAAGGCGGCCGTTGACGCTGGTTACGATCTGGAAAAGATTGATGCCCGAGTGGCGGCGAACCTTGAGCTCACCAAAGACCGGCCGGCAATCATCAACCTGGCGGTCACCATCGCGCTTGAGCATTATACAGCGATGATGGCGCATGATTTCCTTGCCAACCCGCGCCATTTCGCAGGCGCGACGGGCGATGCCGGGGCGATGTGGCGCTGGCATGCAATGGAGGAGATCGAGCACAAGGGCGTCGCATTCGACACCTATCGCCATGCCACCCGCGACTGGACCCGGTGGCGGCGCTGGAAATTGAAATCGATCATGATGCTGATCGTGACCAAGAATTTCATCACCAACCGCTGGAACGATTCGCTTGATCTGCTGGCCCAGGACGGCATCACCGGAGCCCGCGTTAAATGGCAGCTGGCCGCCTATCTGCTGTGGCAGCCTGGAATCCTGCGGCGGATTTTCCCGGCCTGGTGCGCCTATTTTCTGCCCGGCTTCCACCCGTGGAACCACGATGACCGCGCCCTGATTGGCAAAACCGAAAGCGAATTCAAGGACGCGGTTCTGGGGTAGGCAACGCTCGTCCCGGGCTCGAACCGGGACGAGTCGTTACGCCACTCGCATTGCCATATCGGGATCACAGCCGCCGTCGCAATCAGATGGCTGGCCCAATGCCAGAGCATGGATCACCGCCGGTGCCTCGCTGCCCCGCGCAAGACTGAAGCGCGGCCGGACTTCTCCAGTGGGCTTGAAGCCGACCTTGATGAGCACCCGGCCCGAGGCGGGGTTGTCGGTGAAGTGGCCAGCGCTGATCCGCCGGTGACCCAGCGTCTTCGCCAGCTTCAGCACCGCGCGTGCGGCTTCGGTTGCATAGCCCCGGCCCCAGTTATCGCGGGCAATCCAGTAGCCCAGCTCAATCTCGCCTTCATTGACCCCCAGCCCGACGCTGCCAATGATCCGCGCCGGCTCGCTGCTGGTTGGCACGGTCACGAAGAAATGCGGGCAACGCGAATCCTGCGGACGCGCAGCAAACCCGCGTGCATCCTCGGCGGTATAGGGCCAGGGCGCCTTGGCGAGGTTGCGCACCACCGCTTCGTCACCGATGCTGGTGAGCAGTTCTTCCCAATCCTCGGGCCAGCCGGGCCGCAGGAACAGCCTTTCGCTGCGAATGAACATTGTATTTCTCCCAATTCAAGCCCTGCAGCGCCTTGCTAGACTGCTTGCGTGACAATGCCGTTACGTGTCGCGTCGGTATGCACCCCAAATCGGGTGAACCGGCGCCTGGCAGAGGGAGACATGAAAAAAGGGAGACGGGACTGGGCCCTCTCCCTCGTGTCGCCAGACGAAAAGTCTGGCTGGGCCATCCCGTCAGGATGGCCCTTGATTGACCATCCAGCTATTCAGCAGCAACTGCCATATCGACCGACACATATTTGCGGGCCTGCTTGCCATCGTGGAATCGCACGCGGCCGGCGGTCAGCGCAAACAAGGTATGATCCTTGCCGATGCCGACATTGACGCCTGGATATACGCGGGTACCGCGCTGGCGAATGATGATATTGCCGCCGATCACTTCCTGACCGCCGAACTTCTTTACGCCAAGGCGGCGGCCTGCTGAATCGCGACCATTGCGCGAAGAGCCGCCTGCTTTCTTATGTGCCATCTCAATCTACTCCGGATTCTTATTCAGCAGCGGCTTTGGGGGCAGCGGCCTTTTTGGCAGGAGCCTTCTTGGCCGGCTTCTCAGCCGCCGGTGCAGCATCAGCCACAGGTGCCGCTTCAACCTTGGGCGCAGCTTCCTTCTTGGGAGCAGCAGCCTTCTTTTCCTCGCCGCCAACGGCCAGAATTCGCAGCAGGGTAAGCTGCTGGCGATGGCCGTTCTTGCGGCGATAGTTGTGGCGGCGACGCTTTTTGAAAACGATCACCTTTTCCGACTTCGCCTGCGCGATGATTTCAGCCGAAACCACTACCTTGGCGGCGTCAGCGATCTCGCCGCCGTCACCGGCCAGCAGGACGTCGCCCAAAGTGATCTTGTCACCGGCCTCACCAGCCAGCTTTTCGACCGCGATCTTGTCTCCGGCGGCAACCCGATACTGCTTGCCGCCCGTGCGCACTACTGCGAACATGGTGCTTCTATCCGTTCATATGCCCAAAGGCTGAATTCCTCGCCCCGCCTGAGAAAATCCCGTATTGGAAGTTCTTACAGCGGCGCGCCGGATTGCCCCGCCTGATAGCAGGGGTCCGGAAGAAGCGGTGCCACTAATCGAAGGTGCCTCTGCTGTCAACGCATGAAGTGGGCAAATCCGCCCCCTCTGGCATCCTTGGCCCGGCATGCTATGGCCGCGGTTATGATCAAGCCGTCGCTTCCCTTGATAGCCGCCCCGCTCGCCTTGGTGTTGGGCGGTTGCGGCGCCGATACAGTCAACTATCCCTCGCTCGCCCGACGTCCGGCAGAGCGGATCAGCGGCACCGCACCGGTTGTTCCAGCCGATCCCGCGCCCACCGCCAGCCCCGCTCCGCCTAGTGCTGCACTGGCGGTGCGGCTCGCCCAATTGCTCGATTCTGCGCGTGCTGCCGACGCCCAGTTCAAGGCGCGTGAGGCCAAAGCCCGCCAGTTGACCAATTCGGCGAGCGGTGCCGCAGTGGCCAGCGAAGGCTGGTCGGTGGCGACCATCGCGCTCGCCGATCTCGAATCGGCCCGCAGCAATGCGATGATAGCGCTTGCCGATCTTGACGCCCTTTATGCCGCGACCCGCATCAGCGGCGAGGATGTTTCGGCCATTGCCGAGGCGCGGGATCAGGTGATCGGCTTGGTCAGAACTGAAGATAACGTGCTGATCGCCCTGCGCGGCAGACTAGCCAGCTAGCCAGCGAAGTTAACCCCAGCGCGAAATGTCGGCGTGATCCTGCTGGCGCGGCTCAACCCACTGCCAGATCCCATCTCGGCGTTCACGCTTCCAGAACCACGAATCGCTTTTGAGATGATCCATCACAAAATCGGTTGCGGCAAAGGCATCGCGGCGATGCCGTGCGGCGGCGGCCACCATCACGATCGGATCGCCCGGCAACATCTGCCCGCTGCGGTGCAGGATCAGCAACCCGTCCAGCTCCCAGCGGCTCTGTGCCAGCTCGCCCAGATTGATCATGCCCGGCAGGGTGAGCGGGCCAAAGTGCCTTAGCTCCAGCACTTCCACTCCCTCTCCGCTACGGACCTGGCCAAGAAAGCTGACGATCCCGCCCGCCTCCGGTTGGCACGCAGCAAATTGATCGAGTTGCGCCCCAGGATCGAACGAACCTTCGAGAAGTCGGACATCAGGCAATAGCTAGCCCCCGCTGACTGGCGGCAGGAAGGCCAGTTCGTCGCCGCTTGCCAGAACGATCCCGCCGCGCTCGGAAACAAGGGTGCCGTTGAGCGCGATGCGGATTCGCTCTTCCAGCAAGGCCACTGCCAGCGCCGGATCGAGCCCGGCCAGCACCGTCTCCAGCGGGCCAGGAGCCACTTCGCGGACCGGACCACCCGCCAGATCTTCCAACCGGCCCAGGAACAGCAGCCGCGCCGGCATGGCTAGCCGCCCGTCATCGACATATGCCGCGCAAGTGCCGGCACGCCGCCGGGCGCATCAATGGCGAAATGATGACGCTCAGGCTTGATTCGCATCGCTTCGTCTAGCGCGGCCGAAAGGCCGCTTTCCGGATCATCAGACCGCAGCGCGCCGCGCAGATCAACCTGCTCCTTTCCGCCAAGGCAAGCGAACAGCTGACCAGTGGCAGTCACCCGGATTCGGTTGCAGCCCTCGCAGAAATTATTGGTCAGCGGCGTGATGAAACCCACCCTTCCGCCGGTCTCGGCCACATCGACATAACGCGCCGGACCGCCTGAGCGGTGGCTGCTTTCGGTCAGGGTAAAGCGCTGTTCCAACCGTTCGCGCATGGCGCTGAGCGGTAGGTAATGATCGAACCGGTCCTCCTCGACCTCGCCCAGCGGCATAACTTCGATGAGCGTCACTTCATGGCCCAAACCATGCGCCCAGGCGACGAAATCGGCAATCGCGACTTCGTTGATGCCCTTGAGCGCCACGGTGTTGATCTTGACCTTAAGCCCCGCCGCCTTGGCTGCCGCGATCCCTTCCAGCACTTGCGGCAGCGAATCGCGCCGCGCCAAACGCGCAAAAGTCTCGCGGTCGAGCGTATCGAGCGAGACATTGATCCGCTTCACTCCTGCAGCCGCCAGATCACCGGCAAATTCGGCAAGCCTTGTGCCATTGGTGGTTAGCGTCAACTCTTCCAAGCCCCCCGTTCCATCATTGGCACCAAGCTTGCGGCCCAGCGCCCGGACCAGCTCGATCATGTCGCGGCGGACCAGCGGCTCACCGCCGGTCAGGCGGATTTTGGTAATCCCCCGGGCAATGAAGCCCAGCGCAAGCTCGTGCAATTCCTCGAGGCTGAGCATTTCGGCGCGCGGCAGGAATACCATCCGCTCGGGCATGCAATAGGCGCAGCGCAGATCGCAGCGATCGGTTACCGAGAGCCGCAGATAGGTGATCCGCCGCTGGAACTGGTCGATCAAGGGTTGAGGCGTGCTCATTCGCCGGAGGATAGCACCGCACCGGCCCCAGCGCCAACTAGCAGAAAGTACTGTCCGGTAACGCCTTCGGCAGTTTCGAAATAACGGACTGCCGCTGAAATAGCGGCATCGCTATCGCCCGCCACCGCATTGATTCTAATGGGAGCATATGCGCGGGCCAGCTCTTGAACCACTGCCCGCCGCCAGCCCCGGTGAGTGTG
>JBKJTN010000066.1:0-31781 GCA_046590275.1 Novosphingobium sp.
CTGGACCGCGTTCAATGCCGCGCCTTTGCGCAAGTTGTCCGAAACGCACCACAGCACCAGGCCGTTGTCGACGGTCGGATCTTCGCGGACGCGGCTTACATAAGTCGCGTCGCTGCCTGCGGCTTCGACCGGGGTGGTGTATCCGCCGTTCTCGCGCTTGTCGATCAACACGACCCCGGGAGCCTTGCGCAGAATGTCCTGGGCTTCCTTGGCCGAGATTTCATTCTCGAACTCGATGTTGATGGCCTCGGAATGGCCCACAAACACCGGCACGCGCACGCAGGTTGCCACAACCTTGATCTTGGGATCGAGAATCTTCTTGGTTTCGACCACCATCTTCCACTCTTCCTTGGTGAAGCCATCATCAAGGAAGACATCGATGTGCGGGATCACGTTGAACGCGATCCGCGCCGGGAACTTGATCGGCTCGCGCATTTCGCCGGCCGGCATAAACACACTGCGGGTCTGCTCGAACAGTTCGTCCATGCCATCCTTGCCGGCACCAGAGACCGACTGATAGGTGGAGACGACCACCCGTTTGATCGTGGCGGCATCGTGGAGTGGCTTCAGGGCCACAACCATCTGCGCGGTCGAGCAGTTGGGATTGGCGATGATGTTGCGCTTGGAATAGCCGTCGATCGCATCGGGGTTCACCTCGGGTACGATCAGCGGGACATCCGGGTCCATCCGGTAGAGCGACGAATTGTCGATCACCACGCAGCCGGCCGCCGCGGCTTTCGGAGCATATTCCTTGGCCGGGCCAGAACCGGCGGCAAACAGCGCGATGTCCCAGCCTGCAAAATCGAAATGCTCGATATTCTTGCACTTGAGCATCCGGCCGGTGTCGCCATATTCAATCTCGATCCCGGTGGAGCGCCCGCTGGCGACTGCTGCGATCTCGTCGGCTGGGAACTCGCGCTCGGCCATAATGTTGAGCATCTCGCGGCCCACACTGCCCGTCGCGCCCACTACAACTACCCGGTAACCCATCAATTCAATCCTTGCGCATAAGGAAACGGCCGGTCTTCCTGTCTGGGAAGCCGGCCGTCTCGGTCTGTGTGTCAGGTGATCTGTGAGAGATCAGCCTTCGCTCATTCCTTGCCAGCCGTATCGGCAGTCCGAATAATCTTGCGCTCAGCAATACGCGCGCGCTTGCCGGTGCGGCCGCGCAGGTAATAAAGCTTGGCACGACGCACAACACCGCGGCGGACCACGGTGATGCTGTCGATGTTGGGCGAATAGAGCGGGAATACACGTTCCACGCCTTCGCCAAAGCTCATCTTGCGAACGGTGAAGTTTGAGCCGAGGCCGCGGTTTGAGCGGGCGATGCAGACGCCTTCATAGGCCTGCACACGGGTCCGCTCACCTTCAACAACGCGCACGCCAACGCGCACAGTGTCGCCAGCCCGGAAATCGGGGATCTGCTTCTTCGACTTGAATTCCTCGATGGCTTCCGCCTCGAGCGTCTGGATCAGGTTCATGAACCCTTGTCCCTATTTTTATACCGCGCGCCAGAGGCAGACTGGACCCGAGCGCCTCAATGACGCTCCCAAAGATCCGGCCTGCGTAACCGTGTGTCATCATCCGCCCGTTGTTTCCGTCAGGCGGCGATTTTCGCATAATCCCCCGATCGCAGCACTTGCGGGACCATGCGCCCTTCCCTTTCAGGGGGCCGGGAATAGCGGAAACCCGCGAAATCTTGTCCAAAGACGATTCCCAAGTCCCACCAGAAGTGGCGGCCATTACGCGGGGTATGCCCCGGATGCAAGGGGTTTGGCGGGTTTGGGACCATGTGCATTTTATTAACCATACCGGCGCTAAGCCGCGGATCAGGAGAACTCATGGCCGACACGCTAACTATTCCGTTGCGATCCACTCAGGACAAGGAACTGTACCGGCTGCTGAACTGGTTCGCGTGCTGGCTGGTACTGCCAAATCTGCCGTTTCTGCCCATGACGCTGATGGGCGGACCGCCGCGCGGATTCGAAATCCTGATCTGCGGAATCGTCGGCCTGGTGGTGCGCGGAATGAACTTCTGGATTCGCCTGCTTACCTTCATCGCGCTGCTGGTCTGGCTGAGCGTGATGTTCATCGCGCATATGTTCAATATGGCTCCGAGCATGATCATGTCGGTGATCGTGTTTGTAACCGACATCCGCCCGGCTGTGGCCCCGGATTATGTTGCCGGCGCGATCCTTTTGGTTCTGACAATCGCGATGGCAAGCTGGGCGCTGAAACTGGATTCAGGGTTCAAGGGCTGGCGGTTTCAGCTTTACGCCTGCTCCGCCATTGCCTTGTTGACGGTGACGGACCTGCAGTATTCGCAGGGCGCGATGGGTTCCTACCACCGGCTGGCGCCTGCGGACGCCCCGTTCAGCTCTGCCTCAACGCAAGCCGGACTGCTCGGACTGGCCGATGGCAAGACCAATATCATGGTGGTGATGGTCGAGGCGATGGGCGAGCCGCGCGATCCGCAGCTCAAAGCCCAGCTCGACCGGATCTGGATGCGCCCCGAACTTGCCAGCCGCTATGAAGTGAGCCGCGGCCAGACGCCATTCTACGGCTCGACCACCAGCGGCGAAATGCGCGAGCTGTGCTATCGCTGGGGCGATTACGCCGCCATCAAACAAGCAGAACCGGATTGCCTGCCAGCCCTTCTGGCCGCCAAAGGCTATCAGACAGCCTCTTACCACCCGTTTACCGGCAGGTTCTTCGACCGCACCAGATGGTATCCGTTGATCGGCTTCCAGCAGCTCAATTTTGAAAAACAGCTGGAGCGCAAGGGCGCTTCAAAATGCCCCAGCGTATTTTCCGGAGCTTGTGACCGCGATGTGCCGGGCATCATCGGCAACGAGATGAAACAGCCCGGACGCCCGCACTTCTCCTATTGGCTGACGCTCAATTCTCACCTTCCGGTGGTCGAGAACAACGAACTGCACACCAGGGATTGCAAAGCGATCGGGGCAGCCGAAAGCGCCGATTTTCCAATGGTCTGCCGTCTGTTCGCGATCTGGCAAAATACGGCTGACGCGCTGATCGCAGAGGCGACCAAGCCCGATTTCCCGCCGACCCATATTCTGATCGTGGGCGATCACATGCCGCCCTTCACCCATCAGCCAAGTCGGCTCAAGTTCGATTCCGAGCATGTTCCGTGGATCCTGCTGCGCTACAAGCAGGGCCAGAGCAAGTCAGCGCCTCAAGCGCCATCAGTACCGCCCTTGCCATAACGATCCCACAGGTCCGGCCGCCGCTGCCTCGTGTCGGCCTCAGCCTGCTGCTTGCGCCACGACGCGATCTTGGCATGATCGCCTGATCGCAATACCTCGGGGATAGCGTGGCCTTCCCAGTCGGTGGGGCGGGTATAGTGCGGATATTCCAGCAGGCCGTTCTCGAACGATTCCTCGGTCCCGCTGGAGGGCGCCCCCATCACACCTGGAAGCAGCCGGACGCAGGCATCAAGCAACATAAGCGCTGCCGGCTCTCCGCCCGACAGGACGATGTCGCCGATCGAAACTTCCTCAATCTCGCGGCCAGCAAAAATCCGCTCGTCAAAACCCTCGAACCGTCCGCACAGAATTATCACGCCTGGGCCGGACGCAAGCTCTCGAACCCGCGCTTGGGTGAGCGGTTTGCCGCGCGGGGTCATTGCCAGCACCGGGCAACCGGGATGCAATGCCGTTGCATGGTCGATGCAAGCGCTCAGCACATCGGCCCGCAGCACCATCCCCGCCCCGCCGCCGGCGGGCGTATCGTCCACCGCCTTGTGCTTGCCGATCGCAAAATCGCGAAGTTGCAGCGGCGCGCAGCTCCACGCGCCAGCCGCCAGCGCGCGGCCGGCCAAGCTGTGCCCCAGCGAACCGGGGAACATGTCGGGATACAGCGTGATCGGCATCGCGGCGAAACTCATCGCGGCGCTATCTTCCCCTCGCAGCCCGCCGTCAATCGTGCGCATGATACATAATTAACGCGCGGCCGCTACATTGAACACAATGTCGAACATCTGGTATCTGATCGCCGAAACTGTCGCCGACGCGGTGAACGACCGCGACCGCCCGGAGCCGCGGCGGCGCCCCAGCGACCTGTCGCCCGAACGGTTTGGGAATGCGATCGTGGGCCGGCGCACCGTCTATGACGATCCGGTCGATCTCGGCGTTCGCCACGGCCTTTACAATCTGATCTCGCGGCGCGTGGCCGACCGGGTATTCTACGCCACGGTCGCCGCGCTGGCGCTGGGCGTGTTCGCGCATGTCTCGGGCCTGTTCCCGTGGGTCGGGTCAGCCACATTCCGGCCCGGCAGCGCGTTGCTGCCTGATTACCGACATGATTTCGGGCTGCATTCGGTGCCGGTATTCGCCGGCCAGCAGCTGTTGATCGACTATGATTTCGCGCCGGGCGATAATACCCGCAAGCCTGAACTCCTGACCTTGTCGGGCGCCGGCTTGCCCTCCGGCAAGCATCACAAACTGAATGTTCCGGTCGGAAGCGGGCGGATCGCGATCCCGATCGACAAATCGGGCTTTGTCGGCATCAAGGTGCCCAAGCGCAGCCGCAACACCGCTGCGGTCAGCCGCGACCAGACCCGCGCCGAGGTTCGCTGGGGGATCAGCTGGGGCAATCCGGGGGCAAGCTACCGCACCGTCACCATGGCGCAGCTCAACGCGGCAGATTGACGTGACGCTTGCGCCGGCGGGCTGCTGGCGTGAAAGAGGTGCTCATGCGCTTCCTGTTGCTGATCATAGCCGCCGCCCTGTCCGTCCCCGCGCTGGCCGAGGAAATCGGCGAGTGTCGGTTTGATCGCGATACGCTGACTTTCGCGGGCACCCCACTCGAACAGGCGAGCTGCCTGCTCCGCAAGGTCGGGCAAAGCGGGGTGCGGAAACCACATCCGCTGCCCAAGGTGCTTACCCGGCTGATGGCGGACGGAGGCACGCCCTCGCCCGCCATGATGGCCGCGGCACTGGCAGCTTTTCCTGAGCCTTACCGCGCCTATGCGATCGAACACGCCCGCGACCCGGTTTCGCAGACCCAGGCCGGACTACCGCTGCTGTACTTCGTGATCCACGACACCAGCACGCCATTTTATGGCAGCGAGCAGTTTCCCAAGCGGCTCGAAAGCGATCTGCTGGTCAACAGCTTCGAGCCCTATATCGTCGACCAACCGGTGGCGCATATCTTCCTCAATCGCGTCGGGCAGATCTGGGCGGGCCATGATTTTGTCGAACCGTGGCGGGCAACCAAGCTGGAATCATATGTGATCGGCCCAGCCGCACGCGGCCGGTTCACCCATATCGAGACTGTCCAGCCGCGGCGGTTCATGCCCGGCAGCACCTCGCTTGCGAACACCCTTGGTCCCCAGCCAAGCTTTTCGAAGGACCAATATCAGATGCTCGCCGCGCTGTATGTCTATGCCAGCGCGCGGGCCGGACGATGGCTAATCCCGGCGCAGCATAACACGGTTGATGCCGGGATTCCGGATGGCCACGATGATCCACAGAACTTTGAGTTGGACCGTTTTGCCAGGGAGCTAGAGGCGTTGCTCAAACACTAATCGGCAGCGTAAACCGCTTCGATCACCAGCAGCTCACCCCATTCGGGCACGGCTTCGGCGCGCATCGGCACCATGAAGCGTTTCTTGTCGGGCCGCTCAATTTCGAGGATATCACCAGCGCCGTAATTATCGACCGCGATGCAGTGGCCCAGATCCTCACCAGTGGTAGAAACGGCAGGCAGGCCGATCAGATCGGCGTAGTAATATTCACCCTCCGCCAGCAGCGGCAGGGTGGCGCGCGGCACGGCGAGCACGGTGCCGCGCAAGGCTTCGGCGGCGGTGCGATCAGTCACTTCTGCAAAGCGGGCAATTGCGCCGCCTTTGGTGTCATCACGCAGTTTTTCGAGCGTGAGTTTGCCGTCGTTGAAGGTGGAGTAGCGCTTCAGCGCCGCCACACCCTCTCCGAACAGCTTGAGACGGACCTCCCCCGTTATGCCGTGCGCACCGCTGATGGCCGCCAGTGTAACGGAGGAGTCCTGAGCCAAGGCTTAGCCCTCGGCCTTATCTTCTGCTGCGACTTCTTCGGCAGCAACTTCTTCAGCGGCGGCTTCGGGGGCAACTTCAGCGGCTGGGGCCTCCTCAGCAGCGGCTTCGGGAGCAACATCTTCCGCTGCCGCCTCTGCGGCCGGCGCTTCTTCAGCGGCAACGTCAGGCGCTTCTTCAGCGGCAGGCGCTTCCTCAGCGGCAGCTTCTGGGGCGGCCTCTTCAGGTGCCGCTTCAGCAGCAACCTCTGCAACCGCGACTTCTTCGGCAGCGACTTCTTCTGCAGCAACTTCTGCGACTGCCTCTTCAACCACTTCTTCAACTACCGGAGCGGCGGCAGCAGCTGCAGCGGCTTCAGCGGCATCAGCAGCCTTTTTCGCCTTGTCCTCGACGCGTTCCATGGCCTTCTTGCCGGGCTCGGCCTTGTTCGGGTTGTTGGTCGCGGCGCGTTCCTTGATTCCGGCCTTGTCGAGCATCCGGGCAACGCGATCGGTCGGCTGCGCGCCAACGCCGAGCCAATAGCGGACGCGGTCTTCGATCAGCGCAACGCGCTTTTCATCGTCCTTGGCGAGCAGCGGGTTATAGGTCCCAAGCTGCTCGAGATACTTGCCATCGCGCGGGGCGCGGCTGTTGGATACGACGACTTTGTAATACGGGCGCTTCTTGGAACCGCCGCGCGAAAGCCGGATAGCTACTGACATGAAATTACCTTTCTTCTAAACCAGTTAATTACTATTTCTTGAGAAACTTTGAGAGGTCGGGGCCGCCGCCCATTCCGCCGCCAAGGCCGGGAAGCCCGCCTCCAGCGCCGCCCCCCATGCCCGGCATGCCGCCGCCGAACAGCTTGCCGAGGCCCGCGAGGCCGCCCATCTTCTTGATCTGCTTCATCGCGCGCTCCATTTCCTGGTGCATCTTGAGCAGCTTGTTGACGTCTTGAACCTGCATGCCAGAACCATTGGCGATCCGGATCTTGCGCTTGGCGTTGAGTAGTTCGGGACGGGCACGCTCCTTGGGTGTCATCGAACCGATGATCGCGTCCATGCGGATCAGCACCTTGTCGTCCATGCCGCCTTGCGCCATCGCCGCCTTGGCCTTCTTCATGCCCGGCAACATGCCCGCCAGCGCGCCGAGGCCGCCCATCTTCTGCATCTGGCCAAGCTGCATCCGCAGGTCGTTCATATCGAACTGACCCTTGGCCATGCGCGCCGCCATCTTCTCGGCGTCTGCCTCGGCAATACTGGCAGCAGCCTTCTCGACGATCGAGACGACATCGCCCATGCCCAGGATGCGGCCAGCCACCCGCACCGGATGAAACGGCTCGATCGCATCGATCTTTTCGCCGGTGCCAGCGAACTTGATCGGCTTGCCGGTAACCGCCCGCATCGACAGCGCCGCACCGCCGCGGGCATCGCCGTCCATTCGGGTCAGGATCACCCCGGTCAGATCAACCTGGCCCGAAAAACTTTGCGCGACGTTGACCGCATCCTGACCGGTCAGCGCATCGACCACCAGCAGTACTTCCTTGGGAACGGAGATCGCGGCGACGGCCTTCATCTCGTCCATAAGCTGGCTATCGACGTGGAGGCGGCCTGCCGTATCGAGCAGCAGCACATCGACCGCCTGCAGCTTGGCCGAGTGGAGCGCGCGGGTGGCGATATCAACCGGGGCCTGGCCAGTGATGATCGGCAGAGTGGCAGCGCCAATCTGCTCGCCCAGCACCGCCAGCTGTTCCTGCGCGGCCGGGCGATTGACGTCGAGCGACGCCATCAGCACCTTCTTGCCGTACTTTTCCTTGAGCAGCTTGGCGAGCTTGGCGGTAGTGGTGGTCTTGCCCGAGCCCTGCAGGCCGACCATCATGATCACGACCGGCGGCAGCGCCTCCAGATCAAGCTCGGCAGTCTGCTCGCCGCCCAGCATCTCGACCAAGGCATCATTGACGATCTTGACGACCTGCTGGCCCGGCGTGACCGACTTCAGGACCGACTGGCCAATAGCCTTTTCGGTGACATCATCGATGAAGCGGCGGACAACCGGCAGCGCCACATCGGCTTCGAGCAGCGCAATCCGCACTTCGCGCATCGCATCGCGCACGTCCTGCTCGCGCAGCGCCCCGCGCCCGCGCAGCTTGTCGAATACGCCGCCAAGGCGATCAGACAGACTATCGAACATGGGCCAAATTACTCCAAAACGCGAAAAACCGGAAAAACGCGAAAAAAGCCGGTGGGCGAAACCTCGCCGACCAGCCTGCTGCAAAAACTCATTACTCTTGAATGGTGGTGGAGCCTAGCGGGATCGAACCGCTGACCTCCTGCATGCCATGCAGGCGCTCTCCCAGCTGAGCTAAGGCCCCATTCCATTCATCGCCAATCGCCCCGAAAGACCATCAGCACCGACCTTGCGACCGGGACGCCGCCCTCTAATGGCGTGTCCCGGTCAATGCAAGGAAGGATTTGGTGCCCGAACCTAATGCTCGTCCTGATCGCCTTCAACGCCGGCCACGCCAAGATCTTCGTCCCCGCCCAGATCGACATCATTGTCAGGCGAATCATTGTCTTCATCGATATCCAGATCTTCCTCGGCCAGATCGCCATCTTCGACGGTCTCAACCTTTTCCTTCTGGACTTCCTCATAGGGGATCGGCTGCTTTGATTTGAGCACAGGTTCAGGAACCCAGGCATAGCCACATTCTATGCAGGTTACCGGGTCATCCTTGCCCAGATCGTAAAAACGAGTGCCGCATTTCGGGCAGCCTTGCTTGGCGCCCCATTCAGCCTTGACCATGAAAATTCCTCACACTGGCCCTCCGCCAAGGCGGCAAGCCGAAAAAACTGTTGCGTTGATGGTAGTGGCATAAGCCAGAATCAAGCGAGGGCGCGCCTTGCCATAGCGCGCGCGCGCTGTCAAAAGCCGCCGCGCCACCTGCCCTGCCAGATGGGCCGCCTACCCTGCCTGATGCGAAAGCTGACCCGTGACCGCTGCCGATCCTGCCGTCTCTCACCGTTTCATGCCTGCGGGTCCACTGCGCGGAACAATCCGCGTGCCGGGCGACAAGTCGATCAGCCACCGCGCGCTGATGCTTTCGGCGCTGGCCGCGGGGACAAGCCATATTTCGGGCTTGCTCGAGGGTGAGGATGTGCTCGCCACTGCCGCCGCAATGCGCGCCATGGGTGCCGGTATCGAGCGACTAAGTGACGGTGAGTGGCAAGTGCAGGGCGTTGGTGTTGGCGGATTGCTCCAGCCCGCCGCCGCGCTCGATATGGGCAACAGCGGCACTTCGACGCGATTGTTGATGGGATTGGTCGCAAGTCATGGGATAACCGCCAGCTTCATTGGCGATGCCAGCTTGTCGGGCCGCCCGATGGGCCGGGTGATCGAACCATTGAGCCGGATGGGTGCCGATTTCACCTCCTCACCGGGAGAGAGGTTGCCTCTGATGCTGCGCGGCGCTTCGCCTGCAGTGCCAATCACCTACCGGCTGCCGGTCGCCTCGGCGCAGGTCAAGAGCGCGATACTGCTGGCGGGCCTCAACACGCCAGGCATCACCACTGTGATCGAGCCGGTGCCGACCCGCGATCATTCCGAGCGGATGCTAGCAGGCTTTGGCGCGGAGCTGACGGTCGAGACCGCGGCCGACGGTGTCCGCACCATCCGCATCCGCGGCGAGGCGGAGCTGAAGCCGCAGACTATCGAAGTTCCCGGCGATCCCTCCTCCGCTGCCTTTTTCATGGTTGCGGGGCTGATAATCCCCGGCTCAGGTATTGTGATCGAAAACGTCGGGATGAACGCAACCCGCGCCGGACTTTACGATGTGCTGCGCCAGATGGGCGGGCAGATTGAGGCGGTGAACCTGCGCGAAGTAGGCGGCGAACCGGTGGCGGATCTGCGGGTGGAGCATTCGCAGCTGACCGGCATAACGGTTGATCCCGCTATCGTGCCGAGCATGGTCGATGAATTCCCGGTGCTGTTTGTGGCCGCGGCGCTGGCCAAAGGGCGCACCGTGACCACTGGCCTCGATGAGTTGCGCGTCAAGGAAAGCGACCGCATCTCCGCCATGGCTGCTGCGCTAACCGCGATTGGCGCAAAGGTGAAGGAAACGGCGGACGGATTGACCATAGATGGCACCGGCGGCGAGCCGCTGGAAGGCACCTTGTCCGGAAGCGCCCCGATCGCCACCCACCTCGACCACCGCATCGCGATGAGTATGGCGGTGGCCGGGCTGGCCAGCTATCACGGCGTCGAAGTGGACGACACCCGCCCGATCGCGACCAGCTTTCCGATGTTTGAAGACCTGCTGGACGGATTGGCGCCATGATTATCACCGTCGATGGCCCCACTGCTTCGGGCAAAGGCACGATAGCCAAAGCGCTGGCTGCCCATTTCCGGCTCCCGCATCTTGATACCGGGTTGCTGTATCGCGCGGTCGGACGGCAGGTCGCGCTAAACGGCGGTGATCCCGACATTTCTGGCGACGCCTTGGCGGCCTGCTCGTTCCCCAACAGCCTGCTGGATGATCCGGAGCTCCGTTCCGAAGCAACCGGCGGGCTTGCCAGCCAGGTTTCGGTTCACCCAGCCGTACGGCAAGCTCTTTACGAGCGCCAACGCGCCTTTGCCGTGCAGCCGGGCGGCGCAGTTCTTGACGGACGCGACATCGGCACGGTGATCGCGCCTGAGGCAGAGGCCAAGCTGTTCGTCATCGCGGGCGTCCCAGCGCGGGCTGAGCGGCGCTTCAGGGAAATGCAGGCCGCTGGGCGCAGCGTTGCCCTGACCGAAATCGCCGCCGATCTTGAGCTGCGCGACCAACGCGATTCCTCTCGCAAAGAGGCCCCGCTTCGCGCCGCCAAGGATGCGATGGTGCTGGATACGTCGAACCTGACCCGCGACGAAGCAATTGCCGAGGCAATTCGCCTGGTGACAGTACGCAGCGCTGAAGCCTGATCCGCGCGTTGCGAACCGAATCAGATTTCACACCGCAGAATCGAACTTTCGTCTGGCCTGGAGCACGTCGTACAATGCATCGACGATCTGTTCCGGGAGACACGGCTTCTCAATCAAAGTTCCAGCCTTGAAACCTTCCGGGAGTTGTTCGCGGGTATAACCGGTCGTGACGACGAACGGCAGCCCGCGCGCCGTGAGGGCGATCGCGATCGGCGCTGCGCTGACGCGATGAAGGTTTGCATCCAGGACGGCCGCGTCCAACTCGTTATCTTCGACCATGGCCAGTGCCTCCTCCAACCGTGCCGCAACGCCCACGATCTCAAAGCCGGCATCGGTGAGTGTCTGTTCGACTTCAAATGCAATCAACGGCTCATCCTCGACGATCAGGATCCGCATCGCTCTGGCTTGCTCGTCAGTCATTTCGGGGCCCTTCCAATATGCAATCAACAGGCGCGGCAAACGTCCATTTAACTCCAGACTTCAGATATGCCAATTCTGCGTGGCCTCCGACCGCACGTTCCGCCATATTTACAATTACCGTTTGCCCGAACCCGGGCTTGCGAGGAGCGACCACCTCAGGCCCACCTTCCTCGGTCCACGCCATTTCAAACGGGCTTTCGGGCCCATCGCTCACAGTCCAACTGATCCGCACGCGCCCTTCGGCATTGGACAGGGCGCCATATTTGCCGGCGTTGGTGGCGAGCTCATGCAGGGCCATGCCGATTGCCTGCGCCGCGTCTGCGCCCAATCGCAGCGCTGGGCCATCAAACGACACCCGCCCGCCGAACAGCGAACCGAAATGGGCCAGCTGGCTCTGCATCAGATCAAGCAAATCAACCCCCTGCCATTGATCCTTGACGAGCAAGTCATGGCTGGCGGTAAGGCTGGCGATCCGCCGAGTCAGCCGATCGACGAAAGTAGCCGGATCATCGGAACGCGCCGTTTGGCGGGCCACCGCCTGGACGACCGCAAGCAGGTTCTTTGCCCTGTGGTTAACCTCACCCATCAGCAAAGCATTGCGGTCCTCAGCCATCTTGCGGGCTGCAATATCCTCCACCGCCGCAATGAAATAATCGACTGCGCCGCCAGCAATACGCTCGCAACCGACTGTTAGATTTACCCAAGCCGAAGTCCCATCCTTGCGGATGTAACGCTTTTCCATACTGTAGCTGTCACATTGCCCGTCAAGCATCCGCTGCACATTCGCCAGATCCGCGGCCAGATCATCGGGGTGGGTTATGTCCTGGAAAGCGCCCAATAGCAGTTCGTCGGAGGTATAACCCACGATCTGGCAAAGCCGCTCGTTGACATTAAGCCAGGATCCATCGGGTCCGACCTGCGCCATGCCAATTGCAGCGTTATCAAAGGTCGCTTTGAACCTCCGCTCGCTTTCCCGCAGTTGCCGCTCACCCTGCTTGTCCCGGGTGATATCGCGGAAAATTACCGATACTGAACTGGCGCGGCCGTCGGTGTCCAGCACCGGCGAAGCATCTATCTGGACCGGGACCAGGCGCCCATCCTTGCTGCGCCGCACAGTTTCGCTAATATGCTTGTGCTTACCGGCACGGATTTCTTCATAGGCATCCCGCCGTTCGCGTTCGCCGCCTTCGGGGATGATCAATTCGTCAATAGAGCGGCCGACAGATTCGGCTTCGGTATAACCGAAAAGACGCATGGCTGCCGGATTCCAGGTCTTCACAACGCCGTCAAATCCAACACTGATGATCGCATCGTTCGATGAGGTGACGATTGCAGCCAGCTGTCGGGCTTCGTTGCGGGCGCGCCGCAATTCAAGCTCGTATTGCATGCGCTCGGTTGCTTCGAAGATGATTGTGTTGACCAACCGTGGCTGATCGCCTGGCCCGGTTTTCAAATCCGAACTCATGAAAACATCCAAGGGAGTTCGTCCGGCGCGCTTCAGCTGACAGGCGATTTCGTGAACCGATCCCTGCAAGCGCAGCATCGGTGCATAATGTGTCTCATAAAAAATCCGCCCGGGGACCGTGAGCAGATCCTGGAGCCTGATGCTGCCGATCAATGCATCGCGATCCTGACCGGTCCATCCAACCATCGTGTCGTTGATAAACAGGATCGTTCCATCGGGCAGCGATGAAACGAAACCGCAGGGTGCGCCGTTCATGAACTCAACAATGGAAACGTCAGCGACGCCAGTAGGCGGATTGCTGGTCATTGCTTCGCGATCGCGGGTTGTGCCGGCGCAAGAAAATTGCGCATCGCTGCGATTGTTTCATCCGGGGCACTCAGATGTGGGCAATGACCCGTCGCTTCCATCACCACCAGCTGGCTGTGCTGCATGTTCCGATCAAGCCAATGGCCGACCGATAGGGGGGCGATGATATCGTCCTGGCATTGCAGAACAAGGACCGGATGCGTCACGAGCCTTACATCCGGGCGGTGATCCGACATGAATGTGACCCGGCCAAAATGCCTGGCGATTTCGGGATCAGTGCGACAAAAGCTTCCGGTCAGTTCCTCGGTCAGCACGAGATCGTCAGGACGCCCCATGATCGCTGGCGCCATCTTGTTCGACCAACCGAGAAAGTTCAGGTCGAGAAATTCCAGTAGTTCGTCGATTTCCTCGGGTTCGAATCCGCCGACATATTCACCGTCATTAAGGTACGACGGCGAAGGCGCGACCATTATGATCGAGGAAATTCGTGAGGGCTCCCGGTTTGCAGCGAGCACTGCAATCATAGCGCTCACCGAATGGCCAACAACGATCGCCTCCTGCACGCCGAGTGCATCGCAAATCTCCAACAGATCGCTCGCATGGCCCTCAAGCGTCGCATATTTGTCGCGATCATAGGCAGACAGGTCCGATCTGCCCGAGCCTGTCAGATCATAGCGAATGACCGAGTACTCGTTCTGAAATGCAGGCGTGACATAGCGCCACATGTGCTGATCGCAGCCAAAGCCGTGAACCAGGATCATCGCCTGCTTGCCGCTTCCCTCAACCTCGACGCAATTGCGATGAATTATGGGCTGGTGCAAACTTGGCTGTGTGTCAGATTTGCGTTGCAAGAGACCGTTACCTTGGTTGGAATAGCAAGAGAACGGCCTTGCAGCAGCCTGCATAGCGGCGACTTCGCACCGCAAGAATACAGACTAAAGCACCTCGCTCGAGCGTTGTAATGGCTGCTTTGCGAAGCGGTAACAAGTCCAAATGAACGCCGAACGACAGGCGCAAGGCGGGCATTGGCCATGGCCTCACCCCATTTTTCTTGCTTTTCGGCCCGCGCTCAACTACCCGCGCCCGGTCCGACGAGCCACCCGGCTCCAAGGGCGCCTGTCATGGCACTCGGCCCGGCAGGCAGATCGGCCCTTTTGGCCCGCTTCGGCAATCGTGCCACGGCGGAGAAAGACCGGCGGAAAAACCGCCCGGCCGGAAACATCGATGTCAGGAACACCTTCTATGGCCACTACGGCTTTTCCCACTCGCGACGATTTCGCCGCGATGCTCAATGAATCACTTGGCGGCAGCGCCGATGGCGGCTTTGAAGGCCGCGTGGTCAAGGGCACCATCACTGCAATTGAAAACGACAAGGCCGTAATCGACGTTGGCCTCAAGAGCGAAGGCCGCGTGTCCTTGCGCGAATTTGCGCAGCCCGGCCAGCCCCACGGCCTGTCAGTCGGCGATGAAGTCGAAGTTTATGTCGACCGGGTTGAAAATTCCGACGGCGAAGCAATGCTCAGCCGTGACCGTGCCCGCCGCGAAGCCGCCTGGGACAAGCTGGAAAATGAATTTGGCGAAGGCAAGCGCGTCGAAGGCGTGATCTTTGGTCGCGTCAAGGGCGGCTTCACCGTCGATCTTGACGGCGCCGTGGCTTTCCTCCCCGGCTCGCAAGTCGATATCCGCCCGGTTCGCGATGTGCAGCCGCTGATGGACATGCCGCAGCCGTTCCAGATCCTGAAGATGGACCGCCGCCGCGGCAATATCGTGGTCTCGCGCCGTGCAGTCCTCGAAGAAACCCGCGCCGAGCAGCGTTCGGGCCTGATCCTCAACCTGACCGAGGGCCAGATCATCGACGGCATCGTCAAGAACATCACCGATTACGGCGCTTTCGTCGATCTCGGCGGGATCGACGGCCTGCTCCATGTCACCGACATGAGCTACAAGCGCGTCAACCACCCCAGCGAAGTCATCAATATCGGTGACACGGTCAAGGTTCAGATCGTCCGGATCAACCAGGATACCCAGCGCATCAGCCTTGGCATGAAGCAGCTGGAAAGCGATCCGTGGGAAGGCGTCGTTGCCAAGTACCCGGTTGGCGCGAAGCTTTCGGGCGTCGTCACCAACATCACCGAATACGGCGCGTTCGTCGAACTGGAAGCTGGCATCGAAGGCCTAGTCCATGTTTCGGAAATGAGCTGGACCAAGAAGAACGTTCACCCCGGCAAGATCGTTTCGACCAGCCAGGAAGTCGATGTATTGGTGCTCGAAGTCGATAGCGACAAGCGCCGCATTTCGCTTGGCCTTAAGCAAGCCCAGTCGAACCCGTGGGGCGATTTCGCCGAGAAGCACCCGGTTGGTTCGATCGTCGAAGGCGAAGTCAAGAACGCCACCGAATTCGGCCTGTTCATCGGCCTCGATGGCGATGTCGATGGCATGGTCCACATGTCGGATATCGCCTGGGGCATCTCGGGCGAAGACGCACTGGCGCTGCATCGCAAGGGTGAGCCGGTCAAGGCCGTCGTGCTCGACGTCGATGTCGAAAAGGAGCGCATCAGCCTTGGCATGAAGCAGCTTGAAAAGGGCGCTCCGGCGGCTGGCGGCGTTGCTGCTTCCACCGAAGGCACGCTGAACCGCGGCCAGGTTGTCACCGTCACGGTCCTCGAAGTCCGCGATGGCGGCCTCGAAGTGCAGGCCGGCGATGATGGCGCAACCGGCTTCATCAAGCGCACCGACCTTGGCCGTGACCGTGACGAACAGCGTCCCGATCGCTTCCAGGTTGGCCAGAAGCTTGATGCCATGGTCACCGGGTTCGACCGTTCCAAGAAGCCGAACTTCTCGGTCAAGGCCCGCCAGCTGGCCGAAGAGAAGGAAGCCGTTGAGCAGTACGGCTCGTCGGATGCCGGTGCTTCGCTGGGCGACATCCTCGGCGCCGCACTCAAGGGCAAGAAGTAAGCCGCAGCGCCTTTATCAGCAAATACAAGGCCCGCCCGGAGCGATCCGGGCGGGCTTTTGCTTTCCTGCAATCACGCTAGAGTGACGCCCGGAGGCGCCCATGCTCGAAGTCCACCAGTTCCCCTGCCTGTCAGACAACTATGGCTATCTGCTCCACGATACTGCCAGCGGCGAAACGACGTGTATCGATACTCCCGATGCCGCGACCTATTTGCGCGAGGCGGCAGCAAAAGCCTGGACGATCACCCAGATCTGGAACACCCACTGGCATCCCGATCATGCAGGCGGGAACGAGGCGATCAAGGCGGCTACCGGCTGCGCCATCGTTGCCCCGGCAGCCGAGGCCGCCCGGATCGCCGGGATCGACCGGGAAGTGAGCCACGGCGACCGCGTTGTGCTGGGAAACTACACTGCCACCGTGATCGACGTCGGCGGGCATACGCTGGGACATATTGCCTATTATCTGCCCGAGGCCTCGCTGGCATTTGTGGGCGACTCGGTATTCGCGCTCGGCTGCGGAAGGATGTTTGAAGGCACGCCGTCTCAGTTCTGGGCCAGCCTGTTGCGAGTAAAAGCCCTGCCCGCCGAGACCACGCTCTATTGTGCGCATGAGTACACTGCTTCCAACGCTCGCTTTGCGGTGCATGCGGATCCAGACAATGCCGCGCTGGCCGCTTATGTTGCGGAAATAACTGCCAAACGCGCAGCGGGCGAGTGGACCGTGCCGACCCGGCTCGACCGCGAACTGGCAACCAACCCGTTCTTGCGGGCTGACGACCCTGCACTTGCCGCACGATGGGGTGGCGGCGATGCGATCGCGACCTTCGCTGCGCTCCGCGCCGCCAAGGACAGCTTCTGAAGGTGATGCAAGCGCTGCTAGTTACTGCGCTGTCCGCCGATTTTTCGGGCACCGCGATAGCCGATCTGCCCGTGCCGACGCGCGCGGCTGGCCAGGTGCTGGTGCGGGTAGAGGCAACCTCGCTCAATTATCCCGACCTGCTGATGACGCGCGGCGAATATCAGCTGAAGCCGCCCCTGCCCTTCATTCCCGGCATGGAAGTTTCGGGAACGGTGGTGGAGGCCGATGAGGACAGCGGTTTTGCCGAAGGCGATGCAGTGGTTGGATCGTGCCGATTAGGCGGGATGGCCGAATATGTGGCAATTGACGCCGCCGCGCTGCGCCCACTTCCGCCTGGGATTGATCATGCCACCGCTGCCAGCTTTGGCGCGGCCTATCACACCGCTTATGTGGCGCTGGTCGAATTGGGCCAGCTCAAGCGCAGACAATGGGTGCTGGTCCACGGCGCCAGCGGCGGGGTAGGTCTGGCTGCGGTGGACCTCGCCAAGGCACTGGGCGCGCGGGTGATTGCGGCTTCGGCTTCGCCAGAAAAACTGAAGGTGATCGCTGAGGCCTATCAGCCCGAAGCCACCTTGCTAGCTACGGGCCGTTTCCGCGATCAGGTGGCCGAGATAACCGGCGGGGCGCTTGCCGATCTGGTCTATGATCCGGTTGGCGGCGACATCTTCGATGAGAGTACGCGCTGCGTCGCCTTTGGCGGAAAGCTGCTGGTGGTGGGTTTCACTTCGAGCAGGATTCCTGAGATTTCGGTCAACATTCCGCTCATCAAGGGTTTCTCAATAGTCGGCGTGCGTGCCGGGGAATATGCGCGGCGTTTTCCCAAACGCGGGCTGGCAGCGCGCGATACCCTCTACCGCCTGCTTGGGGATGGCAAGCTCAACCCGCGCGTGGACCGTGTGTTGCCCCTGACCCGCTGGCGCGAGGCGTTTGATGCCATGGCGGCGCGGAAAATTCTCGGGAAAGTGGTCTTGTTACCGGGCACCTAAAGCCCAGCGATAGTCTCATCGACCAGTGCCTGATCTGCCTTGGCGCTGTGGTTCTGAGCGATCAGCCCACGCGCTGCGGCGGTTGCCAGCTCGGCGGCACGGGCGCGCAATTCTTCAATCGCGCGGCGCTCGGCGGCACCGATCTTTTCCTCGGCCATCCTTTGGCGGCGAGCGATCAATGCGGCAGAATCGAGCTTGGCCTGCTTGATAATTTCATCCGCCTCACGCGTGGCCGCAGCCTTCAGTGCCGTCGCTTCGTCAGCCGATGCCTTGATCTTGGCCTCATATTCAGCCTTGAGCGCTTCAGCCTCCTTGCGCAGGTTTGCCGCTTCATCAAGCTGCTGACGGATGCCCGCGATCTGTTTGTCCAGCATACCAGCGATCAGCGCCGGGACTTTCATCCGCAGCATGATCAGGAACACGGCGATCATCGCCAGAGCGACCCAGCCACCCGGATCAAAACCCCACGCGCTGGCTTCGGCAGCTTCGTGAGTGCCTGCAGCCTCAGCTGCGGCTGCCAGAAGAGTTTCAACCATTAGCGAGAACTGCCTTTACTGCACCAGCTGCATCTTTTGCGGCAACCGACATGCCGGTTACCTTGCCAACGATGTCCTGCGCTGCCTCTGCCGCAACCTGCTCGATGCTGGCAAGGGCAGAATTGCGAGCCTTGGCGAGCGATTCCTCGGCCGCCGCAAGCCGCACGGCGATTTCGCCATCGGCCTTGAGCACCCGCTTTTCGGCGTCGGCAACCGACTTGACCTTGGCCGCTGCGGTGATCGATTGCGAATCGCCGCGCATTTCGGACTGTTTTGTCTGCAACGCAGTTTCAGCCTCTTCAGCCTGAGCGCGCGCGCGATGTGCCGCGGCCAGATCTCCGGCGATCTGGCTGTTGCGTGACTCGACTGTCGCTTCGATCTTGGGAACCATGCCCCGACCGATCACGAAATAGACAATAGCCAGCACCAGCAGCAGCCAGAACCACTGCGACGCATAAGCGAGCATGAGTTGGTTGAGTTGGGGCATCAGCTATCCTCGGGAATGAAACCTGAACCAGCGCCGACGCCCAGGACGAGCCTGGGCGCCAGTGCGGTGCTGTTCAATCAAACGGCGTAAAGGATTATCATCGCCAGAGCGAAGGACATCAGGCCGAGCAATTCGGCAGCCGCAAAGCCGATGAACAGGCGGCCCTGCTGGCCATCAGCCGCAGCCGGATTGCGCAGGGCGCCCTGGAGGAACGAACCGAACACGTTGCCCACACCGGTGGCAGCAACGCCAACGCCGATTGCGGCCAGACCGGCACCGATAACTTTTGCTGCATCAAGATCCATGATTAACTCCTATTCGAAATTCTGAAGATTAAGTCCAAGCGGTCGAAAATTCTCTCAGTGCAGGTGCACTGCATCCTTGATGTAAAGCGAGGTCAGCAGCGCAAATACATAGGCCTGAATGGCGCAGACCAGCAGCTCCATTGCGCTCACCCCGATGATGAAGACAAAGCACAACGCCGAGATCGCATAGCCGAAGCCGCCGGCATTGATGCCCTGAACGACGAAATTGCCGAAAACATCGACCAGAATGTGGCCGGCGAACATCGCGATGAACAAACGCAGCATCAGGCTGAACGGGCGCACCAGGAACGAGAGCAGTTCGATCAGGAAAATTAGCGGCAAAAGCGGCAACGGCGTCCCATGTGGCACGAACAGCGAGAAGAAGCGAAAGCCATGCTTCCACAGGCCGACGATGATCACGATTGAAAAGCTGATGATCGCCATCACGCCGGTCACCGTGAACTGGCTGGTCACTGTGAAAGGATGGGCTGCCGGAACGACGCCGAAGGGCATCATACCCATGAGGTTGGCGAACAGGATGAAGGTGAAAATCGTAAACACCCAAGGCATGTATTTCTTGCCCTCGGCGCCGATATTGGCAGCAACCATGCCGCTGATGAAACCGGTCAGGCTTTCAACCGCGACTTGCCAGCGACCGGGGATCAGCGAGCGCTTCATCCCGCCCATCATGAACACGTAAATGCAGGCCAGCACGATCAGCATCCACAGCGCACTATTGGTGAACTGGAACGCAGAGCCGGTAAGTTCACCGCCACCAATCGGGTGGATCTCGAACTGGTGCATTGGATCGATCTTGGCTTCGGCCGCCACCGGTAAACCCCTATACTCTCAAACCAAAAAACGCCGGACTATTCCGGGCGTTCTTTTGAAATACGCCATATTTCCCTGCCAGCGGCGACTATTCCCAAGAACAGCATCGCGAGCAACGCCTTGGGGCTACTTTCCAGCTGGCGGTCGATAAGCCAGCCGATCAGTGCACTCCCCAGCGGAAACCCGATCAGCGTTGAGAGGACCCGGTTCCCTTGGGACGAGCCCTTGCCCGTCATTCCAAGATTGCCTGGCGAAACTCCGGTTCGGACCTTTTCGGTGTGCCGCACCTTGGCGAGCTTTTCGTCGAGTGACGTAAGCCGCGGGTCTTGCACACCTTCCGGGTCTTCAACGGGGTCGTTCGCTGCGATGTCGATTCGTCCGCTTTAGTAGGAAAACCGCCAAGAAACAGGTTTCCCCGCCAAGGCGCGAACCCCTTAGGAAAGGGGGGGCATAGTGTCAACCGGGTGAAATGCTGCGCTGCCGCAATTAGGCCGGAAATCAGGCGGCAGGCGGGCAGCGGCTATCGCGCAGCGGAGGCTCGCTGGTGCGGGTCCGCCAGACGCCGTCAGGGGCCTGATACTTTTCCCCCGGCACGGTCCGGGTAATCGCAAGGCAGCCTGAAGTGAAGGCATATTCCTCCACTGTGGCAGCCTGTGCCTGCGCCTTTGTAGCATAGACAGCCTTGCGCTTGATGTTGATATCATCCGCCATTGCGCGGATCGACTGGCCAGGCGTTGCCGGGAAGCCCAGATAACCGTCGGTCTTCTCGCCCACCTGGCCAGCAGCACGGGCGGCAGCATAGGCAGGATCGCGCTGCTGCGCGGCGGCAGGCGCGGCCACTACTGCCAGCGAGACCGCCAACAGGGCTGTATTGCGGAACGAACGATACATTTTCAACTCCAGACCTCAAAAAATCTCAGGATTGCTCTCTATCGTTTGCCCGGCATCGGCCGCGAGACGATAGATCACTTCCTGCTTGATGTTGATGTTGAGCTCGATCACGATCGGCTTATCCGGTGCGTTGACTGAAACACACCCGCCGAGCGCCAAAGCGCCGCAAATCACCATCACCAGGGCATTGGTGGGGCCCTGGTCCGACTTCCCCGCATAAACTTGGCGTTTCCTGTGTGGCGTTCCCTGCATGATTGCAGTTCTCGCAGCACCGGCGCGGTTGGTCAATTCACGCATGGTCATGGCTTTTTCTCGCTGACTGGGGGCTGAATGGCTGGCGCGGGCGGTTTTGCAGGGGCGGCGGGCTTGGGAACAATCGGACGTCCGTCCTTGTCGATCAACCCAAGCGCACGAGGATCCGCGACATAGCGCGAATCGTAGAACGAGCGAAATGAACCGATCATTTTGAAGAACGGCGCGCGTATGTTGACGTTGAACTGGATCGGCAGATTGGCAAGTTGGCGCGTGGCGAAATTGCGCTTCGCCCCCGCACCCTGCTTGACCCCGTCGAATTTAACCTTCGTAACGATTTCACCTTCCAGCGCCCCGTCGAGCCCGATCCGCATCTGCCGGTAATCAAGCGATTTCAGCGCATCGAAGGCGAAATTGGCGAATGTGCCGAGGTTCTTGTAGCTTAGCTCCCCAACATAGGAGACATTGCCCCCCGGGGCTCGCGAGGTGAGAAGTCCGCCATCGATCCGCCCGCCATTTTCGTCAAAAACCAGGGGCAGTTTGCCGTCGAAAATGCCACTGGCCGAGATATTGCTCAACTCCATCCGCTGGACAAATTTAGCCGCATTCATCCCCTCGACCGTCAATAAATAGCGCCGCACCTCAGCCGCGCCCAGGACCATCCGGGTGGGCGCAAGGGTCAGTGTTCCATCGAGGAATGGCCAATTTGCGCCGTTTATATCAAGCACGCCGTCGGGCTTGAGTGCGAAAGACAACTGCCCCTCGTTGACTTCGATCCCCGGATTGATCGAAGCGATGGCAAGCCGCTGGTCTGGCGCGGTGACAAGGCCGAGCAGATCGGTAAAAACCACGGTGCCCGTGGTGCCTTTGACCGGCCCGAATGCCGCAGCGAAATCAAGACCATCGGTGGTAAAGCGGCCGGTGCTGGTTACCCGTTCCGGCGACCAGTCGATCCGTCCGCTGCCGCGAACCGCGCCTTTTGCGTTGGCAATCACGCCCAACGCAAGCCGGGTCAGCGTATCGGGCTGAAGCCGCCGATCAAACTCCACCCCAACCACCGCAAGATCGGCGTGGCCTCGCCCGGCGGCAAGATCATGGCCAATGGCGACCTGGGTCACCTCCCGGTCGCTGCTCGGCTCGCGCAGAACGGCATTCGCGACGATCCGGTTATCGACAAGGGTCAGCGTGCCATCGCGGGCGATTAGTGGGCGGAACCGGGCATCGGTCTGGCGGTCTTCCAGCCGGAAGGCACCTTCGCTAATCGTCAGCTTGCCGCCGGCATAGCGCCATGATCCGTTCGCGCTGAAAATATCGAGCGGGACAGCGGCCAGCTTGACGTCTGTGCCCGCAAAACGTCCGGCAACGTCCTTGCCGATTTTCGCTGAGAGGTCGTCGATCTGGAAACTTGCCGCGTTTGCGACCGGGCCAAGCGAGATATCGAGACGTCTGGCCGCCAGCGCGCCAGGGATTGCAAAACCGATCGGGCCACTGGCGATCCTGATCGGGGTATTGCCAAGCCGTCCGGCGACATTGAGCGCGGGTGCCCCGGCCGCAAACCGGATTCCTCGCCGGTCGGCCCGAAGTATTGCGCCGTCGCGCCCGGGGCACAGCGTGATACCGCGCTTTTCCAGCGTCAGATTGGCATAGGCCAGCCGATCGAATTTCAACGGCACGCAGCCGCGCCAGACCGCCAGTCCCGCAGCGGAAGACCAGTTTCCATCAAGCGGGATCAGAAGATTTTCAGCAGCCCCCCCAGGGAGCACCCCGCTCATCCGGGCCGAGCCAGAAAAGCCCAGCGCGCCGTTTCGGGCCTGCACCAGGGCAAGCTCGGGAATCGCCAGTCGGCCGCCCCCGCTGCGATATTCGGTCATGGTCAGCCGGGCGATTGCCGAGCCGCCCGGGCGCCGTTCGATCCGCCCGGAGATTTGCGGAAGGCCCGCCCCTCCGGTGGTGAAATTGCCCGAAAAGCGCGGGCTTCCAGCGCCCCCACCGATCAAGTCAAAGCGCGAAAGGGCAAGCAACATCTGCCCGCTGCCACCGCGCAGTTCGCCGCGCGGGACAACCAGGCTGGTAACACTGCCGGTCTGGCGCAGCACGTAACTGGCGGCCATCCGGCTATTGCGACCTTCACGCAGTAGAGCCGTACGCACTGCTTGGATCATGGAATCGGCAAAAGTGCCTTTGGCTGACCTTTGGATTTGCAGGAGAGCGGCATCGAGCCCACTGCCCAGCATCACCTCGCTAGCCTCGAGCGTCCCCTCGCTTTCGATCCGCGCAAAGCTGTCGCGGCCCCGCAATACGCCAGCAAACTCTAGGCTCGCGGCATTCGCTTCAGCGCTCTGAATGGTCGTTCCGCGCATATTGTACTGCGCGGTGAACTCTGCGCGGTGCAGGCTGAATTTGCTATCCCCGGCCAGCGCCCCGGCTTTCCGGGCCTGCCATGCCATGGTGCCAGCCTTGAGGTTGGCCTTGCCATCCATCCGCTCAAGCGCAGAACCGAACACTGCATCAAGCTGCAGCCCGGCGTCGCTCAGCACCAACGCTTGCCTCGGGCAATTGAGCCGCGCCACTCGCAAAGGTCCGACAAAATGTGGCCGCTCAGCGGCGATCTTGACCGTGCCGTAAAGGCTTGCCTTGCTGCCTTTGCAGTCCCCCAAGGTGAGTTGCGGTGCAACGACTGCCAAAGTGCCAGCAAAACCACCGCGCAAGGGACCCTGCCCATCGGCCTTGATCCCGACGGGTCCGTAGTCGCTATCAATCCGCGCCCGGCCATCGATCAGCGCAAGATCCAGCACTGGAAACCGGAACTTCTCCTTGCGACCGGTGAACAGCAACCGATCAAGGCTTCCGAAGCTGACTTTTCCGTTCCGGTAGCTGCCATAGAGCCGGGGTTGGATCAGCGTGACCCTGCTCACCACCGGCACACCCAGCGCCGGCTCAATCTCGATCACCGCGCGCTCTATGGTAAGGTCTGGATCGGCCGGATTGCCGACCACGACATTGACCAGCACTTGCCTGGCGGGGCCGATCGATTCGATTTCATACGTCGCGGGAAGGTCGAGAGATTCGATTTGCCCGGCGATAATCCGATCTGCCAGACGTTCGCGCGACAGCCATAGTCCGCCCAAGACCAGCACGAAAATGCACAGGAGCAAAGCCGCGATCCGCCAGCGCCGTTTGACGCGCGGCTCCCCGCCTAGATCGGCAGCGGCATCCGGTTCCAGTTCCGGCACATCCAGGTCGCTGTCGGGCATCATCCTCACACTTGCGCGTTTGGCCCGCGAAAGGCAATGCGGTGAAAGTTCAAACGGATGAACCGGGGGGAAGTTCCAGTTGGCGGAAGCGGAGACCCAGGGGCAAGTAAAGCCGAACGAGCCCGCCAACGACGCGAAAGGCCATCGCGCCCGGTTGCGAGCCCGCATGCTGGATGGCGGGGCCGAGGCTCTCGGCGATCACGAGGTGGTCGAATATCTGCTGATGACGGCGATCCCGCGCCGCGATGTAAAGCCGCTGGCCCGCACACTGATGAAGCGCTTCGGCAGCCTTGCGGGAGTGTTCAACGCCGATCCCCGGGCGCTCGCTCAGCACCCCGGAATGGGCGAAACCAGCGCGGCCGCGATCAAGATCGTGGCGCTGGCTGCCCGCCGCCTCGCCCGACAGGTGGTGCGGGATAAGCCGGTGCTGGGAAGCTGGCAGGCGTTGATCGACTACCTTCATATCGATATGGCGCATCTCACCGTGGAGCGGGTCCGGGTGTTGTATCTCAACGCCCAAAACATGCTGATCCATGACGAGCACGTTGGCGACGGCTCTATCGACGAAGCGGCTATCCATCCCCGCGAGGTGATCCGCCGCGCCCTCGATCTGGGCTCGACCGCGCTGATCCTGGTCCACAACCACCCGAGCGGTTCGCCAGAGCCAAGCCGGGCCGACATCCAGATCACCAACAAGATCGCCGAGGCCGGGCGGCTGCTGGGCATCGTTGTTCATGATCACGTGATCATCGGCCGCGAGGGGCATGTGAGCTTGAAGGCGAAAGGGCTGATTTGACCAAGGCTTTCACCTAGGATGTGCGTTGCCGCTGTTGCCTGGAACGCCCATCGCGATTGGCAACTGGTCGCGATTGGCAACCGTGACGAATATCACGGCCGCCCCGCCGCGCCATTGGCGGCATGGGACGCCAGCAATAATCTGGGAGGCATCATCGCCGGGCGCGATCTGCAATCAGGCGGGACATGGCTGGGGGTCACCGGCGCGCGTTTCGCCCTCGTCACCAATCTGCGCGGATTTGGCCTGCCCGATCCGGCCAAAGCCTCGCGCGGGGCTTTGGTGACGGATTTGCTCAGCGGAACTGGTCAATATGCCGATCCTGCCACCGCCGCGCTGGGTGAATTCAACCCGTTCAACCTGATCCTCGCCGACACCACGAGTGCGACCTTCCTTTCCAATCGCCCCGATGAAATCCGCACCGCCCTGACCCACGGTATCTACGGCCTCTCAAACGGCGCGCTGGACGAGCCTTGGCCCAAAACGCTGCAACTCAAAGCCGCGCTGACCGACTGGCTGGTGCGCGAAAGCGCCGGGATCGAACCGCTGTTCGCTGCCCTGCGCAACGAGCAAATCGAACTGATTGGGGTCCCCCCGAATGAACCGTCCGACATCACCGATGAAGCCGCCCAGACCCCGGTCTTCATCCGCCGACCGGTTTACGGCACACGCTGTTCGACAGTCGTGCGGGTGAACGCCGCGGGCAACGGCCGGATCGTCGAACGAAGATTTGACTCGTATGGAGTGGCAATCGGAGAAACGACACTGTCATTTCTCTGGTCGGGTTGATTTCCCTGCCCCCGCCCCCTAGCGGCACCAGTCTGTATTGCCTTGGCCCCAAACCCCGGAGTCGAAAATGATCCCCCGCTATTCCCGCCCGGCGATGACTGCGATCTGGGAGCCGGAGGCGCGGCTGGCCATCTGGTTCGAGATTGAGGCCCATGCCACCGACAAGCTGGGCCAGCTCGGTGTAGTGCCACCAAGCGCCGGCAAGGCGCTGTGGGATTGGTGGGCGACCAATCCCAAGATCGATGTTGCCGCGATCGATGCGATCGAGGCAGTCACCAAGCATGATGTGATCGCCTTCCTGACCTGGGTGGCCGAGCAGGTTGGCGATGAGGCGCGTTTCATGCATCAGGGCATGACCAGCAGCGATGTGCTCGACACCACGCTGAGTCTCCAGCTGGTCAAGGCCAGCGACATCCTGCTCGATGATCTCGACGCGCTGCTTGCTGCGATCAAGCGCCGGGCGATTGAACACAAGCACACGCCGACCATCGGTCGCAGCCACGGCATCCATGCCGAGCCGACCACCTTCGGGCTCAAGCTGGCGCAGGCCTATGCCGAATTTGACCGCTGCAAGGCCCGGTTGATCAATGCGCGGGCCGAGATCGCCACCTGCGCCATTTCCGGCGCGGTTGGCACCTTTGCCAATATTGATCCGGCGGTGGAGGAATATGTCGCCGAGAAACTAGGCCTGTCGGTGGAGCCGGTTTCCACCCAGGTGATCCCGCGTGATCGTCATGCGATGTATTTCGCCACGCTGGGCGTGATAGCCAGCTCGATCGAACGGCTGGCGACCGAGATCCGCCACCTGCAGCGGACCGAAGTGCTGGAGGCGGAGGAATATTTTGCGCCGGGCCAAAAGGGCTCGTCCGCCATGCCGCACAAGCGCAATCCGATCCTGACCGAAAACCTCACCGGTCTGGCCCGAGTAGTTCGCGCTGCAGTGGTGCCGGCGCTGGAGAATGTCGCGCTGTGGCATGAGCGGGATATTTCGCACTCATCGGTCGAACGCTACTTCGGACCGGACGCGACGATCACGCTGGATTTCGCCCTGGGACGGCTGACGGGCGTGATCGACAAGCTGCTGATATATCCGGAAAGAATGCAGAAGAATCTCGACCGGATGGGCGGGCTGGTCCATTCGCAGCGCGTGTTGCTCGCTTTGACCCAAGCCGGGATCAGCCGCGAGGACAGCTATCGGCTAGTTCAGCGAAATGCGATGAAAGTTTGGGAATCAGACGGCGCGCTCTCGCTGCTTGAACTGCTCAAGGCCGATCCGGAAGTTTCTGCGGCGGTTCCGGCAGGGCAGCTGGAGGCCAGCTTCGGGCTGGAATATCATTTCGCGCAGGTCGACCGGATTTTTGCCCGGGTGTTCGGGGAATAGCTGCCCTTCCCATCGCTTTGTTTGCAGCCTAGCATTACACCAGATTCATCAACGAGAACGAGGCCGCAGTGTATGCAGATCATTCGGACGATAACGTGGGTGTTCATCACCATCGTGATGGTGGCGTTCATTGCAATCAACTGGACCCCGGTCGAGGTGAACATTTGGCCGGTTGAAACAGGCTATCTCCACCTTAACTGGCCGGTGGGGTTCATCGTATTGGTCTCGTTCCTGCTCGGCATGCTGCCGATGTGGCTGCTCAACAAGGCCAAAGGTTGGCGCCTGACCCGGCGGATCAACACGCTGGAGAACGCCGTCCGCGCCACTTCCACTCCGGCGGCCCCGCCCATAGCGACTTCCACACAGCTTGAAGCCAACCCACCGGAAGCGCCAACAGCCTGATATGCACACCAATCCAATCTATCTTGCGCTCGACGTTCCCCGACTTGATGCTGCCGAAGCCCTTGCCCGCAAAATCAAGGACCATGTCGGCGGGCTGAAGCTGGGGCTCGAATTCTTCAATGCGCACGGCCACCACGGGGTGCATGAGATTGCCAAGATCGGACTGCCGATCTTCCTCGATCTCAAACTCCACGATATTCCCAACACCGTGGCTGCGGCGATGCAGGCGATCCACGTGCTGGAGCCGGCGATCGTCACCGTCCACGCCAGCGGAGGCCGCGCGATGATGGAAGATGCCAAGGCAGCGGCGGGGGAACATTGCAAGGTGGTGGGGGTTACCCTGCTGACCAGCCTTGACGAGAATGACATGGCCCGCACTGGAATCATCGGCACCCCCCACGATCAGGTGATGAGACTAGCTGAACTGGCTGAAAAATCGGGCCTCGACGGGATTGTCTGTTCGGGCCAGGAAGTCGCAGGCGTGCACCGCCAGTGGAAGAACGGCTTTTTCGTTGTCCCCGGTCTGCGCCCGGCCGACGGCAAGGCCGGTGACCAGAAGCGCACGGTCACCCCGCAGGAGGCGCGCAATGGCGGCGCCAGCGTTCTGGTGATTGGCCGCCCGATCAGCCGCGCCGAAGATCCGGTCGCTGCAGCACGGGCGATAGAAGCAACACTTTAGTTCAGCCATGCGAAAGCTTGGCCCCCGCACAGCAGTGTGACCAATCGAAGGAGTTTGTCGATGAAGCGCTTTACCCTGGCTCTCGCTCTTGCCGCCCTTGCCGCACCACTTGCCGCACCACTTGCCGTTCAGGCGCATGAGCTCAGCTCCGGCCCGGTTGTTGCGGCGGGCAACACGCTGTTGACGCTTTCGGCGGAGGGACGCTCCAACCGGACGCCCGATCTTGCGGTGTTCAGCGCCGGAGTGACCAGCCAGGGCAAAACCGCGGGCGAGGCGCTTTCCGCCAATTCGGCCGATATGAACCGGGTAATCGCCGCGCTCAAGCGGGCCGGGATCGCCGATCGCGATATCCAGACCAGCAATCTGAGCCTCAATCCGATCTACCAGCCGCAGCGTGCGATGCCCGATGGCACGGTCGAGCCTGCCCAGCCAAAGATCATTGGCTATCAGGTTTATAACACTGTCAATGTTCGCCAGCGCAATCTGGCCCAGTTCGGCCGGGTGCTCGATACGCTGGTGGCCGCCGGGGCCAATCAGATCAACGGCCCCAACTTCCAGATGGACGATCCCGATGCGGCGACCGATGAAGCGCGCAGTCAGGCGATGAAAAAGGCCCGCGCGCGCGCAAATCTTTATGCCAGCGCTGCAGGGCTCAAGGTTTTGCGGATTCTGGCGATCAGCGAAAGCGGCGGCTATGTGCCGCAGCCGCAAGTCATGTACTCGAGGGCAGCGATGGCCGACGGGATGGAAAAATCCACCCCTGTCGCGGCCGGCGAAGTCTCGCTCATCTCTACCGTGACGGTGTTGTTCGAACTGACGCCATAAGCGCGCTCGACACAATCCCGAGTTGGCGATAGGCGCGGGGCATGCCTGCCCCCGCGATCAAAATATGTGGAATCAGCACTGCCCTGGCGCTTGAGGCGGCTTTGAAAGCACAGGCCGACTATGTCGGTTTCGTGTTTTACCCACCCTCGCCGCGCAATCTGACACTTGCCGAGGCTGCGGAATTGGGCGCTCAGGCGGCGGGCCACACCTTGCGGGTCGGACTGTTCGTCGATGCCAGCGATGCTTTGCTGGGCGATGCGGTTGCGGCGGCGCGGCTGGATGTGCTGCAATTGCACGGCGCGGAGAGCCCGGCGCGGGTGGCCGATCTTAAGGCGCGATTTGGTCTGACGGTGTGGAAAGCGCTGCCGGTGGCTGGCCGCGACGATGTGCTGCGCGCCGATGCCTATACCAGCGCAGCCGATTTGATCCTGTTCGACGCCAAAACCCCCAAGGGGACACTGCCCGGCGGTATGGGGGTGGCGTTTGACTGGAATCTGGTCGCGGGCTGGAAAGGTGCCTGCGCCTGGGGTCTTGCCGGGGGGCTATCTGCCGATAACGTTGCCAAAGCCGTCCGGCTGACCGCAGCGCCGCTGGTCGATACCTCGTCGGGTGTCGAATCCGCGCCGGGAGTGAAAGATGCCGCAAAGATCGCTGCGTTTTGCAGAGCTGTGCGGCCGGACTGACCTGTGCGCATAGAAAAAGGGCGGCCCAGGATGGACCGCCCTTCACTCGGTGGTTTGTCAGTTCAGCTTAGAACTTGAAGCCGATCCCGGCCGAAACCGCATCAGCATCGCTGAAATCGCTGAAGAAGTGGCGATATTCGCCCTTAATGTACAAGTTGCTGCCCAGCTTGTGCTCATAGCCAGCGCCGAGGTGCGGCACGTCTTCGCCTTCACCGACGGTGTAACCACCAGCGACGAACAGCTTGCCGTTCGCACCGGTTTTGACGCCGGCGCGACCGGTCAGGCCGTAATAGACGTCGCTGCCCGAAACGAGGACCTTGTCGGCCGACACTTCGGCACCGAAGAAGGCGTTGCTGCCCAGATCGAAGTCGTAGCCAGCAGCAGCACCTGCAGTGGCCTCGCTCGTGCCGCCAGACCAGATCACGCCGCCGCGTGCTTCAACCCGTGCTTCATTGGCAAGCGCCGGTGAGGCAACTGCAACCGAGGCTGCGAGTGCGAGAAGAACCTTACGCATAAATAACTCCTTGAATGTTCAGCCCCGTGACAGGAGCCGAGCGCCAAATAGGAAGGGCCTCCTTACGCCGCAATGAATGGCTTGTTCAAAAACATCACAAACTTATTATACTGTTGCCGGTTTGCAACATTAACAAATAGTAAAAACTTATATTATTACAATTAATTCGGTCGCGCAAAGTCCCTGAAATGCTGGACTTCGCGGCGCTGCTCTGCCAATCGCGCTGGCGTGATGAACACGACAGCCCCTGCTCCAAACAGTTTTCGCACCCAACCCGACGATCGCGGCCATTTCGGCCAGTTCGGCGGGCGCTATGTCGCCGAAACGCTGATGCCGCTGATTCTCGAGCTTGAGGCTGAGTATGGTCGCGCCAAGGCCGATCCGGCGTTCAAGGCCGAGTTTGACGATCTACTGGAGCATTATGTCGGCCGCCCCAGCCCACTCTATTTCGCCCCGCGACTCACCGCCGAACTAGGTGGCGCCCAAGTGTGGTTCAAACGCGACGAGCTTAACCACACCGGCGCGCACAAGATCAACAATTGCATCGGTCAGATCCTGCTGGCGATCCGCATGGGCAAGACCCGGATCATCGCGGAGACCGGCGCGGGCCAGCACGGCGTTGCTACCGCCACGGTTTGCGCGCGGTTTGGCCTGCCCTGCGTGATCTTTATGGGCGCAACCGACGTGGCGCGCCAATCGCCCAATGTGTTCCGGATGAAGCTGCTCGGCGCCGAAGTTGTGCCGGTCACCGCTGGTGCGGCGACGCTGAAAGACGCGATGAACGAGGCGCTGCGCGACTGGGTCGCCAATGTGCATGACACCTTCTACATCATCGGCACCGCCGCCGGCCCGCACCCCTACCCCGAAATGGTCCGCGATTTCCAAAGCGTGATCGGCACCGAAGCACGCGCGCAGATGCTCAGCCGCACTGGCCGCCTGCCTGATCTACTGGTCGCGGCGATCGGCGGGGGTAGCAATGCGATCGGACTGTTCCATCCGTTTCTGGATGATGTTGATGTGAAGATGTTGGGCGTCGAAGCCGCGGGACATGGGCTCGACAAGGAACACGCCGCGAGCCTAGCAGGCGGGCGTCCGGGAATCCTCCACGGCAACAAGACCTATTTGCTACAGGACGCCGACGGGCAGATTACCGAAGGCCACTCGATCAGCGCCGGGCTCGACTATCCCGGGATCGGGCCGGA
>JBKJTN010000064.1:0-80507 GCA_046590275.1 Novosphingobium sp.
GATTTCCCGGCTTTGGCCAGCTTTGTGCTGTTACCATTTCGGGCTTCATGGTTGCACGCGGCAAATCGCCGGGGAGCGAAATCTGGCGGACAGGGTGGGATTCGAACCCACGGTGAGCTTCCACCCACGACGGTTTTCAAGACCGTTGCCTTAAACCACTCGGCCACCTGTCCTGCGAGCGGTGAGTAGCCGCTAGCGCCAGACAGACTGTTTGCCAACCATGCTTTGCCGTTTTCATCGCGCTCGGCCTGTGCGAATGACAAGCATATGTCGTTTTTTCACAATCTTAAACTGGCCTTGCCACTCGTCCTGGCCACCGCTGTGTTCTCACCGCCGACGCCCAAGCTGGCCGCGCAAACGACCCAGGACAGCAGTTTTCAGGGCTATCTCCAGCTCCTTGCTGCCCGTGCGCGTAGCGACGGGGTGAGCGAGCAGACCATTCTGACGATGACCAGCGGGTTGACCTTCAATCCCCGCGTCATCGAGCTCGACCGTGCACAGCCCGGCGCGATTCCGGGCAATACCCCCGCCCTGGCACCCTATCTACGCACCCACGTTGATGCTGCGCGGATTTCGGGGGGGCGTGCGACTTATCAGGCGGTCGCAACGATTCTCCCGCCGATCGAACAGCGTTACGGCGTTCCCGCGCCGATATTGCTCGCGATCTGGGGGCATGAGACCAATTATGGCCGATACAAGGGCGATTTCGACCTCGCCCGCTCGCTCGCCACGCTGGCCTATGAGGGCCGCCGCCGGCAGCTGTTCGCGGACGAATTCATCGCACTCCTCAAAATGGTCGACCGCGGAGTACCGCGCGAGCGACTGTATGGCAGCTGGGCCGGGGCCTTCGGCAATCCGCAGTTCCTGCCCAGCGTCTATCTTCGCCTTGCCCAGGATGGCGACGGTGATGGCGATGCCGATATTTGGAACGACCGCGCTGATACGCTTGCCTCGATCGCCAATTATTTCCGCGATGCCGGTTGGCGGACCGGTCAGCCGTGGGGCGTTCGCGCTGCTGTCCCGGCAGGATTTGATGCGGTACCGGTCACGACCCGTCTCGGGTCCCCTACCTGCCCGCGGGTTCACGCAAGGCATTCGGCATGGAAAACCGTGGGCGAATGGCGCGCTTTAGGGGTCGTTCCGCGCGGCGCTATTAACGATAATGTGCTGGCGAGCCTGATAGAACCGGATGGTCGGGGAAATTCTGCCTTCCTCTTAACCGGTAATTATCGGGTTATCCTCAATTATAACTGCTCGAATTACTACGCATTGTCCGTGGGATTGCTTGCAGATGAGATTGCCCGTTAACCGATTTGCGCCGCTCGCGGCCCTGATGTTGCTCGCAGGATGTGGGGGCAAGCTTGCCAGCAACCTGCCGCCAGAGCCGGCCAATGGTCCGGCGGCCGACTACCCGATGGTGATCGGCGCGCCGTTTGTAGTGGATGGCAAGACCTATACCCCGGTCGATACGATGAATTACGATGCGGTCGGCTTTGCCGGCATCGATGCGGGCGCGGTGGCTGGCATTTCTGCCGCGCACCGCACCGTGCCGCTGCCAAGCTATGTCGAAGTGACGGCGCTCGATAGCGGCAAGACCATCCTCGTCCGCCTCGAGCGGCGCGGGCCGATGGCGGGCTCGCGGTTGATCGATTTATCGGCCGGTGCGATCGCTCAACTCGGGTCTTCCGGCAACGAGCCCTTCGCGGTTCGGGTCCGCCGGGTCAATCCGCCCGAAGCCGAGCGCGCGCTGCTGCGTGCCGGTCAAACTGCTGCGATGCGGATGGAAACGCCCAAATCACTCCTCGCAGTGCTGGTCCGCAAGCTGAACCAGCAGGGCGCAGGAGCGGCGCTTCCGCCCCGGACGCAGCCAAGCCCGGAGGCGAGCCCTGCGCCGGCAGCGGTCGCGCCAAAGCCAGTAATAAAGCCAGCACTGGCACCAAAACCAGCACCAGCACCCAAACCGGCACCAGCACCCAAACCCGCGCCAGTTATAACGCCAACGGCTGCACCAACAGGCGCAACTCTTCCAAAACCGACTGTAGCCGCGCATGCCGGTTCGCTGGTTGTCCAGGTCGCTGCATTTTCCACACGTGAGCGAGCCGCTGCTGCCAGTGCCAAAATCGGCGGTCAGGTCAGCCAGTCAGGTCGGCTGTGGCGGGTTCGGACGGGGCCATTTGCTTCCCAATCAGAGGCTGCAAGCGCGCTGGCGAAGGCAAAGGCTGCCGGGTATAGCGACGCACGAATCCAGCGCGCCGACTGATCGTTCCTGATCGCGGCCGCATCGAAGTGCGGGCGCAATTGGGGAACGAATTTGAGAAAACCTGGTCTGGCCTTGTTACTGGCACTGATCTTGCCGGGAGCCGCTTTCTCGGCACCCGAACAGCCAGAGTCACCGGTTCAGGCGCCTGTTCCCGCGCTGATCGAGCGGGTGCCGGTCGTGCTTCTGATGGATCTGAGTGCCGGGCAGATCCTCTATTCGCGCGACGCAACGCGCCGGTTTCTTCCCGCCTCAATGACCAAGGCGATGAGCGCGCTGGTCGCGTTCGATCTGATTGCGAGCGGAACACTGCGCGAGGACCAGCGCTTCACGGTTGGCGAAGCGACCGCCCGGCAATGGTACGGCAAGGGCACCAGCCTGTTCCTTGGGGCGGGAACGCAGATCTCGGTGGCTGACCTGTTGCGCGGCATGACAACCGTTTCGGCCAACGATGCGTCAGTCGTGCTGGCCAAGGGCGCGCTGGGTTCTACCCAGGCCTGGACTGCGCAGATGAATGCGCAGGCACAGCGGCTGGGCATGAAGGATAGTCATTTTGCGACCCCCAACGGGTGGCCCGATCGCGGCGCGACCTATGTCAGTGCGGCAGATCTGGTACGTCTGGCCGATGCGCTGATCTATCGCCATCCGGCACTCTATCGCCGTTATTTCGGTCATGCGGCGATGGACTGGAATGGCCGCAAGCTGACCAACCATGATCCCTTTGTTGGCGTTGTTCCCGGTGCGGACGGGATCAAGACCGGGCATACTTTCGAAGCGGGATTCAACTTTCTGGGTACAACCGAGCGCGGCGGCCGACGGCTAGTGATGGTGATCGCCGGCGCCCAGAACGCGGACCTGCGCGCCAAGGCCTCGCGCAATCTGCTCGAGTGGGGCTATTCGGCGTGGGATAGCCGAGTTCTTGCGGGCGAGGGGACCCGGATCGGCAGCGCCCGGGTCCAGGGCGGGGATGCACGCACTGTCCCGCTGCTCGCCTCGCGCCGGTTCACTGTTGCGGTGCCCAAAGGTAGCAATCCCGCCATTACCGCGCGCATTGTTTACCGCGGCCCATTGCGCGCACCGATTGCGAAGGGCGCGGTGGTGGCCGAGTTAGAGGTCATAATCGCCGGACAGCCGCGCAACCGGCTGCCGCTAGCTGCCGCGACAAGCATTGGTGTGGCCGGGCCGCTTGACCGGCTTATCAATGGACTGGCAGGGTTGGTTTCGTGAAACGCGGAAAATTCATTGCGCTGGAAGGCGGGGAAGGGGCGGGGAAGTCCACGCAGGCCCGCTTGCTCGCTGCATCGCTGAAGGCGAGGGGGATTTCCTGCGCCGTGACCCGTGAGCCGGGTGGCACAGCGGGAGCCGAGGCGATCCGCGTCTTGTTGCTCGGCACTGAGGGCGAAGGGTGGCACGCGCGAGCAGAGGCCTTGCTGTTTGCAGCGGCCCGCTCGGACCATGTTGAACGATTGATCAGGCCAGCTCTCGATCGGGGCGAATGGGTAATCTGCGACCGGTTTGTCGATTCGAGCCGCGCCTATCAAGGCGGCGGCGGCGGATTGACTGACGCGGACGTGCTCGAGCTTCACCGGATCGGCAGTCAGGGGCTTTTGCCCGATCTGACGCTGCTGGTCGAAGTCTCGCCCGCCGCAGCGGCCGCGCGCCTTGCCAGTCGGGATGGCGAGGAGGCCGACCGGATCGGTGGACGCGGTGCTGCATACCACGCCTCGGTCGCCGCCGCTTTCGCCCGTTTTGCCGATGCCGAACCGAAGCGATTTTCGCGGATCGACGGCGATGAGAGCGCAGAAGCGGTTCACGCCGCGGTTCTGGCAGCGCTCGCGCGGCTGCTGGACAGCTCAGAATGAGCCTGAGCGGTCATGATGAGGCCTGGCGCGAATGGCGCGCCGCCATGGCATCATCGCGGATGCACCATGCATGGATTCTCAGCGGGCTACGCGGGATCGGCAAAGGGGCTTTCGCCAAGGCCGCAGCGGCTGAGCTGGTGAATGAGGCAGGCATTGCTCAGCCGAGGCCCGCTGCGCATCCTGATATCATTACCCTCGATCACCTCCCAGCCAACGATGACGAGGAAAAGAAGCGCGCCGAGGGCAAGCCGTTCCAGACCAAGCGCAATATCACGATCGACCAGATCCGCCGGATGCAGCAGCGCCTGGTCACAAGGCCGACGCTGGGCAGCCGCCGGGTGATCATCATCGATCCGGCAGACGACATGGAAAAAAACGCAGTCAACGCGCTGCTCAAAAGCCTCGAGGAGCCGCCGGTGGGAACCTTCTTCCTGCTCGTCGCGCACCGGGCGGGGCGCCTGCTGCCAACGGTCCGCTCGCGGTGCCGGGTGCTGCGTTTTGCGCCGCTCGATACCAGTGAGGTTGCGAGAATCCTGGCGCGCGAAGCCCCTCAGGCCGATGCCGCGACCTGCGCCGCCGCCATCGCCGCCGCCGAAGGATCGCCCGGCGCCGCGCTGAAGTTTGTCGGCCAGGAACTTAGCGCTCTGCATGGCCTGATGCTCCGTTTGCTGCGCAATGGAGACGAGGACTTTGCCCTGCGCGGCGCGCTGGCGGAAGAAATTGGCGCGCGCCCTGATCGCGAGCGAATGCAGGCTGCGGTCGAGCTGGCGCGGGCAGTTCTTGCGGCTGAACTGGGCGGCGCATCGCGTGAACGGCAAGGCCGGATCATCGAAGCGCATGGCGCATTGGTGCGGTTTGGCGGGCAATTGCCGACCTACAACTTCGATCCCGGATTGGCAGTGATGGAAATTGGCGGGTTGCTGGCCTCCGCCGCCGCCCCTAGAGAAGCGGCAGCCTGACAATTTAGCGAAAAGACAGCACCCCGGCATGGCCGAACCTTTCTACATTACTACCGCGATCAGCTATCCCAACGGCAAGCCGCATATTGGCCATGCCTATGAAGCGATTGCCGCCGATGTAATCGCCCGGTTCCAGCGGGCGATGGGCCGCGACGTGCGTTTCCAGACTGGCACCGACGAACACGGGCTGAAAATGGCCCAGAAGGCCCGCGAACTGGGTGTGACACCGGCAGAACTGGCCTCAGAAATGTCGAAATATTTTATTGATATGTGCGATAAACTCAATGTCAGTTATGACGTTTTTCAGCGCACGACCGAGCCGGCTCATCACTTGGCTAGTCAGGAACTGTGGCGGCGGATGGAGGCCAATGGCGATCTCTATCTCGATCGCTACGAAGGGTGGTACTCGATCCGCGACGAAGCCTATTACGATGAGAGCGAATTGATCGCCGGGGAGGGGGCCGAAAAACTCTCGCCGCAAGGCACTCCGGTCGAGTGGACGGTCGAGGAAAGCTGGTTTTTCCGCCTCTCCAACTATGCGGAACGGTTGCTGGCGCTTTTCAATGCCGATGCAGACTGGTTGCAACCGGACAGCCGCCGCAATGAAATCATGCGCTTTGTCGAAGGCGGATTGCGTGATTTGTCGGTCTCGCGGACCAGTTTCGATTGGGGCGTCAAGGTTCCGGGCAGCGACGCCAATGGAAAGACCGGGCACGTGATGTATGTCTGGGTCGATGCGCTGACCAACTATCTGACTGGGCTAGGTTTTCCTGACGACACGCCGGAAATGCAAAAGTGGTGGCCGGCTGATATTCACCTGATCGGCAAGGACATCGTCCGCTTTCACGCGGTTTATTGGCCAGCCTTCCTGATGAGCGCTGGGCTCGCACTGCCCAAGCAGGTATTCGGGCATGGCTTCCTCCTCAACCGCGGCCAAAAGGAATCCAAGTCGGTCGGTAATGTGACCGATCCAATCGAACTTTCCGAACGATTCGGGGTCGATAGCCTCCGTTATTTCCTGCTCCGCGAGGTGCCTTTCGGTCAGGATGGCAGCTATTCACCCGAAGCCATCGTTAACCGCTGCAATGCAGAGCTGGCCAACAGCTTCGGCAATCTGGCACAGCGTAGTTTATCAATGGTTTTCAAAAATATGGATGGCAAACTTCGTACCGGCATCGAGGCGCAGCCAGTCGACACAGAACTGGAACTGGCGGTTCGTACAAATATCGCCACGCTCAAGTTCACATTTGCCAATCTCGCTTTCAGCGACGGTCTCGAAGCCTGGATGAGGGCCGTTTTTGCCTGCAATCAGTATGTCGATGAAATGGCTCCCTGGGCTTTGCGCAAGAGTGATCCGGAACGCATGGCGGGCGTCCTGATGACGCTGTTTCGCTGCGTCCGTGATCTGACGATCGCAGTGCGGGCGGTGGTGCCTGAATCCGCTGACAATTTGCTCGACCAGATGGGCTTAGCCTCAGAAGCACGCGATTTTGCTGCGCTTGAAGATCCAGACTGGTTCACCACGCTAGCCGCCAGTGGCTTTGTGCTGGTCCAGCCAGTTGGGGTGTTCCCCCGCCTTGAACTCCCCGTAGAAGCCGCGTGATGCTGATCGATTCGCATTGCCACCTGGAATACAAAGGACTTGTCGAGGATCAGGCGGGGGTCCTCTCCCGCGCCCGCGCGGCAGGTGTCGGGGGCTTCCTCAATATCTCGACCCGCCAGCGTGAGTGGGATCAGGTCATCGCAACGGCAATGCGCGAGCCTGACATCTGGGCCAGCGTCGGGATACATCCGCACGAGGCCGATGACCATGCCGATCTGGGTGAGGGTGTCCTGCTTGCCGCGAGCGAGCATCCCCGGGTTATTGCGATTGGCGAAACCGGGCTCGATTACTACTACGACCACTCCGACCGCGCGACGCAGCGAGCTTTGTTCCGCACCCATATTGCGGTGGCGCGGCATACAGGCTTGCCGCTGATCATCCACACCCGCGACGCCGAGGATGATACCGCTGCGATCATTGCGGATGAGATGCAGAGGGGCTTGTTCCCCGCACTGATTCACTGCTTCACGGCATCGGCCGATTTTGGCCGCAAAATGCTTGAATTGGGCCTCACGATCTCGATTTCAGGGATCGTGACTTTTAAAAATGCCAAAGACTTGCAGGAAGTCGCTGCCAGTTTGCCGGAGGATCGGATTCTGGTCGAAACAGATGCTCCATTCCTAGCACCAGTGCCGCATCGCGGCAGGCCGTGTGAGCCGGCATTTGTGGCTGATACTGCCCGCTTTGTCGCGAAGCTGCGCGGTGTGGAGCCTGAGGCTTTGGCGGAACAGACTACGCGCAATTTTGCGGCTTTGTTCAAGAGGGCCGCAGTGTGAAGCTGCTGATGCTTGGCGCCGGCACTTCGACCGGGGTGCCCCGGATCGGCAATGATTGGGGGTTGTGCGACCCGGCGGAGCCGCGCAACCGCCGCTCACGGGTCTCGATCATCGTTGAAAGTACGGACGGTACCCGGCTGCTGGTCGATACCTCGACCGACTTGCGCAATCAGCTGCTCGCCAATGAAATCGACCGGGTCGATGCAGTGTTCTGGACCCATGATCATGCAGATCATTGCCATGGGATCGATGACCTTCGCCCGATGCGCTATGGCCGGTCCGGGCCGTTGCCGGGCTTTGCTGCCGATGAAACCGTGCGGCGGCTGCGCCAGCGGTTCGGCTATGTTTTCGCCGGGCAGGATGGCTACTATACGATCGTCAATATTGACTCGCTCGATCGTTTGCGGATGTTCGGCGGAATTTCAATCGGCAATTGCCAGATGCCGCATGGCCCGGCGCAGAGTACTGCGTTTCGCTTTGAGGCAGACGGTAAATCAATTGGTTATGCGACAGACTTCAGCGCAATCACGCGTGAGATGGTTGAGCTTTTTGATGGCGTCGATTTGCTGGTGACCGATTGCCTGCGCCGTGAACCACATCCAACCCACGCGCATCTCGGCATGGCGCTCGAGCTGATCGAGGCATCCCGGGCGCAACGCGCAGTTCTGACACATCTCGACAAGTCATTGGATTATGCCACGCTGTCTGGCGAAGTACCGCCGCATGTAAGTGTCGGCTTCGATGGCCTGGAGTTAGAAGCGTGAATGGTTCGCTGATCGTTTCGCTGGTCGCACTGACGGCGTCGCTGTTTCTGGCAGCAAGAGCACTGCGCGCGCAGAATCTGTCGTTTGAAACGAAGGCGGGAATGGCGATTGCTTGGCTGCTGATAATTGCGGTTGTCGCCTTTGTCGCAGGGCGGTTTTTCACGTGAAGGTCTACCGCTGCATGTTTTATAATTTAACATAATATATATTATCAATCTTATATGTCCTTAGAATCAGAACCCCCCCTCGGCCGCCTAATCCGGATTATGGCCCACTTGCGTGATCCGGTATCGGGTTGCGAATGGGACCGCGCGCAGAGCTTCGGCACAATCGCGCCGTATACGATCGAAGAAGCCTATGAAGTTGCCGACGCGATCGAGCGCGGCGACATGAGCGCGCTGCGCGATGAGCTTGGCGATTTGTTGCTGCAGGTCGTGTTCCATTCCCGCATTGCACAAGAAGCCGGCCTGTTCGACTTCGCGGCTGTCGCTGCCACAATCGGCGACAAGATGGAGGCGCGCCATCCCCACATCTTTGGCGGCGCACCGGACGAAGGACAATCGCGCGAGGATCGCTGGGAGGTTCTCAAGGCCGCCGAGCGCAGCGCCAAAGGCTCCACCAGCGCGCTCGATGGGGTGGCCCTTGCCCTTCCCGCGTTGATGCGCGCGGAAAAATTGCAGAAACGTGCTGCCCGGCAGGGTTTCGACTGGCCGGATACTGAGGGGCCAGCAGCGAAAATCCTTGAGGAATTGGGGGAACTCGCTGGTGCCGAAACGGACCAGGAACGGGCGGAAGAGGCCGGCGACCTGCTATTCGCTGCAGTCAATCTGGTCCGTGCCTATGGGATCGCTCCCGAAGACGCCTTGCGCGCGGCCAATCTGAAATTCGAGCGCCGGTTTCGGGCGATGGAGCAACTGGCGAGTGGCAATGGGCAGAGTTTCGAGGCACTTGATCTTGAACAGCAGGAACAACTTTGGGTTGACGTCAAGGCATCAGAGCCGAGAAAAACGTCCTAGGTCTCGCGGCGTGAGCCGTACCTCAAGGTGCCGAAGCGGCCCGCGATCATCGATCCCGCCTTCGCAGTCTTGGCTGACTTCACCATTGGCATGGAGCCAGGCAATCCGCTGGCCATCACTGGCCGGGATAGAGAACTTGTGGAGCTTGGCTCCGGACGTCAGGACTTGGCCGACCTTGGCCAGCAAGGCTTCACAACCCTCGCCGGTCAGCGCTGAAATCGGGACGACCACTTCATCATCATGAAGCTCGAATTGTTCGGCCAATTCCGCCGCTCGATCGGCATCAAGCAAGTCCCATTTGTTCCAGGCTTCGATTATCGGGATTTTTGGCTCGGACGCGTCAGGATCAAGCAACCCTAGATCGCTCAGCACTTGAAGAACCTGCTGCTTCTGCGCTGCCGTATCCGGATTGGCGATATCGCGGACATGAACAATCACGTCGGCGGCGGTCACTTCTTCCAGCGTCGCCCGGAAAGCCGCCACCAGCTGCGTTGGCAGATCCGAAATAAAGCCCACCGTGTCGGAAATGATCGCCTTGTCCAGCCCCGGCAGGCGGACTGCGCGCATGGTTGGGTCGAGAGTCGCGAACAGCATATCTTCGGCGATAACCGCCGCGCCGGTAAGCCTGTTGAACAGGGTTGATTTGCCGGCATTGGTGTAACCAACCAAAGCAATGACAGGCCAAGGTGCCTTTTCCCGGCGCGAGCGATGAAGTCCGCGAGTGCGGCGCACTTGTTCAAGCTCCTTGCGAAGCCGAGCCATCCGGTCGCGAATCTGACGGCGATCTGCTTCGATCTGGGTTTCGCCCGGACCGCCTAGAAAGCCAAATCCGCCGCGCTGGCGTTCAAGGTGGGTCCAACTCCGGACCAGGCGCCCCGCCTGATAATCAAGATGCGCCAATTCAACCTGCAGCCGCCCTTCAGCAGTTGCGGCGCGTTCACCGAAGATCTCAAGGATCAGCCCAGTGCGATCAATCACTTTGCGTTTGAGTTTTTCTTCGAGGTTGCGCTGCTGAATTGCGGTCAGCGCGCCATCGATGATGACCAGTTCCGCTTCGTTCTGGGTGCAGGCAATCGCGATATTGGCAATCTGGCCCTCGCCCAGCAGTGTCGCCGCGCGAGCTTCGCGGATCGGTATGGTGAGAATTTCAGTTACCACCAGCCCGATTGCCAGTGCAAGCCCGCGCGCCTCTTCTGCGCGGGCTTGGGCGTCTATCGCGCCAGCGCCCCCGTTGCGCATTTGGCGCCCGCGCATCTCCGGGCAGACAACCACCGCCCGCGCGCCGCGGGTGACTTCACCATCTAACTCGTCAGAATTGCTCAGGCGTCACCGCCCTCTTCGCCATCCCAGTCACCGGTCAGGTCAATGGGGCTGGCAGGTTGGATCGTCGATACGGCGTGCTTGTAGGCCAACTGGACATAGCCATCACGCTCAAGCAGCATGCAAAACAGGTCAAAAGCAGCGACCCGGCCCTGCAGCATCACGCCGTTGACGAGGAACATGGTGACCTGCACTTCGGCATTGCGGACGCTGGTCAGGAAGACATCCTGCAACAGTCGGATCTTCTTGTTCACTTCTGCGCCACCCGCAAAAAGGCGGACATCGATCGGCTGTCCCGGCATGATCGTAGAAACGGCGTGCTTATAGATCAGCTGGGTCTGACCATCCCGGCGCAGCAGGATGGAAAAATTGTCAAACCAGGTCACGATGCCCTGCAGCTTGACGCCCTTGACCAGAAACATGGTCACCGGGACTTTGTTCTTGCGCAGCAGATTGAGAAACTGATCCTGAAGGTTCTGGCCCTTGCCACCGATCAGGCTAGCCACTGGCTCTGCAACTGTTTCTTCGGCTTCAACTTCAGGCTTTGAAGCGCGCGCGCGCGCCGATAACGTACGTTCGGACATTGTAAGTCTCCATCTTTTTGGCGCCCGCTTCTGCGGTTCGCAATCTGGCCAAGCCCTGCCGAAACAAGGAGCCGTACCGGTAACCTGTATTATACTATCGCGAACTGATGCTGCGGTAAATACTCAAACTTCGGTATCCTCTTCTTCCTCTTCACGGCGATCAGCCATGCCGAGCAGTTTGAGCTTACGATGAAGGGCCGATCGTTCCATCCCGATGAAGTTTGCAGTTTTCGAAATGTTCCCGGAAAAGCGGCGGATCTGCACCCGCAGATATTCCCGTTCGAAATTCTCGCGAGCTTCCCGCAAGGGCACCCCCATCAACGTGGAAATGCCCGATTCGCCGTTCATCCGCCCGTTAAGTAGTTCGGCCGGAAGCATGTCCGGCTCGATCCTGGCGAGCCTGTCGCGCGGGGTGAGGATGATTGTGCGTTCGATCACATTGCGCAACTGGCGCACGTTGCCGGGCCACTCATAGGATTGAAGTGCAGCCATTGCCTCGGCGCTTACTTCTGGCGGGGCAACGCCCTGATCAGCAGCAAAGCGCGCGAAGAAGTGATCAACCAGCGCCGGGATGTCCTCGCGCCGGTCGCACAGAGACGGGATCGCTACCGGAACGACATTGAGGCGGTAGAACAAGTCTTCGCGAAACCGGCGCTCGGCTATTTCCTTTTCCAGGTTTCGCGCAGTGGATGAAACAACCCGCACATCGACCCGGATCTGCCGATGCCCGCCAACCCGAACGATCGCCTGCTCGGTTAGAACGCGCAGGATACGGGCCTGGGTAGAGAGCGGCATGTCAGCCACCTCGTCGAGGTAAAGTGTGCCCCCATCAGCCATTTCAAGCAGCCCGGCGCGGATCAGCTTGCCGCCCGCTTCCTCGCCAAATAGCTCTTGCTCAAATCGCTCGGGCGTAATTCGCGCTGAATTCACGGTAACGAAGGCACCGTTGGCGCGCGGGCTCCAGCTATGGAGCAACCGTGCGGCCACTTCCTTGCCCGATCCTGCCGGCCCGACAATCAACAACCGGCTGCCGGTGTTAGCGACCCGCTTCAACGTGGCGCGGACCTGATTTATCGCCGAGCTGTTGCCGGTGAATTCGTCCGAGATAACGAAACCCTCGCGCAGTCTCGCATTTTCGCGGCGCAGACGTTCTGTCTCGGTGGCACGAGCGACGAGCAGCAGCAGCCGCTCCGCCTCGAACGGCTTTTCGATGAAGTCCATCGCGCCGCGCCCGATTGCGGAGACAGCAGTGTCGATATTGCCGTGGCCTGAGAATATGATCACCGGCAACTCAGGTTCGCGGCTCTTGATTGCATCTAGCACTTCAAGCCCGTCCATCGGGCTGCCGTGGAGCCAGACGTCCAGCAGTACGAGTGACGGGCGGCGTTGGTCGATCGCATCCAGGGCTGATTGGCTGTCGCCTGCTGTACGGCATTCATAACCTTCGTCGCTGAGGACGCCCGCCACCAGTTCGCGGATATCGCGTTCGTCATCGACGATGAGAATATCAAGCGCCATTCAATGTTCCTATTCGGCTGCTTCCTGGGATCGCTGTCCGGCCAGCGGATCACGGGCAAAGCGCATGGTAACGATAGTTCCGTCGGGATCACCGGGTGCAAAGGACATCTCGCCGCCGTGCTCCTCGACAATCTTGTTGACGATAGCGAGACCCAGTCCGGTCCCCTTGTCGCGGGTGGTGACATAGGGTTCGGTGATCCGTTCACTGTCTTGCGGCAATCCGATGCCATTGTCGCCGACCGTGACGACCACATCTTCGTCCTTGTGACGAAGCGCCACGGCCACCCGCCCGCGGTAATCGGCAACGCCGGACTTCTGCCGGGCCTCGACCGCCTCGATCGCATTTTTCAGTACGTTGGTCATCGCCTGGCCAAACTGGTGACGATCGCAGGCAATAATGCCGATGTCCGGATCGGAAGCAAAAGTGAAATTGATGTCCGGGCGCGAAACTTCCTGCAGGAACAGCGCCTGACGCGCCAGATCGACCGGATCCTCGCCCCGGAAAACCGGCTTAGGCAAGCGTGCGAATGAGGAAAATTCGTCAACCATCTTCCTGAGGTCACCAACCTGGCGGATGATGGTGTTGGTCAGTTCCTCGAACAATTCCGGATCTGTGGTGATCTGCTTGCGATAGCGGCGGCTCAGCCGCTCGGTGGCAAGCTGGATCGGAGTCAGCGGGTTCTTGATTTCATGCGCGATCCGGCGCGCGACATCGGACCAGGCCGCCTGGCGCTGATCCAGTACCTGCCTTGTAATATCTTCGAAGGTGATGACTGTACCTGCTCTTTCGCGGGTCAATTTGACCGCCAGGGTCAGCAGTTCTTTGCCCCTGGCATATTGGATCAACCCGCTGGTCATCTCACTGTCGACCATTGCGGCGATTGGCGGCGCGATATCCGCCAGCTTCCCCCCGACCGACGCCGCTTCGATGTGATCGAGCAGGAGTTTCTGTGCCGAACTGTTCATCAGCAGGATCTCGCCTGCCGGGTTGACCGAGATGATCCCGGCGGTGATTGATTCGAGCACAGCTTCGATAAAGGTGCGCCGTTCGTCGAGTTGCTGGTTAGCCCCCACCAAGGCCTGTGTCTGGCGTTCAAGCTGCGCCGTCATGCGGTTGAATGCACGGTTCAGCAGACCGATCTCATCCGCGCCGGTACGCCCCTCCACCCTCAGCGCGAAATTGCCGCTACCCACCTCCCGCGCTGCCGCCACCAGATCATAGAGCGGCTTCACTTGCCGATCGGCAAAACGCAGGCCGAACCAGACCGAAAGACCAACCAGCCCAAGTGAGGCGACGAACAGCGCAACATTGAACTGCAGCTGTTGAATTCTCGCCCGCTTTGTCAGCATGTCATAGGCAACAACGATGTTCTCGGCCCGCTTGCCCTGGCTCAGCGTCAGCAAATCGGAACTTCGCGCCGTGTAGAGATATATCCCCGCACGACGGTCAATCGGCGTGACCGCCTCGATCTTGTCGGCTTGTGAGCTGACTACAATCGCCTCGCCGCGATCAAGCTTGCGCAACACATCGGTCGAGACTTCTTCTGACAGCGGGTTCTCGCCGCGGGCGAAGGCCGCCTTGCGCAAGGCGCCATCGCTGCCCTTCTGGAGGATGGTTGATTCGTTGATTTTCCGGTGTGTGACCTGATAGTAATAATAGTCTGGAAAAGCTGGGCTGGTAATTGGTTCCTGACTCAGAAAATCGCGCAAATCCCCGGCCATAGCGAGCGATTCATACTCCATATCGCGCTGGGTCTGTTCGTAGTAGCCGCGCGCCAGCTTGTTGGCATTTTCCAGCATTCCACGCGAATTGTCGGAAAACCAGAACTCAACGCCCGACTGGAACAGGAACGAAGCGAAGATCACCAGCATCAGCGTCGGCACCGCCGAAATCATCGAGAACAGGAACACCAGGCGGACATGGAGCCGTCCGGTCCCGCCAACATTTTCCGCTGCGCGTTGCAGCGCAAGTCGCCGGCCCAGCAAGACCAGGATCGCCATGGCCGGAACCAGTGTGCCAATCAGCAGCGTTGCCGTGAGATCGGATGGAAGGAGCTGACCCTTTTTCGACTGGGCGCTGACCGCAATCCAGGTTGTGGCAGTCATGATCAGGAAGGCGATAACCGAGACAATTTCCATCACGGCAAAGAAATTGGCCCGGCGAGCACCGATCTGGATGCGGCGCCACCAGCGCGGCCAGGGTTGAGTGCGCGTGGAATTCATCGTTGCCAGCTTACAACACTACTGTTGCCCTGATGCAAGGAAATTCCCGTCAATCCGGACGTGCGCAGACCTCTGGATCGATCGAGAGTTCGGACAGCCGCTTGCGCAACGTATTGCGATTGATCCCTAGCATTTGAGCTGCCCGCAGCTGATTTCCGCCAGTTCCTTTGAGGACAGCGATGAACAACGGCCGTTCGAAAGCAGCCAGCGCCGCGTCATAGACTGTGCCTGAGGCGGGACGTTCGATTTCAAGCCAACGCGTCACCGCGCCGTCCAATCCTGCTCCGCGGTCCGCTTCTTCGCCCGACCGTATCGCTCGCGCCAGTAGTGGGGCAAGGGCTTCTGCATCGACCCGTTCCTCCCGAGCCAGCAAAGCCAGACGATAGATGAAATTGCGCAGTTCGCGCACGTTACCGCGCCAGGGCTGACGGGCCAACAATTCTGCGCCATCGAGAGTAAGCTGCCGGCGCGGCAAGCCTTCGCTGGCGGCCTGCACCAGAAAATGCTGGGCAAGCGCGGGAATATCATCGGCGCGCTCACGCAAGGCGGGCAAGGTGATCGGGACCACATTGAGCCGGTAGTAAAGGTCCTCGCGAAAGGTGCCCGCCGCGATCATCGGCTCAAGATCGCGATTGGTGGCCGCAATGATCCGCGTGTCGATTACCACTTCCTCACGACCGCCGACCCGGCGAATCCGGCCCGATTGCAGCGCCCGTAACAGCCGTGTCTGCGCCTGCATCGGCATATCGCCGATTTCATCGAGAAACAGAGTTCCCCCGGCAGACTGTTCGAATTTGCCGATGTGGCGCGCCACAGCTCCGGTGAAGGCACCCTTTTCGTGGCCAAAGAGCTCGCTTTCTATAAGCTCGGCGGGGATGGCGGCAGTGTTGACCGCCACGAATGGTCCGGCCTGTCGCGCGCCAAGTTGGTGGATCGCCTCGGCAACCAGTTCTTTGCCAGTGCCGCTTTCGCCGAGGATCAGCACAGTCAGATCATTACGCAGAACCCGGGTGATCATCCGGTAAACCGCCTGCATTGGCGCACTGCGGCCAACCAGCGGAAGGCCTGGCGGGGCCGGGTCGTCTTCTCCCACAAAGCGTGATGCACTGGTCCCGATGGCCTGACGAACGGTTCGTGCCAGCTCGTCAATGTCGAACGGCTTGGGAAAATACTCGAACGCTCCAGTTTCACTGGCCCGGACTGCGGTGTCGAGCGTGTTCTGAGCGGAGAGGATGATGATCGGCAGCGCCGGGAACTGTTCGCGCACGCGGCCGAGAGTTTCAATCCCGTCGCCATCGTTCAGCATCACATCGGTGACCAGAGCCGAGAAATCCTTTTGGGAGAGCAGGCGGTCGCGCTCTGCAATGCTGTCGCAGCGCGTGACTGGGAAACCTTCCGACTCAAGCGCAGCGGCGATGACGATCGCGATGGTCTCGTCGTCTTCTACCAGCAGCACACTCATGCTGCTTCCTCCTGATTGGTGCGGCGGACATCGTTGGCCATCGGCAGGTGAACGCGAAAATGGGTCCATTTTCCGGTCTCGTCACGATCATGGTTCACGCGGCCGTTCATATCGATCACCAGGCGGCGAACGAGCGCAAGCCCCAGCCCCTGCCCGCTCTTTTTGGTTGTCACGAATGGCTCAAAAACATGATCGCGCATGGCTGGATCGATGCCCGGTCCGTTATCCGAAACGCGCAGTTCGATCGGCAGACGAACCGGCTTGCCGTGCGATGAGGGGTGGAATTGCAGTCCGCTGGCAAAGCGAGTGCGGATAACCACCTGCGGTTTCGCGCCATTGCGGCAAGCCTCGCTGGCATTGGCAAGCAGGTTGATCAGAACCTGCACCAGCGCGTCGATATTGCCCAGCACCGGCGGGAGCGAAGGATCGAACTCCTCGACCAACTCCGGTACCTGTCCCTTGGCTTCCAGTCCTCCGGCATCAAGCACCGCTCGGGCGCGGCGGATTGCTTCATGGAGATTGCATGGCGTCAGAATTTGCGGCGTGCGACTGCTGAGCGATTGCATCTGGTCGATCAGCTTGGCGATCCGGTCTACTTCACCGGTAATCAAACCGGTAAGCGCCAGCTCCGCACCTTGCAATTTGCGCCCCAGGAGCTGGGCCGCACCGCGAATTCCGGCGAGCGGGTTCTTGATCTCATGCGCCAGGATTTCCGGCGCGCGCAGCAATACATCGCCGTCGCCGCTAAGGCTCTCATCCATCGCGCCGACGCTGCTGATGTCATGAATGGTGAGCACTTGCCAACCAAGCGTGTCGATCATCGGTGTGATCGTAACGTCAATCTGCCGCGCTCCCTGACCGACGAGGAAAACGCCTGTTGCACGGGCAGAAATATGCGCCTCGCTGTCGGACAAGCCTTCGGTCAGGCGGGGCTCATCAAAGCGGAGCAATTCGGCAAGTTGCCGACCGACAAGCCGACGATTGCTCTGGCCAAGAAACTGTTCAGCAGCAGGATTGGCGGAGGCGATAGTCTGGTCCGGGCCGAGCAGCAGCACTGCCAGCGACAGGCTGGCAAGTTGACGCTGGGCGTCAGGCGCAAGCATCAAGCAGCTTCGCGCTGGAGAAATGGTGCGTAAAAGGCGCTGAGCGAGCGCACCACTTCCGCCGGATTATCAATGAAGTTCACCCGGTTTCTGAACTCGGCCGATCCGGGCAGTCCCTTGGTGTACCAGCCGAGGTGCTTACGCGCCATCTTGACCCCGGTTTCGCTACCATAATGATCGAGCATCGTCTCATAATGCTCTAATATCAGGTCGAATTGCTGATCGATTGTCGGATCCGGCAATGCCACGCCACAACGCAGCCAATGCATTACCTGGCCCAGCAACCACGGCTTGCCATAAGCTCCGCGGCCGATCATCACTCCATCCGCGCCGCTTTGCTCCAGCGCCTGCGCGGCATCCTCGATCCCGCAAATGTCGCCATTAACAATCACCGGGATCGAAACCGCCTCCTTGACGCGGGCAACAAAGGCCCAATCAGCCGCGTCGCGGTACATCTGGTTGCGGGTTCGGCCATGGACGGTGACCATCTTGGCGCCCAGATCCTCGGCAATCCGCGCCAGTTCAGGGGCGTTGAGCGAGGTGTGGTCCCAGCCCATCCGCATCTTGACCGTTACCGGGACGTCCACCGCCTTGACCGTTGCTTCGATGAGCGCAGCGGCCAGCGGCAGGTCGCGCATCAGCGCCGATCCGGCATCGCCATTGACCACCTTCTTGACCGGACATCCCATGTTGATATCGATAATCGCGGCGCCTCGGTCGGCATTGAGCTTGGCCGCCTCGGCCATTTCCGCTGGCGAGCAGCCGGCGAGCTGGAGCGAAACCGGCTCTTCCACCGCATCCCACGCCGCTTTTTGCAGCGACTGACGCGTTTCGCGGATCATTGCCGGGCTGGCGATCATCTCGGTCACATTCAGGCCCGAGCCATAGCGACGAACCAGCTTGCGGAACGGCATATCGGTCACGCCCGTCATCGGAGCGAGGATCACCGGGCATTTGACTTGCACTGGGCCGATGTTGATCGGGACCAGTTGCGGCGGGATGGGAAGCGGGTTCATTGTCAGTGCCTAAAATTTGGGCAGCGCATAGTGGATTGCCCCTTTGACGGCAAGCGATTACCCGCGCGGTTAGTATGAGCGATCCTGTCACCCCCTTCCCTGATACCGCTGCCGTGATCGTTGCCGCGGGTGCCGGCCTGCGCGCGGGCCAGGATGTTCCCAAACAGTTCGCCCGCTGGCGAGGGAAACCTGTGATCCGTCATTCGGCCGAAGCCTTTGCCGCAGCAGGTATTTCTCCGATCGTCGTGGTGATTCCTGACGGAGCTGACGCCATCGCTCGGGCTGCACTGGACGGCATCCCCGGCGTTCGGTTCGTCATTGGCGGTGCAACGCGACAGCAATCGGTTTGCAAAGGCCTTGCAGCGCTTGAAGCCGGCGCTCCGGCTAATGTCCTGATTCACGACGCCGCTCGCCCCGCCCTGCCCCGCGCTGTGATCGAGCGGCTCATCGCTGCCCTTGCCGTTCAGCCCGGAGCCATCCCGGTTCTGCCAGTTGTTGACAGCTTAGCCGAAGCAGCTGGCGATCTGATGGGTAATCCGGCTGATCGCTTGGCTTTGCGAAGGGTCCAGACGCCGCAGGCGTTCCGCTTTGCCGGGATACTTGCCGCGCACAAAGCGTGGCAGAGCGCGGCAGAAGCCGGCGACGATGCCCAGATTGCCCGCGCTGCCGGAATGTCCGTGGCGCTGGTTGAGGGAGATGAATGTTTGAGCAAGCTAACCTTTGCGAGTGACTTTGGCCCGGCGCTGCCCGCGGTGCGGGTTGGCAGCGGTTATGATGTCCACCGCTTGGCCGATGGCGAGGAACTCTGGCTATGCGGGGTAAAGATTGAGCATTCCCAGGGCCTTGCCGGACATAGCGATGCCGATGTCGCAATCCATGCTTTGGTCGATGCGCTTCTCGGTGCGATTGGTCAGGGCGATATTGGCAGCCATTTTCCGCCTAGCGAAGCCAAATGGCGCGGCGCTTCGTCGGACCGGTTTTTGCGCCACGCTGTCGCTCTTGCGGCTGAGGCAGGTTACACAGTCGGCAATGTCGATGTCACTTTGATTTGCGAGGCGCCCCGGATCGGTCCACATCGTGATGCTATGCGTAGCCGGCTCGCAGAGCTGCTGGGCGTTGAAATTGCGGCGGTGAGTGTCAAGGCGACTACCACCGAGCGCCTTGGATTTACTGGCCGCGCCGAAGGGATCGCCGCGCAAGCCGTCGCCACTCTGTTCCTCAACTAAGGACATTTACCCATGCGCCGAATTACCGCTGTTCTTGCCGCTGCGCTGGCCGTGACGCCAGCCGCCGTTCAGGCCGCCGAAGCGCCGTGTCTGACGTCAAGCGAGTTCACCTCGCTGTCGAGCTATGCGTTGCCGAGCATGATTCGCGGCACGGCTCAGCATTGTGCCGGCGTGTTGCCGCGCGAAGCTTTCCTGCGAAAGGACGGCGTTCAGCTGGCTTCGCGCTATGAAGCCCGCAAAGCGTCATCCTGGCCGGGTGCCAAGGCTGCCTTTATCAAGATCGGTGCCGCCACCAATCCCCAAGCTGCAGACGTGTTCAAACTTATGTCCGACGATGCATTACAGCCAATGCTCGATGGCCTGATCCAGGGCATGATTGGCCAGCAACTGCCGACCGAGCGCTGCAACGCGGTGGATCGGCTGGTCATGCTTCTGGCCCCCCTGCCTGCGGAAAGCACGGCGGAGCTGATTGGACTGGCCGCCGGTTTCGGAGCGAAGAACGGCAAGGCCAAGGTCGGCCAGTTCAACATCTGCCCCGTCTGATGCCCGCTAACCCGATTTCCGGCAGCCTCTTTCCTGATGAGATCATTGCTCTGGCAGCCCGTGTGGTAGCAGAAAACCGCGCTGCCGGCCGAAGCATTGCGCTTGCCGAAAGCTGCACTGGCGGGCTCGTCGCAGCGGCGATCACCGAGATTGCCGGATCTTCGGCCGTTCTTGACCGAGGTTTTGTAACCTACTCGAACGAATCCAAGCACGAATTACTGGGTGTTTCGAGCGATATAATCGACACATTTGGTTCTGTTTCGATCGCTTGCGCCTGGGCGAGGGCGCAAGGCGCGCTCAAAAAAAGCAGCGCCGACGTGACTGTGGCGATCAGCGGCATAGCTGGTCCCGATGGCGGAACCGTGCAAAAGCCGGTCGGTACGGTTGTGTTCGCTCGCGCTATCCGCGGCAGTGATGAGGTTACCGCCGAAGAGCGTTTTCTCGTCGCAACCAGCCGGGCCGATGTCCGGTATCAGGCGACACTGGTCGCGCTGGAATTGCTGCTGCCATAGAGCACCTCTGCCCGGGCTTCGAAGGCGCCCACCATCTTGCGGAAAGCGCGCTCAAAATACTGACCGGCCAAACGCTCGAACATGGCGTTGCGGAACGTGAATTCAACATTGAAATCAACTTCACAGCCGCCGCCCTCGCAAACGGAAAAGCGCCAGACATTGTCAAGATCGCGAAGCGGACCATCGACATAATGGACCTTGATCAATTCGGCCCGCCGCTTTTCCACCCGTGAAGTGAATTTTTCTCGCAGGGCATTGAAACCAATCAACATATCCGCAACCATCTCGGTCTCGCTATCCGAACGGACTCTGGTTGCGACTACCCAGGGCAGAAAATCGCCATACCTAGCCACATCGGCGACCAGATCGAACATCTGCTCGGCCGACCAGGGCATTCGGCGTACTTCGCGAATGCCCGGCATCAGCGCGTTTTGGAAAGCTGGGCTTCGCGCGCCGCGCGCATGGCGCGGAAATCATCGCCGGCATGATAGCTTGAGCGGGTCAGAGGGCTTGATGCGACCTGCAGGAAGCCTTTGGCCCGCGCGATAGCGCCATAAGCAGCGAAAGCCTGCGGGGTCACGAAATCAATCACCTTGGCGTGCCTTGGAGTTGGCTGGAGGTACTGGCCCATCGTCAGGAAATCGATTCCGGCACAGCGCATGTCATCCATCACCTGATGAACTTCGAGACGCTCCTCGCCCAATCCCAGCATCACTCCGGACTTGGTGAAGAGGCGCGGATCGTGGCGTTTGACTTGTTCGAGCAGCCGCAACGAAGCATAATAGCGCGCTCCGGGTCGGATTGTCGGATACAGCCGCGGCACCGTCTCGAGATTGTGGTTATAGACATCCGGCCCGGCGATCACGATCGATTCGACCGCGCTTTCCATCTTGTTGCGGAAATCGGGCGTGAGAATTTCGATCGTGGTCCCAGGCGTCGTGCGCCGCAGCGCCTCGATCACCTTGACGAATTGGCTGGCCCCTCCGTCAGCCAGATCATCTCGGTCAACCGAAGTTATCACGATATGCTCAAGCCCCAGCCTGGCCGCCGCAATCGCAACATGGTCTGGTTCCAGCGGATCGACCGCACGGGGCATCCCGGTCTTGACGTTGCAGAAGGCGCAGGCGCGGGTGCACACATCGCCCAGAATCATCACGGTAGCGTGCTTCTTGGTCCAGCATTCGCCGATGTTGGGACAAGCAGCTTCCTCGCACACTGTGTTGAGGTTGAGTTCCCTCATCAATGCGCGGGTTTCGCCATAACCCTTGCTGGTAGGGGCTTTGACGCGAATCCAGTCAGGCTTGCGCTGGCGTTCCGAGGGAGCGGCGGAGTTTGTCTGAAATGCGGTCATCACGAACCGATCTAGTCGCGTTGACCGCGTTTGCCAATGGCGCGGTCCTGCAACTTGCGTTGCCATTTTGTTGCGACTAACAAACCTGCCATGGACCATGCGGCGCTCTCAACTTTCACTTCGCCAGTTATTCTGTTCTTCGTGTTGGGACTGCTCGCCGCGACCTTGCGTTCCGAACTCGCGATTCCAGAAGCGATGGCCAAAGGCATGTCGCTGTACTTGATGGCCGCGATTGGCCTGAAAGGCGGGGTTGCTGTCGCAAAATCCGGGATCGACGCAGAGATTGCGTTTGCCCTGCTTGCCGGGATCGCGGCCAGCCTCTTGATGCCTCTGCTTGCTTACGCGGCGCTCCGGTATTTTGCCCGGCTTGACCAGATCAATGCCGGCGCGGTTGCTGCGCATTATGGTTCTGTAAGCGTCGTGACATTTGTGACCGCCAATGAAGTTCTGGGCGTGATGGCGATGCCGCCCGCCGGGTACATGGTGGCAGTGCTGGCCGTGATGGAAACTCCTGCGATTCTGACCGGCTTGATGCTGGCGCGCAAAGGGCAGGCAGATGGTGGTCATGAGCGAGGAGAGTTGTGGCGCGAAGTGTTCCTCAATGCATCGGTTGTGCTGTTGCTCGGCAGTTTCGCAATCGGCGCAATCGCGGGACCCAAGGGCTTTGCAGATGTGAAGCCATTGTTCGATAGCGGCTTCAAAGGCGTTTTGTGTCTGTTCCTGCTCGACATGGGGCTGATCGCTGCTCGGAGGCTGATGGACGCGCGTGCCTTGACCTGGCGCCTGGCTGTGCTGGCCATCGCCTTCCCGTTGTTCAATGGCACGGTTGGCGTTTTGATAGGCACCGCGATTGGACTTGATCCTGGCTCTGCGGCCGGCTTTGGTATCCTTTGCGCCAGCGCCAGCTACATTGCAGTGCCCGCGGCGATGCGTTTGGCATTGCCCCAAGCTGATCCAGGCATCTATTTGAGCATGTCTTTGTCTCTTACCTTCCCGTTCAACATCTTGGTCGGTATTGGTCTGTTCGCTGCCCTGGCGAACCGTCTGGCCGGCGGCTGAGGCCTGTCCATGATCGAAACAGTTATCCGCAAGCGCATTGAAATTCTGGTCGACAGCCCACTTGTTCGGCGGGTTACAGCTGCGATTGACACGGCCGGTATAAGCGGGTGGAGCGTGCTTCCGGTAACTTCGGGCAGTGGCCGCGAAGGCCGCTGGCACGAAGAGCGAGTGACCGGGGCTGACAAATCCCTGATCCTGTCGATCGCATCACCGGAAAAGGCGTCTGCATTGGCTGAAGCATTAGCTCCGATCCTCACCAGCCATGGGCTTTTGCTCACCATGTGGGATGTCGAAGTGATCCGCGGGGAACGATTCTGAATGCCTGAATTTGCAGCCCTGATCGAGGGCTATCACCGCTTTCGGGCTGGGGCTTTTCCAACCCAGAAGGAGCGGTTCGATCGTTTGGCCAAGGAAGGACAATCACCTAGGCTGATGGTGATCGCCTGCTCTGACAGCCGGGTTGATCCAGCGCAGATCTTCGATGTCGATCCCGGTGAAATCTTCGTTGTCCGCAATGTTGCAGCGCTGGTCCCTCCATTTGAGACAAGTCCCGGTTATCACGGCGTTTCTGCCGCGTTGGAATTTGCAGTTCAGGTTATCGGCGTTCGCCAGATTCTGGTCATGGGGCATGGGATGTGCGGTGGGTGCACCGTTGCCCTAAGCCGCGAAATGCACGGTGCGGAACCTGGTGAAGGCGGTTTCATCGCTAATTGGATTGGATTGCTCGATCAGGCGCGTGCCACGGTCGCTGCGGTATACGGCACTGATAGTGGCGCTGCACAGCGCGCGATGGAGCAGGCGGCCGTTGAAGTCAGTCTCGCTAATTTACGCACGTTTCCATGCATTCGGCGCAAGGAACGCGAAGGCACGATCAAACTTCGTGGCGCCTTCTTCGCAATTTCCGACGGGATGCTGCATCTACTGGATGAGAATACTGGTCAGTTTCTGCCGGTCGAATAGCGCAGCGCAAAAGAAAAGGGCGGCAGTTGCCTGCCGCCCTTCCCCAATCTGAATCCGATTCGAATTACATAGCCGGCTTGACGGCCAGCGTTGCTGCATAGATCGACCAAAGGCCGGCCATCGTCTTGCGAGGACCAGAGACCTTGGCCAGCGTTACCTTGGCTTCAGCAATCTGGCCAAGACCGATCTGCGCAATCGCCAGGCGGGTATTGGCGCGGTCTTTATCGGCACCGGGCTTTGCTTCGGCAATCGTGTAGAGTTCGGCTGCCTTGGCAAAATCGTCATAGCTCAGGAATGCGTCAGCGGCGGCCATCGCGGTTGCTGCTGTCGCCTTGGCAGAACGAGCGTCGCGCTCAAACGCTGGTAGCGAGGCCTTGTCGGCAGCCAGCCGCTGATTGGCGATCGTCCGTGACTCAGAGACGAACACATCATTGGCCCTGAGCTTGCCAGCCGCAGTACCGAGCGCGATGACCTTGAGAACTTCCCCCGGCGAGCGGCGCGCATCGGCAGCCTCGATATAATCGACGTAATCACGCTCTTCGACGAAGCTATTGGTTCGCGCCATCAGCCGCAACAGATCAAGCGATTCCTGCGCCGGGAACTTGCCAATATCGCGGACAATGGCAATTGCTGCATTCCAGTTGGTGGCGCTGGGATAGGCTTCGGCCAATGCCGCGCTGAAAAAGCCGGCGTCGGACAACAGCTTGTTGTTGTAAGCCACCGAAAGGCCGCGGCGCATCACGTTCTGGCCAGCCGGCTTGCCGCTCGTCCGGCCTGCTTCGACTAGCTGGCGCATAATGGCGAGGCCTTGGGGCACCTGCTTGTCGATGACATAGGCTTCCGCCAGCAGCGCGTCAGCATCATTATCGTGATAGCCACCGTTTGTCGCAACAGTCAGAGCGCTGCGGGCCGTGACGAAATCCTTGGCATCATAGGCCAGCGAGCCGAGGTAGAAATTGAGCTTTGGCTGTTCGGCCACCGCAACTTTTCCGCTTTCCAGCATTGAAGCCAGGCCACGGCGCAAGATTGCGTTATCCTTCGACACCTGGCCAAGCGTCAGTGCAAAATTGCCAGCCATGAATCGATCGTCTTGGTTCACTATGAGCGCATAAGCGGCCTCGAGCTGAGCCTTTTCCGCCGTGAGCGTGGTCCCAAGCGCGGCCAGAGCAGCAGCATGGTTGTCATTGGCAGTCTTGCGTGCAGGCGCGCCCTGCGCCGCTTTGACCGCAGCGTCGGTTGCTTCAGTTCGGGCGCGTGCCGCGACTACCTCTGCTCGGGATTTTGCCCCTTCGATCGCCTTCTGCAACGGACCCGCGGCGGCCATGAATGGCTTGGACAGGCTAAGCTTTGGCGCGGCCGGCTTCTTTTCAGCAGCCTGCGCCGCAGCGCTGTCCATTCCTGCTGCGGCGATTGTTCCCAGCGCAAGCGCGCAACCCAGCGCCGAGCGGGTAAGCAAGCCCATTGCAGTGTGGGTAAGAAGGGTGCTGCGAATCATGGTAATCGTCTCCTAGGGCAGCCGACAAGGTACGGACTTTCCACCGCCTGATCGGTCCAAAACTTCCAACTCGTTAGTGGCGGGAATCCACGCGTTTGGCAACAGGGTGGCGAACTAGGGCCGATCCACTGAACGATGATTGAATGGCTTTTGCGCCAGCTATTCAGCAACTATCCCGCAGGTGTGGAAAACAAGCGGCTTGCGCGGGCGTATAGGCGGGTTTGACTGGCCTTCCCTACCCCGCTGCCCTAGGGCGGGTGAATACCCAATTCCCTGCAAATTTAGCGATTGAACAGCTGCGTGAGCGACGACACCGAAATTCCCGTTACCCCGCCAGAGCCAACTGGCCCGATCGGCGAATACCAGCGCATCGACATCGTCGATGAGATGAAGACCAGCTACCTCGATTACGCGATGAGCGTGATCGTCAGCCGTGCGTTGCCCGATGTGCGCGACGGGCTGAAGCCGGTCCATCGCCGCATTCTGTTCGCCAGCCAGGAAGGCGGCATGGTTGCGGGCAAGCCTTATCGCAAATGCGCCAAGATCGTCGGTGACGTGATGGGTAATTATCACCCGCATGGTGATCTTGCGATCTATATGGCGCTGGTCCGCATGGCGCAGGACTGGTCTATGCGGGTGCCGCTGGTTGAGGGCCAGGGCAACTTCGGCTCAATGGACCCGGATGCCCCCGCCTCGATGCGTTACACCGAAGCGCGGCTGGCCAAGGTGGCCAACAGCCTGCTTGACGATCTAGACAAGAACACGGTTGATTTTCAGGACAATTACGACGGATCACGGCGCGAACCTTCGGTCTTGCCTGCCCGTTTCCCCAATCTGCTGGTCAATGGCGCGGGCGGCATTGCGGTTGGCATGGCAACCAACATTCCGCCGCACAATCTGGGCGAGGTGATCGATGGCTGCCTAGCCTTCATCGAAAATCCGGCGATTACATCCGAACAACTCATCGAAATCATTCCGGGGCCGGACTTTCCGACAGCGCCGCTCATCCTTGGCAGTGCTGGCGCGCGGTCCGCCTATCTGACGGGGCGCGGTTCGATCATCCAGCGTTGCCGCCATGTGGTGGAGGAGGGGCGCGGGGATCGGCGCTCAATTGTGCTGGTTTCGATGCCTTACCAGACCGGCAAGAATAATCTGGTCGAGAAAATTGCCGAAGCCGCCAAGGACAAGCGGATCGAAGGCGTCTCCGATATCCGCGATGAATCGAGCCGGATGGGCGTGCGCGTTGTCATCGATCTGAAGCGCGATGCGACCGCCGAAGTGGTGCTCAACCAGCTGTGGCGGCACACGCCTGCGCAATCGAGTTTCCCGGCCAATATGCTGGCGATTCGCGGCGGCCGACCGGAAACCCTGATGCTGCGCGATATCATCGCGGCCTTTATTACCTTCCGCGAAGAAGTCATCACCCGGCGCACCAAGTTCGAACTCAACAAGGCGCGTGATCGTGCGCATATCTTGCTGGGTCTGGTGGTGGCGGTCACCAACATGGATGAAGTGGTGCGGATCATTCGCGGATCGCGCAATCCGCTTGCGGCCCGTGCGGCGCTGACTGCGCGTGAGTGGCCGATTGGCGATATTGCCCAATATATCCGGCTGGTCGAAGCGATCGAGCCTGATGCCGAGCAGAGCGGCGGCACCTACAAGCTGTCCGAAGTGCAGGTAAAGGCCATCCTCGATCTGCGCCTGCACCGCCTCACCGCGCTGGGCCGCGACGAGATCGGGGACGAGTTGAAAGAGCTGGCGACCTTTATCGAATACTACCTTTCGATTCTGGCTGACCGCGTGAAGCTCTATGGCGTGATGCGGGATGAGCTGGTGGCGGTGCGCGAAGCATTCGCGACCCCCCGCGTTTCCGAGATTACCGCCGCGTGGGATGGTCTGGACGACGAAGACCTGATCGAACGCGAAGACATGGTCGTGACCGTCACACTTGATGGCTATATCAAACGCACACCGCTCAGCACTTTCCGCGCGCAAAACCGCGGCGGCAAGGGCCGTGCCGGCATGGCGACCAAGCAAGAAGATGCGGTGGCGACTATGTTCGTCACCTCGACCCACAGCCCGGTGCTGTTCTTCTCGACCGCCGGCAAGGTCTATCGCCTCAAGGTCTGGCGCTTGCCCGAAGGCGGGCCGGCAACGCGCGGTCGGCCGATCGTCAATCTGCTGCCGGCGCTCGATCAGGGCGAGACCATCGCTGCCGTGCTTGCACTTCCCGAAGACGAGGCCAGCTGGGGCGAGCTAAATGTCGTTTTCGCTACCGCCAAGGGCAGCGTCCGCCGCAACAGCATGGATTCCTTTGCCAATATTCCCTCAAACGGGAAATTCGCAATGCGGTTTGACGAGGGCTCGGAAGATCGGTTGATCGGGGTTGCGCTGCTGACCAGCGATGATGATGTGCTGCTGGCAACCCGTCAGGGCAAGGCGATCCGCTTTGCCGCCGACGATATCCGCGAATTTGTCAGCCGCACGTCTACTGGCGTGCGCGGCATGACGCTGAAGGGCGCTGGCGACGAGGTTATCTCGCTTTCGATTCTCCACCGCGTCGGGACTACTGCTGAAGAGCGCGAGCAATACCTCAAATTTGCGCCGTGGAAGGGCGATCGCGAAGGCGAATCCGAGCTTTCCGCCGAACGAATTTCTGAAATGGCGCAACGTGAGCAGTTCATCCTCACTGTCTGCGCCAATGGCTATGGCAAGATGTCCTCCGCCTACGAATACCGCCGCACCGGCCGCGGCGGCCAGGGCATCACCAATATCGACAATATCGCCCGCAACGGCCCCGTAGTCGCCAGTTTCCCAGCAATTCTGGCCGATCAGCTGATGCTTGTGACTGATCAGGCCAAGCTGATCCGCCTGCCGCTCGCAAGCCTCAGGGTGATTGGGCGCGGCAGCGCCGGGGTGCGGCTGTTCAACGTGTCCGATCAGGAACATGTCGTCAGCGCAGTCCGCCTTGCCGAAGATGCTGAGAGCGAAGGTGACGGCGAGGAAGCCGAATTTGAAGCCGAAACTGGCGATATCGAGGAGTCTGAGGGCTGAGCACTCTGCTGATCGAACCGAGTGGCGGCGCCTGCGGGGCGCGTGTCACCGGGGTTGACCTGTCGCGGCCGCTGACGCCCGAGAACTGCGCTGCAATTCGATCCGCATGGCTTGAACATCATGTCCTCGCCTTTCCCGATCAGCAAATCGGCGACGATGATCTGGAGCGGTTCACCCTGTCCTTCGGTCCTTTTGGCAACGATCCGTTTTTTGCGCCGATTGCGGGGCGCGAACATATCGCGGCAGTGCGCCGCGAGGTGGACGAGAAATCGCCGCTGTTTGCGGAAAACTGGCATACCGACTGGAGTTTCCAGGCTTACCCACCATCAGGGACCTGTCTGATGGCAGTCGATATCCCGCCGATGGGCGGCGATACGCTGTTCGCCAATCAACACGCCGCGTGGGAGGCCCTGCCTGGGACCCGCAAACAGCAGCTGGCAGATCTGGTCGCGACCCACAGCGCCCGGCTCGCTTATGCACCCGATGGTACCTATGGCACCAAAGATGCAGGGCGAAGCATGGATATAAGGCCAAGCGAAGAAGCCATGGCAGTCCAATTGCATCCGCTGGTCCCTTCCCACCCCGAAACCGGGCGGCGCGGATTTTACAGTACACTGGGCTATATTATCGGGATTGATGGGATGGAGCAGGAAGCCGCAATCCCGCTGCTGATGGAACTGCAGCAATGGCAGGGCGATGAGCGGTTCGTCTTTGCCCAGAAGTGGGAGCCCGGGATGCTGGTGATGTGGGACAACCGCTCGCTGCTCCACCGCGCCACCGGCGGTTATGAAGGCCACCGCCGCGAATTGCACCGCACGACGATTGCCGCTTGGCGGGGCTAGATGTCGCGATTGCGCAGGGCCGAAATAACCCCGGTGCAAATCAGAAACTGCCCGAAATAATACAGTGGCCAGATCAGCAATCCCGGCAAGGCGCTGCTCTCCAGCGGGCCAAGCCGGGCGAAAATCAACAGGTCGGACGCCACAAACATCACCGCCCCCAGTCCAACCCGGTAACGGGGAAAGCTGCTTGACCAGGCAGCGGCAGCCATTCCGCCCAGCGACAGCGCATATACCGCGACCCCCGGCGCGGCAGCGCGATCGGCGGGGAGAAGGAAGGCGATAATCGGTGTCCCGAGCAACAGCGCGACTGCCGCGCCCTTCTGGCTTGGCGTCAGCACCACCCGCCGGTGGCGCAGATAGAGCGTGATTGCGATCACGTGGCCGAACAGAAAGGCAATTGCCCCGGCATAAAGGCTGAGCTCGATCAGCACATCACCCAGCGCGCCAAAGGCCATGACCAGCGCAATTGTCTGGCCATCTTTCCCACCGTGACGTTGGACTGCATATAACGCCAGAAGCGCGACCCCTGCCCCCTTCCATGCCATCTGGTATAGTCCGGGAAGACCGGAATCCTTGATGAAATAGAAACTGATCGCCGCCGCCAGACTGGCGAGCAACCATGGACGTTTTTCTATCAAGGCGCGTTTCGGCATAGCAGTTTTTTCTCCCCGCTTGTGCTTGGCGCTGTATATTCACGAACGCAACAGCTAGTCGCCAGCGTTATGAATCATGACATCCACATCATCGGTGGCGGCCTCGCTGGAAGCGAGGCGGCCTGGCAGCTCGCGCGGCGCGGATTGCGGGTGCGCCTTTCAGAAATGCGCGGAACGGGTGAACGCTCGCCCGCGCACCAGACCGACGGGCTGGCTGAACTGGTTTGCTCCAACAGTTTCCGCTCCGATGATTCGGACAAGAACGCGGTCGGCCTGCTCCATTACGAGATGCGCGAACTCGGCTCGCTGGTGATGGCCGCGGCCGACAAGGCCAGCGTTCCAGCCGGATCGGCGCTGGCGGTTGACCGTGACGTTTTTTCGGCTGAGGTCGAAAAGGCTCTTGCTGCCCAGCCCACGCTGGAAGTCGTGCGTGAGCGGATTGATCGGCTGCCATCCGCCGGGTTGACGATCGTCGCGACCGGGCCATTGACCGCCGCCAGCCTCGCCCACAGCATCGGCGGCGCAACCGGGGCTGAAAGCCTGGCCTTCTTCGATGCCATCGCGCCAATCGTCCACCGTGACAGCATCGATATGGATATCTGCTGGATGGCCTCGCGCTGGGAAAAAGGCTCTGGCCCCGAAGGCGATGGCAAAGACTACATCAATTGCCCGATGAACCGCGATCAATACACCGCCTTCCACCAGGGGCTGCTCGATGGCGAGAAGACTGTGTTCCGCGAATGGGAAGCGAACACCCCCTATTTCGATGGCTGCATGCCGATCGAGGTGATGGCCGCGCGCGGGCAGGATACGTTGCGGTTCGGGCCGATGAAGCCAGTTGGGCTTGATAACCCGCGCACTGGCTACTGGCCATGGGCAGTGGTCCAGCTGCGTCAGGACAACAAGCTGGGCACGCTGTGGAACATGGTGGGTTTCCAGACCAAGCTGAAACACGCCGAGCAGGTCCGGCTGTTCCGCACCATTCCGGGGCTGGAGAATGCCGAGTTTGCCCGGCTGGGCGGGCTGCACCGCAACACTTTCATCAACTCGCCGGTGCTGCTCGATCGCCAGTTCCGCCTGAAAACTGCGCCGCATATCCGCTTCGCAGGCCAGATTACCGGTTGCGAGGGCTATGTCGAAAGCGCCGCGGTCGGCCTTGTCGCGGGGATCATGGCCGCAGCCGAAATAGCGGGCCAGCCTTGGCAGGATCCGCCCCGCACCACTGCGCTTGGCGCCTTGATGGCGCATATTACCGGCGATGCCGAGGCGGCGAGCTATCAGCCGATGAACGTCAACTTCGGCCTGTTCCCTTCACCGCCCGAAGAGGTGAAGAAGAAGCAGCGCAAGGAAGCCTATACCATCAGGGCCAAGGCCGATCTGCCTGGCTGGTTGGCCGGAGTAGCCGTCTAGCTACTGCAGTGAATCGAATACTTCATCGAATTCGCTGTTTTCCAGTGCGTCGGGTTGCCGGCCTGTGACGCGCTGCGGCAATCCCTTGGCCGGGGTGCTACAGCGACATTGCGGCTGCGCGTTGATCTTGGGCTTGGTAGTTGCGAACTCCTCGCGGCTCAGGATCGCGTCGCCATTGCGATCAGCGGATTTGAAACGGTTTGCCGTTCGCACCGCCCATTCCTCAAAGGTCAGCAGATTGTTGCCATCGAGATCGAGCTTGCGAAAATCGCGGGTGCGGATGGAAAGCATCTCGTTGCGTGTGATCCTCCCATCAAAATCACGGTCGATCCGCCCAAAGCGGCGCTGTTCGCGGTTGAGCTCGGTGGCTTCGGGCGGAGCCGGGCCGCGCTTTCCGCGAACATCCCCGCTCGGCAATGCGCCGGGCTCGGCGACTTCTTCGCCCGCAAGGCTGGGCGGTGGTGCGCCGGTTTCAGTCGCCGCGCGGCCCTGCCACCAGAACAACCCGGCCCCGACCAGCAACAGCGCCGCGACAGCCCCCAGCACCATACGATTCATTCAGAATATTCCATTATGCCCAGCACCATAACCTAACGCCCCAGCAAGCCAAGCCGCAAGGCGACCAGTCCCGCTCCGCCGCCCGCCAGCAAATCGCCTTCGCCGCGCCGCATCGCTCGTCTGGCCAGACCGTGCAGCACCGCCAGTGGGCGCAAACTGCGGGGCAGGCGATTCCGCCGCCAGTCCAGTTGGTCCGCCAGTTCCCGCGCTGCGGAGCGCTCGGAGGGATCACCCAGCTTGCCGGACAAGTCCACCAGCGCCCAGCCCCGTGCGGCGCGGATCGCTTCGTCCGGATCGGCCTGAAGCAAGCGAGCCAGAGCGCCGAAGGCACTCGCCCGGCCATCGGCAAGCCGCTCCAGCGCATCGCCTTGCAAGGGCGGGTCCCCGAGCAGGCCCTCCCAGCCATCGACCAAGGCGGATAGTGCCCCGGCTTCGGCACCCCATAAACGGAGCACAGCGAGCACCGGCTCGCCTTCCGGCCATGCCTCGGGCTTCTCGCAAAGCCGATCGCGCCACCATGCCAGCCTGACCTGCCCCAACAGCGTCTCACGGGTGCCTCGGACAATCCCGGCCAGCCGGCAATCCAGCGCAAACAGGCCCAGCGTCAGCGCGCGAGCCCGGGCCGGGGCATAGGACAAGGCCAGACGGAGGTGGACCGGCAGCAGTTCCACAAGAGGATCAGGTGACATCACTGCACCGTCTCATCAGCGGTGACCGAGTCAAGCATGTCGATGAAATTTTTGGCAATCCTAAGCACAAATTAACTGTGTTGCTTGAAGGTCCGCTCATCATGCCCCGCTATGAGCATGGTGTTCTGATAGCTATTTCAGGGGCTTTGCATGTTCAAATCGATAATCCGGACGTTGCGCGCATTGCGATCGCATATCAGCGGAAACGCGACGCTGCTGGTCGCTATTGGCATGCCTGCATTCATGGGCGCGGCCGGCCTCGCGGTGGACGTAACGCAGTGGTACGCGTGGAAGCGCGAATTGCAGCTGGCGACCGATCAGGCGGCCATCGCCGGAGCATGGGCGCGCACCGACAGCGCCACGGCAAGCACCTACATCACGCGCGCGAAGCAGGATTATAACGCCAATCTGACCCTCGTTAAGAAATTCGCCTCAATCCCCACAGTTCAACTGGCTAATTATGCCAACGGGGTTGCCAACAGCGTTGCCGTGACGGCGACTGCAAGCAAGGCCCTGCCGTTCTCCAGCATCATCACTGGCGAAGCTGCGACAATCCAGGCCTATTCTCAGGCAAGTTTTGCCAAGGGCGCAGACTATTCAGCCTGCCTCATTGCCACTGCTGGCACTGGTTCTGGGACCTTGAATGTAGGTGGAAACGCTACCGTCAAAGCGAAATGCGGCCTCGCCGCGCTGTCTTGCTCGAATGATGCGATCACCATTTCTTCTAACGCAACCGTGACAACTGATTCGATTGCCACTTGCGGCACAGTCGATGCGCCGTCCTCGCTCGATCCCGTCATTACCGAGAATCTCGGAGCGGGTGTTCTGACGGACGCCTATGCGGCATTGTCACCGCCAAACAACCCCACCGCGCGAACCTATGCTTGCACCGGCAAAGGGGCCGTCAAGACGGCGACACCGCTCGCGGGGACCTACACCGGCGGACTGAAGGTTGCTTGCCCAACGACGCTCGGCAAGGGGATTTACGTCATTAACGGCGGTGACCTCGATCTATCCGCCAATTACAATGTCACTGGCACGAACGTCATGTTCGTGCTGAAAAACGGCGCAACCCTGAAACTGGGCGGTAGCGGCAATGGCAATACCGTTAAGCTAACCCCAATGCAGTCTGCTGACTTTGTCGCGGCTGGTTACAGTCTGACGCTGGCCAACAAATATGCCAACATGCTGATTTTTGAAGATCGAACCAGTAACCCGACCCAAAATCACATTATCAACGGCAACTCGACCTCGCTTTTTCAGGGAACGATTTATCTGCCCAAAGGTACCGCGCAAATCAACGGTACGGCCAATCTTACCAGCACTTGCCTGCAGATCTCGGCGTTCAAGATCACCATTCTGGGTAACGCCGTGCTTGATACCCAATGCCCGACCTCAGCTGCAATCCATCTCGGTTCAGCAACAGCAAAGGTGAGACTCGTCGTATGATCCGGTTTGGCTTCACCCCTCTGCGCTGGCTCGCGTCGCTCGCCAAGGACGAGCGCGGGACGACCGTGATTGAAACCGCGATTGTGGCGCCAGTGCTGGTTTTAATGGCACTGGGCAGCTATGATGTCAGCCAAATGATTGCTCGGCAGCATGAACTGCAGAGCGGTGCAGCGGACGTTGAAGGCATAATTTTCGCTGTTGCGTCCGGCACTGCAACCGATACGATCAAGATCAAGCAGGTGCTCATGGCCTCTCTGGGACTGACTACCAGCCAAGTCACCGTGGCAAAAGTCTACCGCTGCGGAACTACGACTGCCCTTGTAACCAGCAGCTCAAGCTGCGCAACAGGCACACAGGTTTCGACCTATGTTAAGGTGAGCTTCACCGACAGATATTCGCCTATCTGGACGGATTTCGGTGTTGGAGCGCCGCTTGATTATAACGTTGTCAGGACGGTGCAGGTCGGATGAAAAATCGCAAACTATTCGCGCCGATTCTGTCTGACAATCGCGGTTCCGCATTGATCGAGTTTGCCATTCTTGCGCCGGCCTTGATCGGCATGATGATGGGCATCTTGTATGTCGGGCTGCAGATGATGAGCTATAATTCGCTCCGCTCCATCTCATCAGACATCGCGCGCTACACCTTAGTCGAATATCAAAAGGACATCAAAATCACTCGTCAAAATATCCAAGACAAGGCGATCGCGATCGCGGTCAATGCGCCCTATGGCTTGGATGCGAATGATCTGACTATTGTCGTCACAAAGCCAGATTCGGATATCAGCGGTACCTCCAAGTTCAATGTTGCGATCACTTATACGCCCTATAATCCAGTCGGTTTCCTGGGGATCGATGACCCGTCCATGGTCGAAAGCCGATCGTTCTACGTTGGAGCCTGAACTGCGCTAGTCTGGCGATAACATACCTGCCGCACCGCATCAGCGATCCGGGCCGCGTCGATCAGGGCCGCTTTTTCCAGATTGGCCGCATAGGGTAGCGGAACATCCTCGTTGCAAACCCGCAGGACCGGGGCATCGAGATGGTCGAATCCCTCTTCCATACAGATCGCCATGATCTCTGACGCTATGCCGCACACCGGCCAGCCTTCTTCGGCCACCACCAGACGGTTGGTCTTGGCCAGGCTGGTCAACACTGCCGCGCGGTCAAGCGGACGCAGCGTGCGCAGATCGATCACTTCGGCGTTGATGCCCTCTGCGGCGAGTGTCTCGGCTGCATCCAGAGCCAATCCAACCCCGATCGAATAACTGACGATGGTTACGTCCGCGCCTTCGCGCATGATCCGGGCCTTGCCGATCGGCAGAACGTGGTCGTCCAGCTCCGGCAGTTCGAAAGTCCTGCCATAGACCAGCTCGTTTTCGAGGAAGACTACCGGGTCTTCGCTGCGAATCGCGGCTTTCAGCAGCCCCTTGGCGTCTGCGGCATCATAAGGTGCAATGACCACGAGGCCCGGGACACTGGCATACCACGGGCCAAAGTTCTGGCTGTGCTGCGCGCCGACCCTCGTTGCCGCGCCATTAGGTCCGCGGAACACCACCGGGCAACGCATCTGTCCGCCTGACATATAATTGGTTTTCGCCGCAGAATTGATAATATGATCAATCGCTTGCATGGCAAAGTTGAAAGTCATGAACTCGATGATCGGGCGCAGGCCGCCCATCGCTGCGCCCGTGCCGATCCCGGCGAAGCCGTATTCGGTAATCGGGGTATCGATCACCCGCTTCGGGCCGAACTCATCGAGCAGTCCCTGGGTGACTTTGTAAGCGCCCTGATACTCGGCCACTTCCTCGCCCATCACGAACACGCGCGGATCGCGCCGCATTTCCTCGGCCATCGCGTCGCGCAAGGCTTCGCGGACAGAAGTCGTTTTCATGTTGGTGCCGGCCGGAATCGCGGGATCGGCCTTTCGCAGAGCCGGGGCCGGACGGGAAGCGGCTTGAACTTCGGGGGCTACGGCCAGGACAGGTGCAGCAGCTTTGGTGGGAGCGGACTCACCCTCCCCGCCCATCACCGCTATAACCGTACCCACTTTCACACCCTCGGTTCCTTCGGGAACCAGGATCTGACCGACCACGCCCTCGTCAACGGCTTCGAACTCCATCGTTGCCTTGTCAGTCTCGATCTCGGCGAGGATATCGCCGGATTTGACCGTGTCGCCCTCCTTGACCAGCCACTTGGCGAGCGTTCCTTCCTCCATCGTCGGGGAAAGCGCCGGCATTTTCAGTTCTATGGTCATCAGTAGCTCTCCACCAGCACATCGGTGTAAAGCTCAGTCATTTCCGGCTCCGGCGAGTTCTCTGCAAAATCAGCAGCTTCCGAAACTGTACTGCGAATTTGCTTGTCGATATCCTTCAGTTTGGCCTCGGCAATTCCGCGGGCCAGAAGCTCAATCTTCGCAGCCTCGATCGGATCGTGATTGTCGCGCATGTCCTGCACTTCTTCACGGCTGCGGTATTTGGCAGGATCGGACATCGAGTGACCGCGATAGCGATATGTGCTGAGCTCCATCAGTACCGGACCGTTGCCGCCACGGACGAAATCGAGCGCGACCTTGGCGGCGGCGTGCACTTCGAGCACATCCATTCCGTTCACTTCCATGCCCGGAATCCGGAATGCCGTGCCGCGCCGATAGAACTCGGTCTCGGCCGAGCTGCGCTTGACCGCAGTGCCCATAGCGTAACCGTTGTTCTCGATCACGAAAATGATCGGCAGCTTCCACAGCGCGGCCATGTTGAAGCTTTCATAGACCTGTCCCTGATTGGCCGCACCGTCGCCGAAATAGGCCATACAAACTCCGCCATCTTCCCGGTATTTGTGGGCAAAGGCGAGGCCCGCACCGAGCGAGACCTGCGCGCCGACGATGCCGTGGCCGCCGTAAAACTTATGCTCCACGCTGAACATATGCATCGAGCCGCCCTTGCCGTGCGAAATCCCGGCCTGCCGTCCGGTTAGCTCGGCCATGATTACTTTTGGATCGATCCCATAGGCCAGCATGTGACCGTGATCGCGGTAGCCAGTGATCACGCTGTCGCGCTCAGCATCCAGCGCAGACTGAAGTCCCACCGCCACTGCTTCCTGGCCGATATAGAGATGGCAGAATCCGCCGATCAGGCCGAGGCCATACAATTGACCTGCGCGCTCCTCAAACCGCCGGATCAGCAACATCTGCTCATAGAAATAGAGCAGTTCGGCGTCGCTTGCGGCAAACCGTTTGTTATCGGCGTGCGCCTGCTGGAGGCTGCGCAGCGCGAAATTTTCGCCGCCGGAAGCTGCCTTGGCAGACTTTTTGCGAGCAACGGCAGGCTTGGCCAAAATCATGTCCTCTGCGGAAGATTGTTGCCCTGCCTATAGGGCGATGCTTCCGTTAGGGAAACCGCCCCATACGTATTTTGTGGCGTTGGGAAAACAAGCAGCCCTGCAAACTCAATTGAGGAGCATCACCATTTCATCAGGGTGGATCACATTGAGATTGCTGCGCAGCAATTCACCAGCAAGATCGGGATCGGCGTGGCGCGGATCAAGCAGTGCAACCCGGTTCTTGAGATCATCGCGCTGGGCGCGCAGTTGTGCCAGTTCATTTTGATGCTGTGTCAGCAAGCGATTGTTTTCGCTCCAGGCCAGCAGTCCGCTCGGTCCGGCAACCGCCATTCCGCCCAGCAGCAGCAGACATCCCAGCGCAAGGCCTTGGGTCATGCCCTTATTAGCAAACTTCCGCTGGTGGTGGCCATTTGTCATCGCGTCTTAGAATCATAGTTAATGCGGTGGATCAAGCAATTTCTCATTCCTTGCTGAAGGTTTGCGACAAAGGCTGACAAATGTGCGCCCGGAACGGTGGGAGAACCATTCCGGGCGCGATCGCCCTGCGGGGGGAGTGTAGGGCGATCCGGGAGTTATTCGACCGGCGCGTCTTCCTGACGATCGGCTTCATTCTTGAGCTGGCCTTCGGTCATTCCCGAGATCAGGACCGAGCCGGTGCCGGTGAAGTTCGAGGCAGGGATGCGGGCGGTTTCGCCGTCAACCTTGACGATCAGTTCCTGCACCTTGCCGCGGCTGTCGGTGATCACCTCACGGACCTTGCCGATCTTCTCACCATCGGGAGATACGATCCGCATGCCGCGTTCCACATCAAAGGTCCCGTCAGCGTTGCCCGCTGCGCTGCCTGCCAGAGCCAGCTGTCCAGCAGCACCAGAGAACAATCCTTCGTTTGCGCCCGAGCCGGCAGCGCCGTTGAGCATGCCGTTGGCCGAGCCCGAGGCATTGCCAGAAGCCGAACCTGCAGCCGAGGAAGCGCGGTCACGAACCGAAGAGGCTGCAGCGAGGCCGCTTGATGCCGATGCGCCGGCGGTGTTGCGAGTGCTGGAAGCGGCGCTGCGCAAGCCGTCGGTGCCGATCAGCTGGGCGTCGGCATTACCTGAACCACCGGCACTGCCATTGCCCGAGCCGCTGGCCGAGATATCGCGAACCGGAGTGGAAATCGTCTGGGCCAGGTTGCCATTGCCTGCAGCATTGGCCGAACCGCCAGCACTGGCGCGCCCGCTGCGGCGATCGACCGACTTGGTGGCCGCTGCATCGGCAGTTCCAGAGGTGGCTCCGCGAGTGCTAGTTTCAACCGAACGCATGTCCGGAAGGCCAATCGGGCCGCTGCTGCCAAATACGCCGCCGAGCGAGCCGCCCAGGCCGCCACTGCCGCCAAGCAGCTGCGCGTGTGAAGGTGTGGCGGTGGCAACGAACAGCGCCGCCGATGCAAGAATGATGGTTTTCATAGCGTCTATCCTTTGTTTTTCTCTCTGAACCAGCGAACCGCATTCGGAACGCTTGTGAGAAGAACGAATGGACCTCTGAAATTTATCCATCAATCGCTAGAAAAGTTTCAAGCCTCTGTTATTTAGTGATTTAACTTGCACTCACTACACAAAAGACCACGACCAAAAACGGTGTCGGGTCCGGGCTTGCCCAAATCGCGGGCTTCGCGATCAAGGATCGACATAACGGGCTGCCGTCCGTCTGATTGCAGGGCGGCGGCCGCACGGGCGGCAACAAGCGGTGAAGCAAACGAAGTTCCGCGTACCTTCACCATCCGCCCCGCCGCATTGGCTGCCTGAATATCGGCGCCTGGCGCAGCATAATCCAGATGTAGCGCCCTGCCCGCTTCGATCAGAGCCCGGTTGCGCCCGTCAACGCCGGTCACTGCGAGCACGCCAGCATAAGAAGCCGGATAACTTGGCGGTGCGGCAGGACCATCATTGCCTACCGCAGCAACGATTGTCGTCCCGCGCGCGCGCGCCGCCGCTATCGCTCGCGCCAATACCGGATTGGTCGGCCCAACCAGGCTGATTGAGACCACCCGAACTTTTTGCCCGACCAGCCAGTCCAAGGCTCGGGCAATGGCAAAAGCACCGCCCCCTGCAGGATCCCCGCCATACACATCGGCAGCGTAGATCCGCCGCACTCCCGCGCGGGATAACAAGGAGGCGACGGCGCTGCCGTGATTGCTTGCCCGGGCGTTGCCGCTCGCAAACGACTGGACCGCCGCAACCGGCGCGGCTCGACCCGGAGCGCCATCGATAAAGCCGACAGGTTCATTGATAGCGGCTGGAAGAGAAGCTCGCGTTCGGGGGACAGCGGCTTTTGCGGAGGCGCCACTGGCGAAGTGAAGCTGATCGGCCGCAATCTCGCTACCGGGCGCAATCCGGGCAACAAGCTGCTGGGCGCTGACCAGCGACATCCCCTTTGGGATATTGAGCCGGGTGACTGTGAATTCCAGTCCGGCGAGCTGACGCTGTTCAGCCGGCTCAAAACCCGCAAGTTTCAACTGCGCCAAAACGCTTGGCGCAGCATCAAGCATCAGCAGTTCGCCGCGCCGCGCCGGAGCACCGGTAATATCCCGCTCGATCGTGCCGCGATTGGAGCGGACCAGCGACTCGATCCGGTCGAGGCGTAGCTGCTCCAGCTGGCGAGCGATCTGGCCGGTGGTGCTGCCCAAGGTCGTGCCAACCGCTGCGGTGGTGCGATTGAGGACCTCGCCCGGGACTGGCAGCAATGGCGGCAAGCCAAGCTGGGCCTGGGACGGCGCGGCTATTGCACCGGCGAGAAAAAGGGCAATGAAGGAAGTGCGCATGGTGTCCTCACTGATTAATCTTTATTAGGCATGGATGAAACGCTCAACCCGCATCGTTTCATCCATGGAAAATGGCTCTGACCAAGACTGACAGCTTCGAGGATGCCCTCACCGCCTTGTTGCCGCGCCTTCGCAGGTTCGCGGTCGGATTGGCGCGCGATCGCAGCGATGCCGACGATTTGTGTCAGATGACCGTTGAGCGTGTGCTCCTGTCTCGCCACCAATGGCAGGCAGGCACCCGTCTCGATAGTTGGATATACCGGATCATGCGTAATTTATGGATCGATGAAACCAGGTCGCGCAGCAGGCGCAATCGCAGCTTCGTTGATGAAGAAGCCGGTCTGTCGGTTGGCATGGCCGGCGCGCAGGAATCTGCGGTCGAACTTTCAATGGTCGACCGCGCGATGGCCACCCTGCCCGATGATCAACGCGAAGCAGTGCTGCTGGTGATGGTCGAAGGCTACAAATATGCCGAAGCCGCCGAAATCGTCGGTTGCCCCCCCGGAACACTCGCATCGCGGCTGGTCCGCGGACGAGAGGCTTTGCTTGCAGCTCTGGGAGAAGCCCCATGACGATCGATCGTGAATTGCTGGCCGCATATATCGATGGCGAACTGGACGCGGTCACTGCTGCGCGGATCACCCGTGATCTTGCGGAATCTCCCGAACTGGCGGCCGAAGTCACCGCACAGCGGAAGCTCCGCGAGCGTCTGGCAACCCACTACGCACCCGTGCTGGACGAGCCGATTCCAGCAGGATTGACTGCTGCTATCGAGCAGTCCCGCAAGGTAGTCGATTTGTCGGAAGTCCGCGCCCGCGAGGCCGAACGCCGCTGGATCGCGATCCCCAGCGTGCGCTACATCGGTCCTGCGCTGGCGGCTTGCCTGGTGCTGTTTCTGGTAATTCCGCGCGGCGGCGGCAACGATCTGGTGCGAACCCTTGATGGCCAGAATTACGCGGCAGGAACACTTGACGTCGCACTGACGGGACAGCTTGCGGCCAATCAGGAACTCACGGACGATCCGCGGATCCTGCTGAGTTTCCCCGCGCAGGACGGTTCGTTGTGCCGTGGTTTTTCCGGTTCCCAGCTATCCGGTATCGCTTGCCGCGAACAGCGCGGCTGGCGTTTGCGAATGGAACGGCCGGGCAGCCAGGCCGCCAGCGCTGACTATCGCCAGGCCGGGACGGCGGACAGCGATATCCTGGCCGCTGCGCAGGAAATGGCCAAGGACAGTCCGCTTGATGCCGAAGCCGAACGTAAAGCGATCGCCAGTGGTTGGCGTTTGGTAAGGTAGTTTCAGTCGATGCAGCCAGCTGCGCGACTGGCAGGACTTGACATTTCCCGGTGAATGACCCCAATCCGGTTTCCAATGAAACCATTTGCGGACCACTACCATGACTGACCTGTTCGAAAATCCGCTCGGCCTGGATGGGTTCGATTTCGTCGAGTTCTCGGCCCCCCAGAAGGGTATCCTCGAACCGGTATTCGAGGCGATGGGCTTTACCCTGATCGCCCGCCATCGCTCGAAAGACGTGCAGTTGTGGCGTCAGGGCGAGATAAACCTTATCGCCAACTACGAGTCGCGCAGCCCGGCCGCCTATTTCACCGCCGAGCACGGCCCCTCTGCCTGCGGAATGGGTTTTCGCGTCCGCGATGCGGCCAAGGCCTATGCGATGGCGATAGAACGCGGGGCTGAACCGGTTGAAGTCCGCACCGGCCCGATGGAATTGCGCCTTCCCGCCATTCGCGGAATTGGCGGATCGATCATCTATCTGATCGACCGGTATGGCAGTGACGGCCTTAGCATCTACGACATCGACTTCATCTACGAAGCTGGTGTTGACCGTCATCCGATCGGCGCAGGTATGCAGATCATCGATCACCTCACCCACAACCTGTACGGTGGAAGGATGGCACATTGGGCCGCATTCTATGAGCAGATCTTCAATTTCCGCGAGATCCGCTATTTCGATATCAAGGGTGAATATACCGGTCTGACCAGCAAGGCGATGACCGCACCGGATGGCAAAATTCGTATCCCGCTCAACGAGGAAGGCCAAAAGGGTGGTGGCCAGATTGAGGAGTATCTGCGGGCTTACAACGGTGAGGGTATCCAGCACATCGCCTTCGCTTGCGATGATCTCTATGCGGCATGGGATCGGCTCAAGACCCTTGGCACGCCCTTCGCCCCTGCCCCGCCCGCGACCTATTACGAGATGCTGGCGGAGCGCTTGCCGGGGCACGGCGAGTCGGTCGAAGAATTGCAAAGTCGCGGCATCCTGCTCGATGGCTCAACTGAAAATGATGATCCGCGCCTGCTGCTGCAGATATTCTCGCAAACTATGATCGGACCGGTGTTCTTCGAATTCATCCAGCGCAAGAAGGACGAAGGCTTCGGCGAAGGCAATTTCACCGCGCTGTTCAAATCGATGGAAGCCGATCAGATCCGGCGCGGGGCGCTGCAAGTCGACGGTTGAGTAGTGCAAATCGCCACCGAACCTGCAAGGGCTTGCAAGGCCGACAGGCCGCCCGAGCCGATGCGAGGAATGCCAAGGCCGCAGATGCGAATGCCCGGCGCCTGAGGCCAAACTAATATTGGTGCGCCCGACGGGATTCGAACCCATGGCCCCCAGATTAGGAATCTGGTGCTCTATCCTGCTGAGCTACGGGCGCACGAGGCTCTCTTAGGCAGGCGGGTTCCTGCTGGCAATCAGTTGAGTTCGTCAGGCGGTGCGACGGGAAATGGCAGAGGGACGAGGGCTATACCCTCCTGGATCAGTTCGCTTGCCTCATCGGGTGTTGCCTGACCGTGGATCACTTCGGCATCCCGCTCACCATAATGGATCGCGCGCGATTGTTCGGCAAACTTGTCGCCTACCCAGCGCGATTGCTTGAGAGCTTCGGCCTGCATCTGCGCCAATGCCTGCATCATTTTGACGGCCTCTGGCGGCAATCCTCCGCCTGCGACGGGCTGCGCGGCAGGCTGCGGCGGGGAGGCTTTGGCAACAACGGCAAGCTGGTTGCCCTTGCGGCTGACATTGGGAGCCATCGGCGCCTTGCCGACCGCGGATGAGCCGCACTGCGGGCAAACAACCAACCCACCATCGGCTTGCCGCGCGAAGTCATCAGACGAGCCAAACCAGCCCTCAAACCGGTGGCCGCCCGATTGGCATTCCAGATTAAACACTATCATTCCGCTACAGTATTGGGAATTGGCCGGCGATTTGCAAGGCTGGGCAATTGAGCCCGCACTTCGGAAATTCGCGCCAGATCGAGATCGACGAAGCCCAGCCCTGCCGTCTCTCCGCCCATATCGAGCAACACATCGCCCCACGGATCTACCACCAGACTGTGACCATAGGTGCTGCGGCCGTCTTCATGCGGGCCGACCTGCGCGGCCGCGATCACAAAGGCGCTGGCCTCAATCGCGCGGGCGCGTTGCAGAATATGCCAATGCGCGGCACCGGTCGGCACCGTGAAGGCGGCAGGGATCGAAATCGCATCGCAGCCAGCCTTGCCCAATGCCTCGAACAGCGCAGGAAAGCGCAGATCATAACAGATGGTCAGGCCAAGCCGGCCGATCGGCGTATCGGCCACCGCCAGCGTCTCGCCGGGCGCATAGGCACTCGATTCGCGCCAGCTTTCGCCGCCAGCCAGATCGACATCGAACATATGCAGCTTGTCATAACGGGCGGCGACCATGCCGCTGGCATTGACCAACAGCGAGCGATTGGCCCAGCGGCCATCCTCGCGCAGAACCGCCAGTGATCCGATCTCGACCCAAACCCCGGCTCGGGCCGCGGCTTCCTGAACCGCCGCCAGCACCGGATTATCTGCCTCGGCCACGATGTGCGCGCGCGCACGTTCGCGATTCCGATCGAGCAGACCAGACATTTCGGGGGTAAAGATCATCTCTGCCCCGGCCATCGCAGCTGCACCAACCGCGCCAACCAGCGTCGCCGCATTGTCCGCCGGATTGATTCCGGTGGTCATCTGCAGCACCGCGATCCGTGTCATTGGCGGATCATCGCTCAACGTCCCAGCAGTGGATCGAGCTTGCCGGCCTTATCAAGCGCGAAGAGGTCGTCACAGCCGCCGATTCCGACATTATCGATGAATATCTGCGGGACGGTGATAGCTTCAGGAGCGCGTTCAATCATTTCGGCGCGCTTTGGCCCGCCCATGGTTATGTCATAATCATTGTAGGTGACGCCTTTGGCATCAAGCAGCCCGATCGCGCGGTAGCAAAAAGGGCAGCCCCATTTGGTGTAGATCTCGATTTTTGGCGAACCCATGCGCTTTCCTTCGTTGTGGCCCTTCCACCCCTTGAAAGTCTGTCGCGCTATCATATCTCCCAGGTGGTGTCATGGCCTGCATGGGGATGGCACCGCATCGGGGCGCCGGAAACGGGTTCCGAAGGATTGAAGATTGCTCAGTAGAGGATTTTTGTCATGAATCGTTTTGATTTTACCCCCTATCGCCGCACCACTGTCGGGTTTGACCGGCTGTTCGATCTGCTGGAAAACAACTCGCGCGCCAGTGCTGGTGATAACTACCCGCCGTTCAATATCGAGCGCCGGGGCGAAGATCATTATCGCATCACACTTGCCGTCGCCGGCTTCAAATCGGCGGATATTGAGATCACTGCCCAGCAGAACTTGCTGATCGTCCAAGGGCGCAAGGGCGATGAGGCGGCTGACGCTGAATTTCTCCACGTCGGGATTGCCCAGCGCGGGTTCGAGCGCCGCTTTGAACTGGCCGATTTCGTAATGGTTGGCGGTGCCAATCTGGAAGACGGGTTGCTGACCATCGACCTCGTCCGCGAAGTGCCAGAAGCGATGAAACCAAGGAAGATCGCCGTAGGCACGCAGAAGTCGCTGTCAGCTGTGCCGGACAGCACCAAGACCAGCGCTGCGGCCTGAACTATTGATTCCAATGGGCGGGAGGCGGGTCCGAAGCGGCCCGCCTCCCCCCGGATCTGGATCAGACCAGGCGCGCTTGGCGTAATGCCGCGCCGATGAAACCGGCAAACAATGGATGCGGATCGAACGGACGGCTCTTGAGTTCCGGGTGAAACTGGACGCCCACAAACCAGGGATGATCCGGCCGCTCGACAATTTCGGGCAGCAGCCCGTCGGGTGACATCCCCGAGAACACCAACCCGCCTTTTTCAAGCCGCTCGCGATAGGCAACGTTGACTTCATAGCGATGGCGGTGGCGTTCAGAAATGGTCATTTTGCCATAGATATTGGCGACATGGCTGTTTCCGGCCAGCTTCGCTTCATAAGCCCCAAGCCGCATGGTTCCGCCCAGATCGCCGCCTTGGGCGCGGGTTTGGATACCCTCTTCGCTCATCCATTCGGTGATAATGCCAACCACCGGTTCGGCGGTCTCGCCAAATTCAGTCGATGAGGCACCGGCGATCCCTGCGGTATTTCGCGCGCCTTCGATGCAGGCCATCTGCATTCCCAGGCAAATCCCGAAGAACGGCACACCGCGTTCGCGGGCAAAACGGACGCTGGCGATCTTGCCTTCAGAGCCGCGTTCACCGAACCCGCCGGGCACCAGAATCGCGTGCATCGGCTCTAGCCGGGCTGCGATTTCAGCGTCATCCTGTTCGAACAATTCAGCATCGATCCAGCGGATGTTGACCTTGACCCGGTGCGCCATTCCGCCGTGTACCAGCGCCTCGTTTAGCGATTTGTAGGCATCGGGAAGGCCGACATATTTGCCGACCACGCCGATCGTAACCTCGCCTTCAGGGTGCTGGAAGCGATCGACGATATCGGCCCAGCGCGACAGATCAGGTGCATCGCTGGTTAAGCCGAAGTGCCGCAGAACCTCGGCATCAAGCCCTTCAGCGTGATATTGCATCGGCACTGCATAGATACTGGAAGCATCAAGCGCGGGGATTACAGCCTCTTTGCGGACGTTGCAGAACAGCGCGATCTTGGCGCGCTCATTCTCGGGCAGCGGATGCTCGCAGCGGCACAGCAGAACATCAGGCTGGATGCCCAGACTGGTCAGCTCGCGGACCGAATGCTGGGTCGGCTTGGTCTTCAGTTCGCCTGCCGCCGAAACATAGGGCACCAGCGTGACATGGATCGAACAGGTCATCTCGCGGCCCAGCTCGTTGCGCAGCTGCCGCAGCGCTTCGATGAACGGCAGTCCCTCGATATCGCCGACGGTCCCGCCGATTTCGCACAGCACGAAATCGAGGTCCTCGGTTTCCTGCAGGGCGAACTCCTTGATCGCATCGGTGACATGCGGGATGACCTGAACCGTCGCGCCAAGGTAATCACCGCGGCGCTCGCGAGTGATGATGTTCTGGTATATCCGGCCCGAGGTGATGTTGTCCGACTGGCGGGCCGAAACACCCGTGAAGCGCTCGTAATGCCCGAGGTCGAGGTCGGTCTCCGCGCCGTCGTCGGTGACATACACCTCGCCGTGTTGATAGGGGCTCATCGTCCCCGGATCGACGTTCAGATAGGGATCGAACTTGCGGATTCGCACGCGAAAACCCCGCGCCTGCAGCAGTGCTGCAAGGCTTGCTGCCATAAGACCTTTGCCGAGCGAGGAGACCACGCCGCCGGTTATGAAAATGTACCGCGCCATGGGAATTGAGCCTTAAGCCGATGGAGGGGCCCCGCGCAAGCGCTTGCTGCGGCAATCCACAACAGATCGCATTTGCAACAGCGAAATAGCCCGGCCGATAGCGGCAGGGAGCGGCTTGGCCAGATTAAGGCGAACTACTGCTTGGTGGCAGGAGCGAGCGGATCCGTCGTTGTCGGCAGCGCAGCGCCGGGGTCTGGAGTTGCAGTCAGCGGCTGTGCAGCACCGGCCAGCGGATCAACCGGGGCCGCGCTTGGCGCTGCTGTTCCGGCGCTGCCGCGCTCAAGCGTGGTGTCGATCGTGCGACCCGAGCTGGACCGAACCGCCAGCGCGGCAAGCACAATGCTCAGCACCACGAACAGCGTCGCCAGCACCGCAGTCGCGCGGGTCAGAAAATCCGCAGCGCCACGGGCCGACATCAAGCCGCCAGGACTGCCACCGACACCAAGGCCGCCGCCTTCGGAACGCTGCATCAGAATGACGCCAACCAGAAGAGTCGCGACCAGCGCCTGGACAACGGTAAGGAAAATAAAAAGGGACATGGGTGTCTCTGCAAAAAGCTATGTTGCCGCGCATCTAGGCGCGGCAAGCCTTGTGCGCAAGCTGCGCAGTCTGGCTTTTATGGCCGGGACCTATTCTTCGCTTGGCCCGCCTGCTGCCGCGACTATTGCCAGGAAGCTGTCAGCAGCAAGACTTGCCCCGCCAACCAGCGCCCCGCCCACTTCATCTGCGCCGAGCAATTCGGCCGCGTTGCCGGCGTTGACCGAGCCGCCGTACAAGATGGTGATGTCGGCGCCCTCTTTTCCGTAGGTATCAACCAGTTTGGCCCTGATCTCGTGGTGCATCGCGCCGACATCCGCCACCGAGGGAACCCGGCCGGTTCCGATCGCCCAGACCGGCTCGTAAGCCACCGACAGCCGGCCCGTGATATCTTCGCCTCGGGGTAACGAGCCATCAAGCTGGGCGGTGACAATCGCTTCGGCCTTACCCGAATCACGCTGCGCTTCGGTTTCACCCACGCAGAGAATCACTTCCAGCCCTGCCGCCAGCGCGGCTTCGGCCTTTGCGCAGACTTCCGCGTCGCTTTCGGAATGCTGGGCGCGCCGCTCGCTATGACCGACAATGGTGAACCGAGCCCCGATATCGGCGAGCATGGCAGCGGATATTGCGCCGGTGAAGGCCCCGCTGGCACTGGCGTGACAGTTTTGCGCGCCGATTTCGGTGGCCTGCAACGCCTCGACCATGGTCTGGATCAAGGTATAGGGCGGCGCAATCGCCACCCGCACTTTGGGGTAACGAGCCGCCCCGCGATCAATCGCCCGAGCTTCGGCAAGCATGGCACGGGTGCCGTTCATCTTCCAATTGCCAACGATGTAGGGTCGGTCTGTCATCTAAGTCTCACAAATATAAGCATTTTCCTATTTGGAAATGCCGCGTGTTCTTGTTTGCTAGGCGAGCAAGCCCGTGCTTGTCAAAGTCCGCGCGATAGAACGAGTGAGCGAGCCGTCTGATCCAGCGGAATATTTGAACGCAACTCGATGTAGCCGAGCCATTGCCGGATTGCGGTTTGAACCGTAAAGCCGCCGCCGAAGCGCCGGATTATCGGCGCGCCACTTTGTAAGTGATGGGTCCATGCTCCAGTTCTTTCGCAGTTTCACCAAAAGTAAAATTGGTCTTGGCGTTACCTTTGCCTTCCTGATCCTGATCGCACTGGCCTTCGCCAGCGGCGATGTTTCGTCCAGCGGAAATTTTGGCGGGATTGCTGGCGGGGACAGAGTGGCCACAGTTGGCTCAAAGCGGATCAGCACCTCGGAACTTAGCCAGAGCACCACCAGCGCGGTCGATAATCTGCGCCAGGAAGATCCGAAAGTTTCGCTCAAATCATTCCTGGCCGAAGGTGGGCTCAACCAGGTCCTCGAACAGTTGCTCGATCGCACAGCTATGGCAGCTTTCGGTGAAAAGCATGGCGTGATTGCCGGCGACCGGCTGATCGACAGCGAAATTGCCAAAATTCCGGCGTTCCGCGGTCCCGATGGTAATTTCAGCGATGCGCTCTATCGCCAGATGATTCAGCAACGCGGGCTGACCGATGCCCGGATACGGGAAGATATCGCCCAAAGCCTGATTTCTCGCCAGCTGCTCTCGCCCGCTGATTACGGGGTCTCAATCCCGCGTGAAGCTATGCTGCGCTTTGCCGGTGTCGTCACGGAGCGTCGGATCGGCGGAATTGCCCTGCTCCCGTCAGCTTCGTTTGGATCAGCGACTCCGCCCAGCGAGCAGGAATTGGCCAGCTACTATGCGACTCACCGCACTGCCTATATCCAGCCCGAACGCCGCACGATCCGTTATGCCAGCTTCACCGAAGCCGCTCTGAAAGATGCTCCGGCCCCGACAGAGGCAGAGATTGTCGCACGGTACAATGCCAACAAGGCGCAGTACTCGGCCTCGGAAACACGGCGCATCACCCAGCTCGTCTTGCCGACAGAAGCAGCGGCCCTGGCAGTTCTTGGAGAAGTGAACGCTGGCAAGCCGCTCGAAGCCGCTGCCAGCGCCAAGGGTCTGAGCGCCGCTTCGATCGGTAGCGTCTCCAAGGCAGCACTTTCGGGCCAGTCTTCACAGGCGGTAGCCGATGCAACTTTTACCAGCTTTGGCGGCAAGATTGTCGGCCCGGTGCGCAGCCCGCTTGGCTGGCACCTGATGCGGGTCGATTCGGTCGAGACCAAATCAGCCCGAACGCTCGATCAGGCCCGGGCCGAACTGACCGCGCAGCTCACTGAAATAAAACGCCGCACCGCGTTCAGCGATTTCTCGGCGAAGATCGAGGAAGAGTTCGATGGCGGCGCAAGCCTGACCGATGTTGCCAAGCAAATGGGACTCACGCTCAGCGAAACCGCTCCGCTGACAAGCGATGGCAAGGTCTTTGGCAGCGCCGCGGAGACTGCTCCGCCGGTACTCGCCCGGGTATTGCAAACCGCCTTTGCGATGGAAGGTCAGAACGAGCCCCAGCTGGCTGAAATTGAGCCTGGCAAGCTGTTCTTGATATTCGATGTCAACACGCTCACCGAATCTGCGCCCGCCCCGTTGTCCGAGGTCCGGCAGGCGGTGACAATCGACCTGCAGCTGTCCAAGGGCGTTGTCGCTGCCCAGGCTGCGGCACAAAAGATTCAGGCACAGGTCCGCAAGGGCACCGATCTCGGCGCGGCGATGGCTTCTTTGGGAATGGCATTGCCGCCAGTTGATCGGGTAGAGATGGCGCGGGCGCAGATTTCCAACCAGCAAAACGTTCCGCCGCCGCTCACCTTGCTGTTTGCGATGAGCAAGGGAACGGTTAAATTGCTCCGCGCACCCCGCAACCGGGGCTGGTATGTGATTCAGCTCAAAGATGTGATCCCAGGCGAGGTCAATCCGGCGGACCCACGCCTTGCCGGCCTCCAGGCCGAACTCAACAAGGTGATGGGCATCGAGCTTGGCGAACAGATGCGCGCTGCCATTCGGGCCGAAGTTGGAGTGACACGCAACGAGGCGGCAATCCGCTCGGTGGGCAAATCCCTCGTTGGCGGCAACTAGGCCGTTTCGGCATGTCGGCGGTTCGATAATAATGGCTCGGCCAGAGAATTGGGATACAGCCCAGGCTGCGCTGGAGGCGGGCCGCCCGGCACTGGTCTGGCGGCGTCTGATTGCCGATTGCGAGACTCCGGTCGGCGCGGCCACCAAGCTTATCGAACCGGGACGTGGCGATTTCTTGCTTGAATCGGTCGAAGGCGGCGAAGTGCGCGGGCGTTACAGCCTGCTCGGGCTCGATCCCGATCTGGTGTTTCGGGCGAACGGCCCGGCTTGCGAAATCAACCCCAGCTGGCAGCATGACCGTGACGCCTTTGCCATCCAAGCCGGAGACAGCCTGACCGAACTGCGCACACTGGTTGAGGCCTGCAGGATCGATGTACCTGCTGCCTTGCCGCGCGCTCTGGCCTGTCTGGTCGGCTATTTTGGTTATGAGACAATCGGCCTGGTCGAAAAGCTCCCCCGCGCGCCGCAAAGCGCGCTGGAACTGCCCGATATGCTGTTTGTCCGCCCGACGCTGGTTCTGATCTTCGACCGGCTGAGCGACGAGCTTTTCTGCGTGGCGCCGGTCTGGGCCTCGGCGCGTGCGCCCGGACAGGCACTCGCAGCGGCGCAGGACCGGATCGACGATGCCCTGCGCCGCCTGACAATTTCGCCACCCGCTCCGGTCAGTGACGCTGTGTTGGCCGAGCCGAGCCTCACCCCCACCATGATTGCCGCCGATTACGCGGCAATGGTCACCCGGGCGCAGGAATATATCGAGGCGGGCGACATCTTTCAGGTGGTCTTGGCACAGCGGTTCACCTGTCCTTTCACGCTGCCCCCGCTGGCGCTGTATCGGGCGCTGCGCCGGGTCAACCCGTCTCCGTTTCTCTATTTCCTCGATTTGCCCGGTTTTGCGCTGATCGGCTCAAGTCCCGAAATCCTCGTTCGGGTCCGCGACGGCGAGGTGACAATCCGGCCGATCGCCGGAACGCGTCCTCGCGGAACCACGCCCGAGGAGGACCGCGCGAACGAGGCCAGCCTGCTCGCCGATCCCAAGGAGCGCGCCGAGCACCTGATGCTGCTCGATCTGGGCCGCAACGACGTCGGCCGGGTAGCGGCCACCGGCACGGTCAAGGTGACTGAAAGCTATACGGTCGAACGTTACAGTCATGTCATGCACATCGTCTCGAACGTCGTCGGCCAGCTCGATACGGCCAAGCATGACGCAATCGATGCGCTTTTTGCGGGCTTTCCGGCGGGAACCGTCAGCGGCGCGCCCAAAGTCCGCGCCTGCGAGATCATCGCCGAGCTGGAGCCGGAAACCCGCGGGGCCTACGCTGGCGGCGTCGGCTATTTTGCCCCCGATGGCTCGGTCGACAGCTGCATCGTGCTGCGCACCGGGATCATCAAGGACGGCGTGCTGCATGTTCAGGCCGGCGCGGGTATCGTCGCGGACAGCATACCCGCATATGAGCAAGCCGAATGCGAAGCCAAGGCGGGAGCATTGATTGCAGCGGCGCGCGAAGCGGTAAGAGTGGCGGGCGAAGCCGCTTTCGGGCAATAGGCGGCTCTTATGATCCTCGTCATCGACAATTACGACAGCTTCACCTGGAACCTGGTCCATTATCTGATGGAACTGGGAGCGCAGGTTGAGGTGGTGCGCAATGATGCGATTCCGGCCGGGCAGGCGATTTCGTCGGGGGCCAAGGGCTTCCTGATCTCGCCCGGGCCGTGCACCCCCAATGAGGCCGGGATCAGCCTTGATCTGGTCGGCGCCTGCGCGGATGCCGGCAAGCCGCTGCTTGGCGTGTGTCTGGGCCATCAGGCAATCGGGCAGTATTTTGGCGGCAAAGTGGTGCGCGGCGGGCTGATGCATGGCAAGGTTTCACCGGTCACGCATGACGGTTCGGGCCTGTTCAAGGGGCTGCCCTCGCCGTTCATCGCGACCCGCTATCACAGCCTGATTGTTGAGGATGTGCCGGCTGAGCTGGTAGTCAACGCCACCTCCGACGATGCCCACGTGATGGGTTTCCGCCACGCCGTCCACCCGGTCCATGGGGTTCAGTTCCACCCCGAAAGCGTCGCCACGCAGCACGGCCATGCCCTACTTGCCAACTTCCTCGAGATCTGCGGAATCCCGGTCCGCGAGATTGCATGAGCTTTTCCCTTTCTGAAGCTGAGACGCTGTTCGGGCAGGTGCTCGATGGCAAGATCGCGGACGCGGAAATTGGCGCGTTGCTGGTCGCGATGGCGGATCGCGGCGAAACCGCCGCCGAGGTTGCCGGGGCTGTCATGGCGATGCGCGCGCGGATGAAGCGGATCGTTGCGCCGGAAGGTTCAATCGACGTGTGCGGCACCGGCGGCGATGGCCAGCATAGCCTCAATGTTTCAACAGCGGTTGCGCTGGTCGTTGCGGCCTGCGGCGTGCCGGTCGCCAAGCACGGCAATCGCGCAGCCTCCAGCAAGGCGGGCGGCGCCGATACGCTTGAGGCGCTGGGCCTCAATCTGGCGCGGGCCAGCGAACTTGCGGAACAGACCCTGCCCGACCTTGGTATCGCCTTCCTGTTTGCCCAAGCGCATCATCCCGCGCTCGCCCGGGTCGCGCCGATCCGCAAGTCGCTGGGCCGCCGGACGATCTTCAACCTGTGCGGACCGCTGGCCAATCCAGCGAATGTAACCCGGCAGTTGGTAGGTGTAGCCAGTCCTGAGCTCATTGCGCTTTACCGCGATGCGATGACCCTGCTGGGGACCGAGGCTGCGATGATTGTTTCCGGCGCAGAGGGCCTCGACGAGCTGTCGATTGCCGGGCCAAGCTATATCGCCACAGTCGGTCTGCCGGGGATCGGAACGGAAATCTCTCCCGACAGCATGGGCTTGATGCCGCACCCGCTCGATGCGCTGCGCGGCGGCGAAGCGGATTACAACGCCGCTGCATTGCGCCGCTTGCTGATGGGCGAGCCTGGAGCCTACCGCGATGCCGTATTGCTCAATTCCGCCGCCGCGCTGATCGTGGCTGACGAGGTGGATGATTGGTATGCCGGGGTCGAGGAAGCCGCCGAGGCAATCGACAAGGGCCTCGCTAACACGCTGCTGAATTGCTGGATCGAGACTGTGAAATGACCGACAAGCTGGCCGAGATCTGCACCATCAAGCGACAGGAGGTGGCTGTCCGCAAAGGGCTTTCCACGCTGTCCCAGCTAGACGCGCTGGCTGCCGCACAATCCGCCCCGCGCGGCTTTCGCGCCGCGCTGGAGGCTAAGGCTGCAACCGGCTTCGCATTGATCGCCGAGATCAAGAAAGCCAGCCCATCAAAGGGCTTGATCCGCGCCGATTTCAATCCCGCCGAGCATGCCCGGGCCTACGAGACGGGTGGCGCTGCCTGCCTTTCGGTGCTGACCGATGCGCCATTCTTTCAGGGCAATGAGGATTACCTGATCGCGGCCCGCGCCGCCTGCACGCTGCCGGTGCTGCGCAAGGATTTTATGGTCGATCCCTGGCAAGTTGCAGAGGCCCGCAGCATCGGCGCCGATGCAATCCTGATCATCGTCGCCGCGCTGGATGATGCGCAAATGGCTGAGATCGAGGCCGCCGCGCTCGAACACGGCATGGACGTGCTGGTCGAGGTTCACAATGAGGCCGAGATGGAACGCGCCGCCGCTTTGAAATCGCGCTTGATCGGGATCAACAACCGCGATCTCAAACGCTTCGTCACCGATCTTGCCACTACCGAGCGGCTGGTCGGCCTCGCCCCCGAAGGAGCCTTGCTGGTTAGCGAAAGCGGGATCAATTCCCACGCCGATTTGCTGCGGTTGTCGGCGGGCGGCGTGCGGACGTTCCTGGTCGGCGAAAGCCTGATGCGGCAAGATGATGTGGCCGCAGCGACAAGGACTTTGCTCAATGGCTGACCTCACCCATCTTGATGCCCACGGCAATGCGCGGATGGTCGATGTCGGCAGCAAGCCCGCGACCCAGCGCCTCGCGATTGCCGCAGGCCGGATCCGCATGTCGGCAAGGGCGCTCGCCGCAATCCGCGAAGGCGATGTGCCCAAGGGCGATGTTCTGGCTGCCGCGCGGATTGCCGGGATCATGGCCGCCAAGAAAACCGCCGAGCTTATCCCGCTATGCCATCCCCTCGCGCTTGATACGGTCGGGGTTGATTTCAGCTTCGAGGATGGCGCCTTGCGGGTTTCGGCGACGGCGGCTCTGACCGGCAAGACCGGGGTTGAAATGGAAGCGTTGACCGCAGCCTCGGTTGCCCTGCTGACGATCTACGATATGGCCAAGGCGCTCGACAAGGGGATGGTGATCGAGGATTTGCGCCTGATCGAAAAGCGCGGCGGCAAATCCGGCGATTGGAAAGATCCCGCCTGATGGCACAAGCGCCGCTCCCGCTCGATGAGGCGCAGGCGCGGCTGCTCGCTCTGGCAAACCCGCTGGCGATCGAACAAATCGATGTCCCCGGCGCGTTGGGCCGCTATCTTGCCGCTCCGCTGGTGGCGGCTCGCACCCAGCCCCCGGCCGATCTTTCGGCGATGGATGGTTATGCAATGGTTTCGGGCGATCTGGCCGGGCCGTGGCAGGTGATCGGGGAGAGCGCGGCGGGGCATCCGTTTCAAGGTCCAATGGCACGCGGCGAGGCGGTCCGCATATCGACCGGGGCATTGCTTCCCGGCGATGCAGGCGCAGTTATCGTGCAGGAAGATCTGGTCCGCAACAATGACCGCCTCACCCTCACCGGCACGCCGCCCGCGCCTGAAGACAAGCATATTCGCCGCAAAGGCATGGATTTCTCGGACGGCACGGTGCTGCTCGATGCGGGTGCCAGGGTTGGACCGGCCCATGTCGCACTTGCGCTGTCGGCCGGGCACAGTCATCTCGCGGTGCGGCGCAAAGCGCGGATCGCGATTATCGATAGTGGTGATGAGCTGGCGGCTGATCCCCGCGACTGCGCGGTCCACCAGATTCCCGCCAGTAATGGGGCGATGCTCGCCGCACTGGTCAGCGTCTTGCCGTGCGAAGTGACCCGGATCGGTCCGGTGGGCGATGATCTTGAGGCCCTGGCGCTCGCTCTGGCGCAAGCGGCAGAGGCCGATGTGATAGTCACCACCGGGGGCGCATCGGTCGGTGATCATGATCTGATCCGCCCGGCGCTGGAAGCGTGGGGGGCGAAGCTCGATTTCTGGAAAGTGGCGATCAAGCCGGGCAAGCCACTGATGGTCGCCAGCAAGGATAACCAGATTGTACTGGGGCTACCTGGTAATCCGGTGTCGAACCATGTCACTGCCTTCCTGTTCCTGTTGCCATTGATCCGCGCCCTGACGGGATCACAAAGCCCGCTACCTAAAAGCGTGACCGCGCAACTTTCAGGAGAGATCGGCGCAGGCGGAGATCGCCGTGAATTCCTCCGCGGGGTCTGGGATGGGACGGTTGTTTCACCAGACGTGATGCAAGATAGCGGCGCGTTGGCGGCGCTGGCCCGCAGCAATGCCTTGATCGAACGCGCGCCCGGCGCCCCTTCCGTGCAAGGCGGAAGCGCAGTTCGAATCTATCTGCTCGAAAATGGCGGAAATGCTTGACGCGAATCAGAAGGTTGCTTACTTGTTCCGCATTCGTTCACTGAACGGCGCAAGAACATGCGTCGCATAAGGGAGTGGCGCAAGAATGCTTACCCGCAAGCAGCACGAGCTGATCCGTTTCATCCAGACCCGTCTCGAAGAGAGCGGGGTTTCCCCGTCGTTTGAGGAAATGAAGGATGCACTCGATCTCAAGTCGAAGTCGGGCGTGCACCGCCTGATCTCGGCGCTGGAGGAACGCGGGTTTATCCGCCGCCTGCCCAACCGGGCCCGCGCGCTTGAAGTGCTGCGTCAGCCTGACGATGTGACGATCACCACGGCCCGGGCGGCAGCCAACTCGATTTCGGCGCTTGCTCCGCTTAGACCTGCAGCTGCCAAACCTGCGCCTGCGAACGACGTGATCGAGATTCCGCTCCACGGCCGGATTGCCGCGGGCGTTCCGATTGAGGCAATGGAAGGCCAGACAATGCTCCCGGTCCCTGCCGCGCTGCTTGGCGCAGGTGAGCATTATGCGCTGGAAGTATCGGGCGATTCGATGATCGATGCCGGCATCCTCGATGGGGATTACGCGCTGATCCGCCGCACCGATACGGCCCGCGACGGCGAGATTGTGGTCGCGCTGATCCGCGGGGAGGAAGCAACCCTCAAATATCTGCGCCGCGAGGATGGCAAGGTCCGGCTTGATCCCGCCAATGCCGCCTATGATGCGCAGCTTTACCTGCCAGGCGAAGTGCAGGTTCAGGGCAAACTGGCGGGGCTATTGCGCCGGTATAATTAAGGCGCGGCTGCCGTGTTTGGCAGCGGCGTGATTTGCTCGCGGCCGGCTTTTCGGGGCGGGTAAATCCGCCGCTTGGCGGGGCGCCACCAGCCATGCGCACCCTGATCCTGGACAACGGTTTCAATCTTGCGGTTGGTCAGATCGAGCGTCAGTCCGCCGGTCTGGCCCAGCAAGGCGCGGTCCGCCTTGAGGGTGGTGGGCTTGCAGGCATAGGGAAGCCGCCGGTCAGCGATCACGATATCCACCTGCCGGCAAGCCACTGCCAAGGCCCGGATATCGACCAGATCCTTGCCCCGCGCGATCAGCAAACGCCATATCCGGCCGCCTCGGATTAGCTCGAGAGCGCAGAAATCGCGGTTGCAGCGCGCGCCCGGCCACTCCTCGATCAGGCGCGTTTCGCCCTCCATTCCGGCGATTTCCTGCAGATTTTCTCTGGCAAAATCGCTCTTTCCGTCGCGCAAAACCAGCAACGAGCCGCCCTCACCCGTGATCCCGACATGGCGGCCATCGCTGGATATCAGGACATCGGGAGGCCGAAGGAAGGCGAGCATGGTCAGCCCCAGCAGCGCCGGCACCAACCCTGCCAGTCGCAATCGTCCGCGCCACAGCGCCAGCCACAGCCCCCCTGCCATGAACAACAGAAAGCTGCCCTGCCCCATCGACGGAAGCAAAGTCACCGCTCCGGGCCGGGCAGCGGTCCAATGCGCCAGGGCCAGCAGTACTTCGAGTGACTTGCCCGCGACCCACCAGGCCGGTGCGCCAAGTCCGACACTATCGAGCAGCAGGGCAACGGCAATTGCCGGCATCGAGACGAAAGTCGTCAGCGGTATGGCGATGATATTGGCCAGCGCGCCATAGACACCGGCCCGGTGGAAATGAAACAGTCCGATCGGCATGAGCGCCAGTTCGATCACCACGCCGGTCAGCAGCAACATGGTCAGATGCCTTGCGCCCTTTGCCCACCAGCTTTGCTCACGCGGGGCAAGGAATTTACGGATCGGCGCCGCACCGTGCAGCGCGACAATCGCGATGACCGCGGCAAAGCTCATCTGGAAGCTTGGCCCGACAATCGCTTCGGGCCAGAACAGCAGCACAAAAAAGGCTGCGACTGCTACCATGCGCATGCTGAGTGCCTCACGGCCGATAGCAAGCGCAGCCAGCACCAATACCGCGCCGATGCACGACCGGATTGTCGGTACTTCCGAGCCGGTCAGCAAGGTGTACGCTATCCCGCCAAGTGCTCCCGCCCCGGCTGCAACCAGGGGCAGACGGACGCGCAGCGCCAACCATGGCCACAAGGCAAGCAGTCGGATCGCCAGTATATAGACCGCCGCGACCAGCGCGCTGACGTGAAGTCCGCTGATCGAAAGCAGATGCGTGAGCCCGGCATCGCGCATCGCTGTATCGTCCGCTGGTTCAATCGCGCCGCGATCCCCGCTGGCAAACGCGGCTGCGATCGTTCCGGGTGATCCATCCAGCCGCGATCGGACATGCCGGGAAAGTGATCGCTGCAATGCACGCAGCCAGCCTTGCTGATCCGCGGCGCGGACCACCGTGACCTTGCCCAACACCGTTCCCGTTGCGGCAAGGCCGGTGAACCACGAAGTCCGGGCAAAATCATAGCCACCGGGCAGCATCGGCGGTGCGGGCGGCATCAGCCGGGCGCGCAGTCGAACGGATGCTCCTTCGGCAATTCCGGGCTGGTCCTGGGCAACGGGCAAGTTAAGGCGCACCCGGATCGCCCGGGCCGTCTCCGGCTCGCGGATCACAAGCGTCAACCGGATTCGCGCCAGCGCTGGCTGTTCCTCGCGTTTCACCACAGTCCCGCTGATCAATTCGACCATCGGCCTTGTGATCGCCGGCGTGCCGACCATTGCGGATTTGGTCCAAACTAGGCCGCAGCCCGCCGCGATCATCAATGCAAGTGTCGCGGCCGCTTGGCGAGTATAGGGAAAGCGGCCATCCTCGCGCAATCCAGCCAATGCACCCACCAATGCAGCCATGCAGGTGGCGATCAGGGCGAGCCACTGCCACGGATTCGCCAGCGCGAACCATGCCGCGATCCCGCCGGCAAACCCCACCGCCAGCCACGGAGCGCGATCAAATCCAGCCGTTTCAAGCAAATGCTCGCCAGTCTTCAGTGCGCTGACGAGAGTCTTGAGCATGCTGGCGAGCCTGCTGGACAAGTTCACGCGCTTGCGCCAATGGCTTTGTTGCAGTGCAGCGCCGTCCGGGGCAGCATTGCCCATCGGCACGAAAACCCCATCAGCGCGGGAAGCTTGGGGCTCGCTTGCCATGGCCCCAAGAGACAGGAAGGAAGCGATGATGGCAAGTGCGACTAGCGAGGCCCCTACAGCGGGCGCCCGCGTTGTCACGCGCTTTGCGCCTTCACCCACCGGCTACCTGCATATCGGCGGCGCCCGGACCGCTTTGTTCAACTGGCTCTACGCCCGTCACCACGGCGGCACATATTTGCTGCGGATCGAAGATACTGATCGCGCCCGCTCGACGCAGCCAGCTATCGCGGCGATCTTCGATGGGCTTGATTGGCTCGGTCTTGGCGGCGATCAGCCAGCGACATTCCAGTTTGAGCGATCTGCCCGTCATACCGAGGTGGCGCATACGCTGCTTGAGGCCGGCCATGCCTATCGCTGCTATTTGTCGTCGGAAGAGCTGGCGAGCCGCCGAGCCGCAGCCCAGGCCGAGCGCCGCCCGTTTCGCATCGCCAGTGAATGGCGCGATGCCGCGCCGTCCAGCTGGCCGAGCGATGCGCCCTATGTGGTTCGGATCAAGGCGCCGCGCGAAGGCGAGACAGTGATCGACGATCTGGTCCAGGGCCGCGTCACGGTGAATAACGCCGAGATCGACGATTTTGTGCTGCTCCGCTCGGACGGGACCCCTACCTATATGCTGGCAGTGGTGGTTGACGATCACGATATGGGCGTAACCCACGTGATCCGCGGCGACGATCACCTCAACAACGCCTTCCGGCAGCTTGTGGTGATCAGCGGCATGGGCTGGGAGGAGCCGTTTTATGCCCACGTGCCGCTAATCAACGGTGCCGACGGCGCAAAACTGTCAAAGCGCCACGGAGCCACCGGCGTTGACGCCTATCGCGACGATTTGGGGATCCTGCCCGAAGCGCTGTTCAACTATCTTCTTCGCCTTGGCTGGGGTCACGGCGATGATGAGATTATCAGCCGCGAACAGGCGATCGAATGGTTCGATATCAAGGATGTCGGCAAATCGCCGTCGCGGTTCGATCTGGCCAAGCTGCAAAACCTCAACGGCCATTACATCCGTGAAGCAGACGATGCCCGCCTCGCCGCGCTGGTGGCGCCGCATGTTACCGGCACTGTCGATCTGCCGCTGCTTGAAGAGGCGATGCCTGTATTGAAGGTTCGGGCAAAGGATTTGCAGGAATTGGCGAACAATGCAGCCTTCCTGTTCGCACAGCGGCCGCTGACGATCGAACCAAAGGCTGAGGCGCTGCTGACCGACGAAGCGCGCGCGCTGCTGGTGCAGATGCAGCAGCGGATTGCCGCGGAAAATAACTGGACAACCGAGGGGCTGGAAGCCAGTCTCAAGGCGATGGCGGAGGAGCTTGGTTTGGGGCTCGGCAAGCTTGCGCAACCCCTTAGGGCCGCGCTAACGGGTCAAACAACTTCCCCGGGTATATTCGATGTATTGGTTCTGCTCGGGCGGGACGAGAGTTTGGCACGGCTTGCTGACCAGGCTGACCCCGCAGCCGTCGTGCAACAGGTTTGAGGAGTAGGTTAAGGTGACTGAGTCAGTTAAGTTGGGCGCTGATGGTTCGAACCACGAATTCCCGGTGCTGTCGGGCAGTGTCGGGCCGGATGTAATCGATATCCGCAAACTCTATGCTCAGACCGGCATGTTCACCTATGATCCGGGTTTTACCTCGACGGCCTCGTGCGAAAGCGCGCTGACCTATATCGACGGTGACGAGGGCGTTTTGCTGCACCGCGGCTATCCGATCGGGCAGCTGGCCGAAAGTTCCAGCTTCATGGAAGTCAGCTATCTGCTGCTCAATGGAGAGCTGCCGTCCGGGCCTGAACTCAAGACCTTTTCGACCACGATCAGCCGCCACACGATGCTGCACGAACAGCTGATGCAATTCTATCGCGGTTTCCGCCGCGATGCGCATCCGATGGCCATCATGTGCGGCGTGGCTGGCGCGCTTTCGGCGTTCTACCATGATTCGACCGATATTTCGGATCCGACCCACCGCAAGATCAGCTCGCACCGGTTGATCGCCAAGATGCCGACGATTGCAGCAGCGGCCTATAAATACTCGGTTGGCCAGCCCTTCGTCTATCCCGACAACAGCCTGTCATACACGGGAAATTTCCTGCGGATGACCTTTGGCGTGCCGGCCGAGCCCTATGAGGTGAACCCGGTGGTCGAAAAGGCGCTGGACCGGATTTTCATCCTGCACGCCGATCACGAACAGAACGCATCCACCTCAACCGTGCGGCTCGCCGGTTCCTCGGGTGCCAATCCGTTCGCCTGCATCGCGGCCGGAATTGCCTGTTTGTGGGGTCCCGCGCACGGCGGCGCCAATGAGGCGGCGCTCAATATGCTGCATGAGATCGGTACTCCCGATCGCATCCCACATTATATCGAGCGCGCCAAAGACAAAAACGATCCATTCCGCCTGATGGGCTTCGGCCACCGCGTCTACAAGAACTACGATCCGCGCGCGACCGTGATGCAGCAGACCGTGCGCGAGGTGTTCGATGCGCTCAAGGTCACCAACCCAGTCTTCGAAGTTGCCCTGCGGCTTGAGGAACTGGCGCTCAACGACCCCTATTTCGTCGAGAAAAAGCTGTTCCCCAATGTGGACTTCTACTCGGGCGTCATTCTCTCGGCGATCGGTTTCCCGACTACCATGTTCACCGCGCTGTTCGCGCTGGCCCGGACCGTCGGCTGGGTCGCGCAGTGGAACGAAATGATTTCCGATCCCGGTCAGAAGATTGGCCGGCCGCGCCAGCTTTACACCGGGCCGATCGAGCGCGATTACGTTCCGGTCAGCAAGCGCTGACCCACGAGAGGGCCAAGAATGCCATTTCTTCGGACTATCATAAGCATTTTTGGCGCGTTTTTGCTGGTGGCGGGCTCGTTCTTCACGCTCCAGGGTCTGGGCATCATCATGTGGCCGCCAGAGAGCTTTATGCTGGTAGAACAGAAATGGGTGCTTTACGGGACCTTGATTGCGGCCTCAGGTGCATTGTTGATCGTGCTAGCGCGCCGGATCGGGCGCTGACGCCAGCAAGTCGGCCGGTACTTCCAATGTGAAACGCGCGCCCTGACCTGGCGCGCTTTCCACCGTCAGATCGCCGCCCATCGCGCGCGCCAGACGCCGCGAGATATAGAGGCCAAGCCCTGATCCGCCTTCGTCGCTGCGGCCAAGCCGTTCGAACTTTTCAAAGACGCGCGCCTGCTGATCTGCACTGAGCCCCGGCCCTTGATCGGCTACGATCACCCGGGATCTGGACCCTTCGCTCTCCAGCCTGATCCAGACCTGCGAGTTGGCAGGTGAATAGCGGATCGCGTTGCCCACCAGATTGAGCAATACCTGCAATACGCGGCGGAATTCAGCGATAGCAGGCAAGTTCTCGCCAATTTTCGGTGCATCGATGGAAATGCCCTGCTCGGCCGCGCGCACTCCAAGAATACCGGCAGCGCGGCGGGCCACATCGGCCAGATCGATCCGGTCTGGTGCGGTCGAAAAATCCTCGGCGTCGACCACTTCGAGATCGGCGATATCCTCAACCAGTGCGAGCAGATGTTGTCCTGCCGCCGCGATGTCGGCAGCATAGCGGCTGTATTCCTCGGCGAGCGGCCCGGCGAGACGGGTCCGGATGGTTTCAGCATTGGCGATAATCCGGGCGATCGGCTGGCGCAGAACCGGCGCCATTTCCCGCCCGACCAGCCCCGGCGCATTGCTTGGCTGGTGCATCGCCAAGCCGTTTACAATTGGCGGACCGGCAAACGCCACAGGCACATCGGCGCATAGCAGCAGTTCGAACCCGTTTGGCTCGCTCCCGGGCACTTCCTGCGGCAACAAGGTTGCCCGCCAGCTGCGCTCAGACCCTGCCACGCGAACGACAGCACCATCGAGCAAACGCCAATGCAGCGGCTGGCGGTGATGATCACCTTCGATAAGGACGAAGTCGGTCCATGGTTGTCCGATCCCACCTTGCATCGCTGCGGTTAATTCTGCCAGATCGGCAGCGTCGCTTTCGGCGGCAAGCACGCGCTGCCCGGCATCGAGCCGCGCGGAAAATTCCGCGACGGTGCGATCGATCGCTGAGCGGCGGCGAGCGCTTTCTGCGAGATCTTCAGGCGGTAGCGGCGCAGCCTGCCAATTGCGCAGGATAATAGTGCAGCCTTGTTCCGGGGCCGCCAAAGGCTCTACCTCTACCCAAGCTGTAATCACGTCCTGCCCGTCGCTGGCACTGATCGGGCGGGCGAGTTTGAGTCCATAACTACGCGCCTTGCGCACGGTTTCGAGCAACGCCGGGATGGCAATTGTGCCGGGCAACTCGCCGCCGCAGCGCAATTGCAAGCCGGCAAGCGGTTCGTCAGCGGCAATCAAGCGGTCAGCACCATCGCTGGTGGCCCGGGCCAGGACTGCGGCGCTCTCGCTCATCAGTCAGTTCCCCGGAAAGGCAGAGGAACGGCTCATCAACGCCGCTGCGTGGTCTGCGCTAAGCTGTTCAATTCCAGCGGGAAGTGACGCATCGGGATGGATCGCGGCAAATTGCTCTTCGACCGAGGTCGGTTTCAGCCCGGACGCGCGCAGCGCCAGGGCAAACCGCGTCCTCTGCCCATCGTTGGTCGCCAGCACAGCCATATCGCGATCCTGGCCTGACGCCAGGGCAAGAGCGGTGAGGAAAGTCCCGACTCCGGCATGCGTGACCGAAAGCGCGGCAGTCGCGCCGCCGCCCAGCCCGGTCACCATCCGCGAAATCAGACCAAGGCGACTGCGGCCTTCATCGAACCTGGCGCGGATCACGGTCTCGGCCGACGCAGCCTGGCTTTGGGCAAGCTCATCCTCGCTGGCGAAATGGCGCATGGCCACGAGTGCTGCGTGAAGCAGGTCGCCGGGCAGCTCGTTAAGCGGAAGCTGCATCCGCCGCTGCGATTGGGCAAAGCGCGCCTGCGCCGCCAGCAATTTCATGGCAAGTCCAGCCATGCCAGGCTCAGTCGAGGCGATCAACGCCTGCACGAGCGGCGAAAGCACCGGATCAAGCGCCAGACGGGCCTGCAGTCGCTCGGTCAGTTGCCATTCAAGGGCCAGGGCATGGGTGTGGTTCAGGAATGCGTTATTCGCCACAAATCCGCTGATCAGAGCATCGATTGCCGCGGCCAAGTGCTCGCGTACCTCGGGTTCTTCTGATGCAGCGGCGAGTTCATCAAGCAGTTGGACAGCGACACTTCTGATCATCCCGCGAACGCAGGCAACGATCTCGTCGCTGAATACCGAATTGTCGTCATTGGCCAGAAGTTGGCGCAGGATTGGTGCTATTGTGCTGACCACAGCATCGCAACGCGACAACTCGCCACGCAGTATTTCTTCAACCGGAACATCGGCAATCACGTGGGCAGCATTCTGCATCATTGCCGAGCCATAGCGCGTTTTGGTTAAGGTCGTGTTATCCTCAATTCCTCGCGGGGGATCAAAATGCTCGCGATTGCAAGGCCCAGCGCAGCAATGTGGATCGCCTCACTACCGACCCCGGCTATCGTCACGCCGGCCAATGCCAGACACAGCAAGGCGCGATCCTTGAGCCACGAGGTCCGTCGGCCGCCGATTGCCTTGGGGATAATCCGCAACAATGCAATCAGCATCAATGGCGGGAACATGCGGTCCGGGTCAGGCAGGCCCGCGTTCACGACCGATCCCCAACCCGCCAGAATGACAATCACCCCATCAAGCAACCAGTCAAACAGCGATTGGCGGGTCATTCCGCCGGAGCGTTTGTCGAGCGCATCGCTCTCGATCCGGGCAAGCAGCGCCGCCGCCTCGCTCACTATCCAGCCAAGCCCGCACAAGCCAAGTCCGAACGGGACCAGGCCGAACCAGCCCGCACCCAGCCCCATTAGCCCAAGCACCAGCGCGGCCACACCAACAATCCCCGCTCCGCTTCCGGCGTGAAGCAAGCTCGGCCCAAAAGCACGCACCCCTAGCAGCGCCAACCCGTGTCCCGGGCTTGGCACGCCTTCATCGTGGGTGCGCTGACGAATCCACTGTGGTTCCAGCGCGTGCGCCTCGTCCTCACTGCGAACCAGAGTCCAGAACGCGCCCTCGCTGTTTGTCGCGGCAACATTGCGCTGGTTGACTCCTGCCTGCAACGCAATCCGTTGAAGCGCCGAGGTGGCATCGCAATCGTTGGGAAGTTCGGACAGCCGCTCGACCAGGCGGCCCGGAATTCGCATTGCTGCGGCGCTGGCATGGTTAAGGTCGATCCGCTCAAATCCGCTCGCAAGCCCCTGCTCGATCGGTTGGACCAGAACTGCCTGACCCTTCTCCAGAGCGGCGGTTGCTTCGCTGACTGACGCAAACAAGCCATCGCCGAGCACGAACACCTCATCAGCAACCGTAACCAGTCCGATCAGCGCCCGGGGCCCGGAAATGACGTGAAACTGGACGCCCGCTTTCTCCGCAACATGCTGCAATTTAATGAGGTCCGGCAGCATCTCGCGCGCGATGCAGACGATCTTTTCGCAGCGCAAAGCCAGCGCCAGCCCTAGTTGCTGGCGAGCAAGCGACATTCCGCCGATGCGAAGAAATGCACGCGGAGTGTGGCTGCCATTGGCAGCTGGTTCGGTCATGGTCAAAAGTGCGACCCGCAGCGTTTATCTCCGCGCATTTTCGGGATTGGAAGTTTGTTCTAGAGCACTGGCGGGGCGGTGCCAAGAGCCGGTTCAGTCAGGTGCTTGATCAGGCAGCCTTGAATTCATCCAGAAAGGCTTGCAAGCGGCGAATTACGGTCGGTTCACCCGGAGCGGCGCAAAGTGCCTCGTCGGCCAGAACCACGAGATTATCGGCATGAAAACTCGCGGCCAGGCCCTTCAGACGCATTGCCGACATCTGCCAGTTACCGTCGCAGCGCGAGCGGCGCAGCAGGTCGATCTGGCGTGACAGGCTCTCGATGAAGGCAACCCGCAGCTCTGCAAAAAGTGCCGCATCTTCGCCCGCCGCGGCGGCCAGGGTCGCGTCCAGATCTCCTGCTTCATATGCCATGCCGCCCGTCCTAAGCCGATTTGGTTAAGACGGGGTTTATCTGCGGGCAATCCGTGGTATCTAGACGTCATGAGTGGGGAAACGCGCATTGTCGCTATCGGTTCGGGTGCGCAGGAAACGGCGCCTGATGAAATATTGCTGTCCGAGGAATTTGAAGTTCCGACGGAGTCAGCTGACGAGTGGGCGGACGACCCGCCTGCGCCTCGTCGAGACTGGGCAGCAACTCTGCTGCCAACCATGGCATTCGGGACCATCCTGGCTTGGTCAGGGCTGTTTGGCTGGGTAAACCGAAGTGCGATCCTGGCGGGAGGCACCGTTGGTCAATGGTTGGACTGGATCGGTGATTGGTCGATGCCGGTCCTTCTGGTTTGCGTCGCCTGGCTGCTGGCGATGCGCAGCAGCACCCGCGAAGCCAAGCGATTTGGTGATGCCGCCCGGCTTTTGGGGGATGAATCCAGCAGGCTGGAGAGCAGGCTTGTCGCCATGAACCGTGAACTCAGCCTCGCGCGCGAGTTCATCGCAGCGCAGGCCCGTGATCTGGATTCGCTTGGCCGCGTGGCGACCGAGCGGCTTTCGCAGCACGCCGATAAGCTTGACGGGCTGATCAAGGACAATGGCGCCCGCTTGTCCACGATCGGCAACGTCAGCGCCAGTGCACTCGACAATATGGAAAAGCTGCGCGGCCAGCTGCCCGTGATTGCCAGTTCAGCCAAGGACGTCACCAACAATATCGCCAATGCGGGCCGGACGGCCTACAGCCAACTTGATGATCTTATTGCCGGATTCAACCGGTTGAACGATTTTGGCCAGGCCAGCGAACGTCAGGTTTTGGCACTGCGGGTGACGATCGATCAGGCGTTGGGAGAATTTACGCGCCAGACCGATCAGCTGGACGAAATAACGACGGCCCGCTTTGCCGAGCTGACCGAACGCGGCACAGAATTCCGGACGCAGCTTGATAGCGCTGAGGTGGAAGCCCTCGCTACGATCCGCACCCGCGCATCAGCATTGGTCGAAGAACTAGGACAGGTCCGCCAGACTCTTGATGGGCATGAGGCCGAAAGCCTGACATCGCTCCGCGCGCGGCTGGCTGCAGTGCGTGACGAGGGTGCTGCAGTCACTCGCGCGCTTCGCGATGGCGAAAGTCAGGCGCTCGATGCCTGGCGCCGCGCTGTGGTTCAGCTTGAAACTGATCTTACTACAGCGATTGAGCAAGTCGGCGTAATCGACGGGAAAGCAATGGAATCGGCCAAGAACCGCCTGACCGCGCTTTCGCGCGAAGCCGAAGAGATTGATGCCCGGCTTCTGGAACGTAACCGGCTGTTTGACGAGGAGGTTGAGCGGCGGCAGCTCGATTCCGAAAGCAGCAATGAGAAATTCATGCTCCGCGTCAGCGATCAGCTGGCCAAACTTGACCAGGAAATCTTGTCTCGCCGGGCCGAGCAGGAAGATCTGTCGCGCCACTTAATCACCCACAGCGAAACCATTTCCGCCCAGCTGGTCAGTTTTGCCGAGCGGATGGGACTTATCGCGGCGCATGGCAGCGAAGCCGAAACAAAGATTTCCGCCAGCCTGACCACGCTGGCCGATCGGCTGAATGCCAGCCGGCAGGCGCTAGCGGGAACGGACACGTCGATTGCCGAGCTGACGGATAGCAGCGTCCGCCTGCTCGAACTGATCCAGGCCAGTGTGAAACACAGCAACGCGGACCTGCCGGCAGCAATGACGGTGAGTGAAGGCAGGCTGGCGGAACTGGAAACCCGCGCGTTGGCGCTGCGCGATACCGTAGCCGACGCGACGGGACGCGGCGAGGCATTGTCGAACTATGTAATCTCAGCCCATAGTGAACTTGTCTCCACGATGGGCGAGCTCGATAGCCTTCATGCCGGATTGGACAAGCAAGCGACTTCACACGCCGCTTCGCTCAATGACATCCGCCAGTCGCTTGTGCAGGCGCAAGGGGAAAGCGCGGCACTAGCTGAACGTTCGCAGGCAGAATTGCGCAGCGCAATCGAAGCGTTGACCGGCTCGGCCCGCGAGGCGGTAATGAGCATCGAACAGATGAGCGCTGCATCGGTGCAGGCCCTGGCCGAACGGCTAGGTGAGGAAAGCGGCGCGGCGATCGAAAAAGCCATGCGTGTCCGTACCGCAGAAGCAGTCGGCCAACTTGAGCAGGCATCGGCGCATGCTGCCGGCGTCAGCCGGGAGGCTGCGATTCAGCTGCGAGACCAGTTGGGCAAGGTCAACGAACTGGCGGCAAATCTTGAAAGCCGGGTTGCCCATGCCCGCGAGCGAGCCGAGGAACAGGTCGACAATGACTTCGCCCGGCGCGTCGCGCTGATCACCGAATCACTGAACTCCAACGCGATTGACATCGCCAAGACCATGTCGAGTGAAGTAACCGACACCGCCTGGGCATCCTATCTTCGCGGAGACCGCGGTGTATTCACCCGCCGCGCTGTCCGCCTGCTCGATGCCTCAGAGGCCAAAGCAGTAGCCCAGATCTATGAGAAAGATGGCGAATTTCGGGATCACGTGAGCCGCTATATCCACGATTTCGAGGGTATGCTGCGCCAATTGCTTTCGACCCGCGATGGCCATGCCCTGGGGGTGACGCTGCTCTCGTCCGATATGGGCAAGCTCTACGTGGCGCTGGCTCAGGCTATCGAGCGCCTGCGCAACTAGGGCGAAGGGTTTTTGGTCGACCCGTCTGCATTGGGCGGGCCGCCGATCAAGTCGAAGGCCTTCGGGCCCAGCCAGCCATTGACGTAATTAGCGTAAAACAACCCGAACAGCGCGAGCGATAGCAGCGTTGCGCGCAAGACTATCAGGCGGGGGCGAAAGTTTGCCGGCGCGCTGTCTGCCTGGCCCGGGATTTTGTCGAGACCAGCCTCGTCATGCGTTCGCACTCCGAATGGCATGACGACAAATGCGCACAGCACCCAGAACAGCGAATAGATTGCAATCACTGAAGTCCAGTTCATAGTTCAATCCTGCGCCAACATCACCTGAACCTGGGGCTTCTTGCCCGACCAGCGTGCCGCTGCGCGCCGGGCAGCCAAGCGCGCAGCCTCTATTACCAGCGAGCGGTCCTCACGATCCGCTGCTTTCAGCTTGGCGAGCGCGGTCACCACATCACTTTCGGCTTCGGTAACAAAGCCGTCGTAATCTTCATCCAGCGGCAGCCCAATCCCGGCCACCTGCGCCCCGCCGCGCCCATCCAGCGCTACGATTACCATGCCATTCTGCGCCAGACGCCGCCGCATCACCATAGCTTCACCATCGGCAGGAATGATGACATCCCCATCGAGCAGCAACCGGCCGTTGCGCACCTCGGTTATCTTGCCTGGCTTGCCCGGCGCCAGGCGAACGAGATCGCCGTTTTTCTGGAACAGATTGATGGGAATGCCGCAGCCAGCCCCAAGCCGCGCCTGCTCTTTCATGTGACGGATTTCGCCGTGCACCGGCACCAGGATTTCGGGCCTGATCCACCCGTAAAGCGCCTCAAGTTCCGGCCGGCCCGGATGGCCGGAAACATGGATATAGCTCTGCCGGTCAGTGACGATCTTGATGTCCTGCAAAGCCAGACGGTTCTGGATTCGGCCGATCGCAATTTCATTGCCGGGTATCTGGCGGCTGGAGAACAGCACAACGTCGCCGGCTTCCAGCTTGATCTGATGGTTATGCTGCGAAATCCGCGACAGCGCCGCACGGTCCTCGCCCTGCCCGCCGGTCGCCATGATCAGCACCTTGCCGCGCGGCAGGGCCATTGCGGTGTCGAAATCGACGATGTCTGGCAAGTCCTTGAGGTAACCGCTGGCCTTCCCGGTCTTAATGATCCGATCAAGCGAGCGTCCCGCAACGCAAAGCTTGCGCCCGCATTCCCGCGCGACGTTACCCAGCGTCTGCAACCGCGCGACATTGGAGGCAAAGGTGGTAACCAGCACGCGGCGATTTTTGTGTTTGGCTACTTCCTCCAGCAGCCCGCGATAGACATCGCCTTCCGATCCCGAAGCTTCGGGGTTGAACACATTGGTCGAATCGCAAACCAGTGCGAGCACACCATCATCGCCAATCGCGGTCAGCTCTTCCTGCGTTGCCGGAACACCGATCAGTGGTTCGGCATCAAGCTTCCAGTCGCCCGTATGGAATATGTTGCCATAGGGCGTGTCGATCAGCAGGGCATTGCCCTCGGCAATCGAATGGGCGAGCGGGACATAACGAATGCCGAACGGGCCAAGCTGAAAGCGGTCAAGGTGATCGATTACCTTGAGTTTGACCTCCTTGGTTATCCCCGCCTCGTCCAGCTTGTTTTGCACCTGGCGCGCAGTGAACGGCGTGGCATACATCGGCACGCCCAGTTCCTGCACGAAATAGGGGACTGCGCCGATGTGATCTTCATGGGCATGGGTCAGTACGATGCCGATGAGATCCTTGGCTCGTTCTTCGATGAAATCAAGATCGGCGAAAACCAGATCAACTCCGGGGTATTCGTTGCCGCTGAAGGTCATCCCCAGATCGACCATCAGCCATTTGCCGTCGCAGCCATAAAGATTGACGTTCATGCCAATCTCGCCGGAGCCACCAAGCGCGCAAAACAGGAGTTCCTTGCCGGGCTTCTGGGATTTGTTCACCGTGTCGCCGCCCGCTGCGCGAGCAATGCCAGGCCATCCAGAGTCAGATCATTATCGACTGCATCGAAGATATCGGTGTGTTCGTGGAACAGCACGGCCAGCCCGCCAGTCGCAACGACCTTGGCCGGGCGGCCGATCTCTGCCCGCATGCGAGCGATGAGCCCCTCCATCATCGCGACATAACCCCAGAAAACGCCTATCAACATCTGATCCTCGGTATTGCGCCCGATCACGCTTTTGTTGCGCGGGGCCTCAATCGCAATTCGCGGCAGTTTGGCGGTGTTGCCAACCAGCGCGTCGAGCGACAAATTGATGCCGGGGGCGATAATCCCGCCCTTGTAGGCACCGTTGAAATCAACCGCGTCGAAAGTGGTTGCCGTCCCGAAATCCACTACGATCAGATCGCCGGGATATCTGGCATGCGCCGCGATTGTATTGACCGCGCGATCTGCTCCCAGCGAGCGCGGCTCATCGACATCGATATCGATCGCGTAATCGGCTGGTGCGATGCCGGCGACAAGGGGCTCATGCCCGAAATATTTCGAGACCAGAACGGTAAGATTGTGAAGCGCGCGCGGCACCACGGTCGCGATAATGGTCCGGCTGACATCCTCGCGCTTGAAGCCTTCGATCACCAGCAATTGCATCAGCCATACCGCGTATTCGTCACCCGTCCGGCGCGGATCGGTCGCAATACGCCAACGCGCCTTGATGGTGAGGTCATCGAACAGCGCAAAAACGACATTGGTGTTCCCGACATCGATGGCGAGGAGCATGATCTTGGTTCCGGTTCAGTTAGTATCTTGAAGGCGCACTTCGCCCGCGTGGATGCCATGGCACGTTCCGTCCGCCAAGCGAAGCAGCAAGGCGCCGTCTTCAGTAAGACCCGCGAATGTCCCCGCCAATTTTTGCTCGTTCGGCTCGCCGACTTCGAGCGGCGTGCCGATCGCGTGCCCGGCGGCGAGCCAGCGGGCGATCACCGGCCCCAGCCCATAGCTCCGCCAACGCTCCAGTTCGGCCCCGAACTGTCGCGCCAGATCGGCGGCGAATTGATCCCGGTCCGGGGCAGGTCCAAAGTCGCTCAGCGCGATGGTCGCGCGATCGGGCATCTGCGGGGCTGCGGCAAGATTGACGCCGATGCCGATGATCACCGCGTCGCGTACCCGTTCCAGCAAAATACCTGCCAGCTTGGCTGATCCGATCATCACATCATTGGGCCATTTGAGTACCGCACGTTGCGGCGCGGCAAGGCGGTTGGTCACTACTTCATGAACTGCCAGCCCCGCCAGCAAGGCTAAAGTTCCGGCCGGTGGATCGCCGGGGCCAAGATGGACGGGTGTCGAACCCATGAAATTGCCCGCACCATCGAACCATTCGCGGCCTTGCCGTCCCCGCCCGGCGCTTTGCCGGTTAGCGATCAGCCAGAAGCCCTCAGCAATCTGCTCGTCCGCGGCAAGCCGGGTCAAGAGATCGGCGTTGGTCGATCCGGTGAGATGGACAATTTCAATCAAACCGGGAATTTCAGGCAAAGTTGGACAGAGCAATCGCCGCTGCTTCGGCCAATTCACCCAATGGCTTGGTCAGAAAATAGCCCAGCGGCGAAATGAATAGCGCTGAAATCCCCAGCAGTGCCTGATGCGCCCAATCGCTGCGACCAACAATCTTGTTCGCCGGCTCGTCAAAATACATGATTTTGACCACTTTGAGATAGTAATAGGCACCAATCACCGAGGCGGCGATGCCAATCGCGGCCAGCAGAACAAGGCCAGCCTGGACTGCCGCCTGGAACACCACGAACTTGCCCCAGAAACCGAACAGCGGCGGAATTCCTGCCAGGCTGAACATGATCATGGCAAGGCAAGCGGCGAGCACCTTGCGGTGCTGTGACAGCCCGGCAAGATCGGCAATATCCTCGACCGGCGCGCCGTCCGCATCCTTGAGCATCAGCACTGCGACGAATCCGCCGACAGTCATCGCAACATAGATCGCCAGATAAACCAGCATCGCTGCCGCGCCCTGCGGCGTTGCAGCAGCCAAACCGATCAGGATGAATCCAACGTTGTTGATCGAGGAATAGGCCAACAGGCGTTTGATGTTCTTCTGTCCGATCGCACCCAGAGCGCCAACCACGATCGAGGCCAGCGCTGCGAAGATCACGATCTGTTGCCAAGCTGCCGCCTGCCCGGCGAACGCGACCAGCGTAACCCGCATGGTCAGCGCCAGCGCCGCCACCTTGGGCGCGGAGGCAAAGAACATGGTAACCGGGGTCGGCGCGCCTTCATAAACGTCGGGCGTCCACATGTGGAACGGCACTGCGCTTATCTTGAAAGCAAGGCCCGCCAGCATGAAGACGATGCCGAACAACGCACCCTGCGAAAGCCCGGATTCGAGCGCCTGATTAATCCCGGCAAAGCTGGTGGTTCCGGTAAAGCCATAGGTCAGGCTCATCCCAAATAGCAGGATGCCGCTGGCCAGCGCGCCAAGCACGAAATACTTGAGGCCAGCTTCGGCCGAACGCTCGTCGTTGCGCAGAAATGCGGCAAGCACATAGGCGGCGAGCGAGTTAAGCTCGAGACCGATATAGAGCGTAATCAGGTCGGTGGCCGAAACCATCATCCCCATGCCCAGCGCGGCGAACAGGATCAGGACCGGATATTCGCTGCGCATTGCCTTAACCCGGTCAAAGAACGCAGGAGCTACAATCAGCGCGGCGCCGGCCGCGGCATAGATCAGCAGCTTGGCAAAGCTTGAGAAAGCGTCGGCTCGGTACTGACCGAAGAAGGCCGAGGTTTCCGGTCCCATCGCGCCATTGCATAGCGCGGGCGCGACGAGGAAGGCGCATGCAGCCAGCACTGCCACCGAGGCAATGCTGATCGCACGAGCAGCCTTGTCACCTGCCCAAGCTGCAACCAGCAACAAGACGAGACCCGCAATGCTGAGCAATTCCTCGGGCGCGACGAGGCGAAGTGAATGGCCCCAATCCATTAGTGCGCCCCCTCTTGTGCAGCAGCTTCGATTTTCTTGGGCTCTCCCAGTTTTAATCTAGCGTCGCCTTCCGGCCTTGACCGCGCAATCCGGGCATCGAGTGCAGCGATATCGCTACGCATCGGGGCGAGGAAGCTTTCGGGATAGACCCCCATCCACAAAACCACGGCGGCGAGCGCGGCCATCATCGACCATTCGCGGCGGTCAAGATCGGGCATGGCGGCGGCATCGGCATTTTTCTGAACGCCGAAGAATACCCGCGCGTACAGATAGAGCATATAGGCCGCGCCGAGGATGATCCCCGTGGTGCAGACCAGCGTCACCCAGCTGCTAACCTGGTAAATCCCGGCCAGGCTGAGGAATTCTCCGACAAAGCCACTAGTGCCAGGCAGGCCGACCGAGGCCATGGTGAACAGCATGAAGAACAGCGCATATTGCGGCATGTTGATCGAAAGGCCCCCGTATCGGATAATCTCGCGGGTGTGCAGCCGGTCGTAGATCACGCCCACGCCAAGGAACAGCGCCCCCGCAACCAGCCCGTGGCTGAGCATGACGATCATCGTCCCTTCAAGCCCCTGCACGTTGAAGGCAAACAGCCCGACGGTGACAATCCCCATGTGAGCGACGCTTGAATAGGCGATCAGCTTTTTCATGTCGTCCTGCACCAGCGCCACCAGCGAGGTGTAGATCACTGCGATCATCGACAGCGCGAAGATCAGCCAGGCAAATTGCGCCGACGCTTCGGGGAACATCGGAAGCGAGAACCGGATGAAGCCATATCCGCCCATTTTTAGAAGGACGCCGGCCAGAATCACCGAGCCTGCGGTCGGCGCCTGAACGTGCGCGTCGGGTAGCCATGTGTGAACCGGCCACATCGGCATCTTGACCGCAAAGCTGGCAAAGAACGCCAGCCACAGCCATTTCTGCGCGTCAGGCGCGAAGTCATAGTTCATCAGCGTCGGGATATCGGTGGTACCGGACTCGTTCACCATCCACAGCATCGCGATCAGCATCAGCACCGAGCCGAGCAGCGTGTAGAGGAAGAATTTGTAGCTGGCGTAAATTCGGTCTGCCCCGCCCCAGATGCCGATGATCAGATACATCGGGATCAGGCCTGCCTCGAAGAAAATATAGAACAGGAACATATCCTGCGCGGTGAACACGCCGATCATCAGCGTTTCCATCAGCAAGAACGCGGCCATGTATTCGCCAACGCGCTTGTCGATCGAGGTCCAGCTTGCACCGATACAGATCGGCATCAGGAACACCGAGAGCATGATCAGCATCAGCGCGATGCCATCGATCCCCAGCGCCCAGTTGAACCCGGCGAACAGAGGTAGATGCTCGGTAAATTGCCACTGCGCACCACCTATATCGTAGTTGGCCCACAGCAATATGCCGAGCGCGAAATCGGCCAGCGTAGCCGCCAGCGCAATCATTCGAGCCGTCTTTGCCTCAGCGAACAGACAAAACACTGCGCCGATCAGCGGCACAACGAGCATCAACGACAGGATGGGAAAGCCGTTCATACTAGCGCACCATCACCCAGCTGATTGCCGCGACTAGGCCGAGCAGCATGAACAGCGCATAGCTGTAGAGATAGCCCGACTGGACCCGCTGCGCGAAGCCCGAGCCAAGCGCGACCAGCCTGGCTGCGCCGTCCGGTCCAAACCGGTCAATGATGCCAACATCGCCGCGCTTCCAGAACAGGCGTCCGATCCAGAAGGCTGGCCGGACGAAGATCAGGTCATAGAGCTCGTCGAAATACCATTTGTTGTAGAGGAACCGGTGCAGCACCGTAAACTGCTCGACGAACAGCGCCGGGAAGCGCGGATTGCGAATATAGGCGTACCAGGCAATCAGCAGTCCGGTCAGCATCACTGCGAACGGCGCCCATTTCACCCACAGCGGCACCTCGTGCATCGCGTGGATCAGATGCTCGTCATAGAAAATACTGCCCTTCCAGAAGTCTGCTTCATTGATGAAGGCTTCGTGGAAGATGAACCCCGCAAACACCGCACCCAGGCTCAGCACCCCAAGTGGCACCAGCATCGACAGCGGGCTTTCGTGCGGGTGATAACCGGCGGTTCCATCGTCATGATGGGCATGATCACCATGGCCGTGGTCGCCAGGGTGGTGATCGTCATGGACCGCATGCTGGATATGCTCTGACGAGGACCAGCGGGGTTTGCCCCAGAAGGTCAGGAACATCAGCCGCCAGCTGTAGAAACTGGTCAGCAATGCGGCGAAAATGCCGACGTAGAACGCAAATGTCCCCATTTCGGTCCCGCCAGCATAGGCCGCCTCAAGGACAGAATCCTTGGAATAGAACCCGGCGAAACCGAATACGCCCACGATCCCGACTCCGGTAATAGCCAGCGTTCCTGCCAGCATTGCCCAGAAGGTAAACGGGATCTGCTTACGCAAGGCCCCATAGTGCCGCATATCCTGCTCGTGGTGCATGGCATGGATCACCGACCCTGCCCCAAGGAACAGCAGCGCCTTGAAGAAGGCATGGGTGAACAGATGGAACATCGCCGCGCCATAGGCACCAACGCCCGCAGCAAAGAACATATAACCCAGCTGCGAACAGGTCGAATAGGCGATCACCCGCTTGATATCCCACTGCGAGGTGCCAACCGTTGCAGCAAAGAAGCAGGTCGCAGCGCCGATGAATGTCACAACGGCCAACGCCGTTGGGCTGGTCTGGAACATTGGTGACAGGCGGCAGACCATGAACACGCCTGCCGTCACCATCGTCGCAGCGTGGATCAGCGCGGAAACCGGGGTCGGCCCTTCCATCGCGTCGGGCAACCAGGTGTGGAGGCCAAGCTGCGCCGATTTGCCCATCGCGCCGATGAACAGCAGGATGCAAAGTATGGTCATCGTGTCGAAGCGATAACCGATGAAGCTGATGGTCGATCCGGCCATGCCGGGCGCAGCTTCCAGAATTTCCGGGATCGAGACAGTGCCGAACACCAGATACGTTCCGAAAATCCCTAGCATGAAGCCAAGATCGCCCACCCGGTTGACCACGAAGGCCTTGATCGCGGCGGCGCTGGCGCTGGGTTTCCTGAACCAGAACCCGATCAGCAAATAGGACGCGAGGCCCACCCCTTCCCAGCCAAAGAACATCTGGACCAGGTTGTCGGCGGTAACCAGCATCAGCATAGCGAAGGTGAACAGGCTGAGGTAAGCGAAGAACCGCGGCTGATCCGGGTCTTCCTCCATATAGCCCCAGCTATAAAGGTGGACGAGCGCGGATACGGTAGTGACCACCACCAGCATCACCGAGGTCAGCGCATCGACGCTCAGCGCCCAATCGAAGCGCAAATTGCCCGATTGCACCCAGTGCAGCACCGGAGTGACGCTCGGCTGCGCAGTGCCAGCCACGAATGACAGGAAGATCGGCCAGCTCAATCCGCAGGCGATGAACAGCGCACCGGTGGTCAACAGCTTGACCACGGTATTGCCGAGCATCCGATTGCCAAGACCGCCGACGATCGCAGCAGCAAGCGGCAGGAATACGATGAAAAGGATCGAGTTCAAAAGACTTATCCCTTCATCCGGTTGACATCATCAACCGCAATTGTGCCGCGCCCGCGGAAATAGATCACCAGGATCGCCAGGCCGATCGCCGCCTCCCCCGCTGCCACGGTCAGCACGAACATGGCGAAAATCTGCCCAGTCAGATCGCCCAGAAAGGCGCTGAAGGCGACAAGGTTTATGTTCACTGCCAGCAGGATCAACTCGATCGCCATCAGGATGATGATGACGTTCTTGCGATTGAGGAAGATGCCGAGCACGCCGAGCACGAACAGGATCGAGCTGACGACGACGTAATGCTCGATGCCGATCATAGCTGCACCCCGGCGCCAACTTCTGGCTTCACATTGCGCGTCGCATCCTGCGGCCGGCGCTGGACCTGCGACGAGATATTTTGGCCGCGGGTGCCGCCGCGCTCGCGGTGGGTCAGCACAATTGCGCCAATCATCGCAACCAGCAGGATGATCCCCGCCGCCTCGAACAGGAACAGGTAGCGGCCATAAAGCAGCGCGCCGATGGCTTCGGTGTTGCTCGCTCCGGCCGCAGTTACCGCAGTTCCGTCGGGCGTCCCGAGTTTGAGTGCGCCGGCTTGCTGCGCGCCGATGCCGAACACCAGCTCACCGAGCAGCACCATCGCCAGCAGAATACCCAGCGGGAAATTCTTGATGAAACCAGCCCGCAATGCGGTAAAATCGATGTCGAGCATCATCACCACGAACAGGAACAGCACCGCAACCGCACCGACGTAAACGATCACCAGCAGCATCGCGATGAACTCTGCGCCCACCAGCACCATGAGGCCCGCGGCATTGAAGAACGCCATGATTCAGGTCTTCGCTTTTTACCTGTTCGCGTCGCTGGTGATCGCCTCGGCGGTGCTCACCATCATGTCGCGCAATCCGGTGCATTCGGTGCTGTGGCTGATCATGGCGTTCTTCAACGCGGCGGGCCTGATGGTGTTGCTCGGCGCAGAGTTCATCGCGATGCTGCTGGTGATCGTTTACGTCGGCGCGGTGGCGGTGCTGTTCCTGTTTGTGGTGATGATGCTCGACATCGATTTTTCCGAATTGCGTGCGGGATTCATCAAGAATTTCCCGCTCGGGCTGCTGCTTGCGGCGGTCTTGCTGAGCGAGATCATGCTGGGTCTGGGCGCGGTTGGCGCGGGCGGGATCAAACTTGGCACGGCTGACGGCACTGCCCCGATTACTACGGGCACCAGCAATATCGAGCAGATCGGCATGCTGCTTTACAGCAAGTATTTGTTCCTGTTTGAAACCGCTGGGATCATCCTGCTGGTGGCAATGGTCGGCGCGATTGTCCTGACGCACCGCAAGCGCGCGGGTGTGCGCGGGCAGAACGTCGCCAAGCAGAATGCGCGTCGCCCGGATGAGGCGACGGTCAACATGTCACCCGAAGTCGGGAAGGGTGTCGAGCTGTGACGATCGGCATCGAACACTATGTTATCGTGAGCTCGATCCTGTTCGTGCTGGGGGTGCTGGGGATTTTCCTCAATCGCAAAAATGTGATCGTGATTCTGATGGCGATCGAATTGATCCTGCTGGCGGTCAACATCAACCTGGTCGCGTTCAGCGCGTTTCTGCACGATCTTACCGGGCAGATTTTCGCGATGTTCGTGCTGACCGTGGCGGCGGGTGAGGCGGCGATTGGGCTCGCCATTCTGGTGACCTATTTCCGTGACCGCGGCACCATTGCGGTTGACGATGTCAATCGGATGAAGGGGTAAGCCGCGTTGGATCCGATCCTGCTCATTGTTTTCCTACCGCTGCTGGCCGCGATTATCGGCGGGCTGGGCAATCGGATGCTTGGCAACACCGCCGTCAAAGTACTGACAACTGGCGCTTTGTTTATCGCCGCCGGGCTCAGCTGGCCGATCTTTTTCTCCTACCTGACCGGGACCGCTGAGCCGCATGTCGTGCCGGTGCTGCGCTGGGTGCAATCGGGCAGCCTGAGTTTCGATTGGGCGCTGAAGGTCGATACGCTAACCGCGGTGATGCTGGTGGTGGTGACCACGGTTTCGGCGGTGGTCCACCTCTATAGCTGGGGCTATATGGACGAAGACCCCGACCAGCCGCGGTTTTTCGCCTACCTCAGCCTGTTCACCTTCGCGATGTTGATGCTGGTGACCGCCGACAATTTGGTCCAGATGTTCTTCGGCTGGGAAGGCGTGGGTCTGGCCAGTTACCTGCTGATCGGGTTCTGGTTCAAAAAGCCCAGCGCCAGCGCCGCTGCAATCAAGGCCTTCGTGGTCAACCGAGTCGGCGATCTGGGCTTTATGCTAGGGATTTTCGGCACTTATCTGGTGTTCAACACCGTCTCGATCCCCGAAATTCTGGTCCGCGCGCCCAGCATGGCCGGATCGACGATCCACTTTATGGGTGGTGAGTGGAGCACCATGACAATTCTGTGCATCCTGCTGTTCATCGGCGCGATGGGCAAGTCGGCGCAACTTGGTCTGCACACTTGGCTGCCCGATGCGATGGAAGGGCCGACCCCGGTTTCGGCATTGATCCATGCCGCGACGATGGTCACCGCCGGGGTGTTCATGGTCTGCCGCCTTTCACCGATGTTCGCGGTCAGCGAAACTGCCATGCACGTCGTGACTTACGTGGGCGCAGCGACGCTGTTCTTCGCCGCGACGATCGGCACGGTCCAGTGGGATATCAAGCGGGTGATCGCGTATTCGACCTGTTCGCAGCTGGGTTATATGTTTGTCGCGGCCGGAGTGGGCGCACCGGCGGCGGCGATGTTCCACTTGTTCACGCACGCCTTTTTTAAGGCGCTGCTGTTCCTTGGTGCGGGCAGTGTGATCCACGCGATGCATCACGAGCAGGACATGCGATATTATGGCGCTCTGCGGAAACATATCCCGCTGACCTTCTGGGCGATGATGGCGGGGACGCTGGCAATTACAGGCGTCGGCATAGTCGGCGTTGGTGGCTTTGCCGGTTTCTATTCGAAAGACGCGATTATCGAAAGCGCGTTTGCCAGCGGTTCGACCTATCATATGTATGGTTTTGCGATCGGCGTTTTGGCGGCACTCTTGACCAGCTTCTACAGCTGGCGGCTGATGTTCCTGACGTTCTTCGGCAAGGCGCGCTGGATCGAAAGCGAGCACATTCAGCACAGCGTCCACAAA
>JBKJTN010000114.1:0-7217 GCA_046590275.1 Novosphingobium sp.
CAATGTCGAAAAGCTGACCGGCGGCAAGATTCCGCTGTTCGAGATCGGCCCCCAGGCAAAGCCTGAACCTGCGGCGCGCGAAGATCGGCCTGCCGGTGAGGCCAAGTCTGCCCGTGAAGAACGCCCAGCTCGCGATGAACGACCTGCGCGCGAAGAACGCCCGGCCCGTGAAGAACGACCCGCGCGCGAGGCAAGACCAGCTCGTGCCCCTCGCAAGCCGCGCAATGAGGTTCCGGTTGCCGAGCGCGCAGCAGAGCCCGTGTCGGCCCAAGAACCTGATGCGGCACCGACAAAACCCGCACCGCGCCGCTCTGCAAAAGCTGCGGCGCCAGAGGAAAGTGAATGGAACGGGCCGGTTCCGGGTTTTCTAGGAATGTCTGCGCTTTAGACAGCTAAACTAAGCTAGCTTCTAATCTGCCAGCTTAACGAAGCTGTCGATCACCCGTTTGCGTCCGGCACTGTCGAAGTCGATTTCCAGCTTGTTGCCCTCTTGCGCGGCGACAACTCCGTAGCCGAATTTGTCGTGGAACACCCGCGCACCGAGTGCGATATCCGCGCGCGGTTTGGCGGCGAAGCTGGCGGCGCTGCGGCTTGGCTCGGCCAAACGGGGCGGAGTCGGGTCATAAGCGGCAGCTGCTGCGCGCTGCCAACCGGGGCCGCGCCCTTGTCCGCGGGAAGTGGCATCGCGCGCAACATGGGCAAACGGATCGTCCCGTTCCGACCAGCTGGCTTTCCACATCGAAGCCCCGCCAGTCAGGGTGGTTTCCTGCGCGACATGCGCGTCGGGCAGCTCGGCGATGAAGCGGCTGGGGATCGAGCTGGTCCACTGGCCATAAATTCGCCGGTTGGCTGCATGGAGGATAGTGCAGCGCCGCCGGGCGCGGGTGATTGCGACATAGGCGAGGCGGCGTTCTTCTTCGAGGGCAGCAAGGCCGCCTTCATCAAGCGCTCGCTTCGAAGGGAAAACGCCCTCTTCCCAGCCGACCAGGAACAAATGATCGAACTCCAGCCCCTTTGCGGCGTGGATGGTCATGATCGTCAACTTCTCGGCGTCGCTCCTGGCTTCATTGTCCATGACCAGACTGACATGCTCAAGGAAATCGCCAAGCGTTTCATATTCTTCCATCGCGCGGGAAAGCTCGGATAAATTTTCTAACCGCCCGGCGCTTTCGGCGCTGCGTTCAAATTGGAGTGCGGCAGTATAGCCCGATTCGTCCAGAATGCTGCGGACCAATTCGGCTGGCGAGGCAACTTTCGCCTGATCGCGCCAACGGGCAAAATCGCGCATCAAGGCCAGCAACGTGTTCCGGGCCCGCGCTGGCAGCTCGTCACTATCGGCCATCTCGATTGCAGCGAGTGCCAGCGGCACGCCGCGCGCTCGGGCGTGGCGATGGAGCTTTTCCAGCGTCTTGTCACCCAGCCCGCGCTTGGGGGCGTTGTAAATCCGCTCAAACGCCAGATCATCCGACGGTTGCGCGACGACCCTGAGGTAAGCCAGCGCATCGCGGATCTCGGCACGCTCGTAAAACCGAAAACCACCGATAATCCGATAGTTGAGGCCGATAGCTATAAACCTGTCTTCAAATTCGCGGGTCTGGAACTGGGCGCGGACGAGAATCGCGACAGTGTTGAGCGAGGCGCCTTCCCGTTCCAGCCGTTCGGCCTCTTCCCCCACCCGGCGTGCTTCTTCGGGGCCGTCCCATACGCCAATGACGCGGACCTTTTCGCCATCATTCCGCTCCGTCCACAAGGTCTTGCCCAGTCGCTGGCTGTTTGCATCGATCAGGCCAGACGCGGCTGCGAGAATATCGGGGGTCGAGCGGTAATTTTGCTCCAGCCGGATCACCTTCGCGCCGGGAAAATCCTTTTCAAACCGCAGGATATTTGCAACTTCTGCCCCGCGCCATGAATAGATTGACTGGTCGTCGTCGCCCACCACGCAGATGTTGCGGTGGGTTTGTGCGAGCAGCCGAAGCCACAAATACTGGACTTGATTGGTGTCCTGATATTCGTCGACCATGATGAATTTGAAGCGCTGCTGATATTGCTCCAGCACCGCGCGATCGCGGCGGAAAATGTTGAGCATGTGCAGCGTCAGATCGCCAAAATCGCAGGCGTTCAGCGCTTTGAGGCGGTCTTGATAGAGCTGGTAGAACTTCTGGCCTTTGCCGTTTGCATAAGCCTCGTTCTCCACCGCATCGAGGTCGGCGGGGTTCAATCCCCTGTTCTTCCACCGGTCAATGCAACTGGCCAGCAGGCGCGGGGGAAAGCGTTTGTCGTCCACGCCCTCTGCCTTGATCAGTTGCTTGATCAGTCGCAGCTGATCGTCGGTGTCGATGATGGTGTAATTGCTTTGCAGGCCAACTTGCTCGGCATGGCGGCGCAGCATCTTGGCCGCGATCGCGTGGAACGTGCCGAGCCATGGCATTCCCTCCACAGCGGGGCCGATCAGCTGGCCGACCCGCTCGCGCATTTCCCGGGCGGCACGGTTGGTGAAAGTGACGCAGAGGATTTCAGACGGCCATGCCCGGCGCGTGTGAACCAGGTAAGCCAGCCGCGCGGTCAGCGCCGCGGTCTTGCCAGTGCCAGCGCCAGCCAGCATCAACACCGGGCCTTCTGCGGTCTGCACTGCCTCGCGCTGGGGGGCATTCAGCCCAGCGAGCAGGAGATCGCCGGGCGATTCGGCAAGAGGCAGAACGGGCTGGGGCACGAGCGAACAGCTAGGGAACATCGCGACCGCGCGCAAGGCCACCGGCCCAAATTGCAATTGACAAGTCATCCAGCGCGGGCAAGCGAACCGCCCATGCATGCCATCCGAGCCCATTCCCGCGTCCTCTCTGCCTCATTGGTCGGTACCGCGGTCGAATTCTATGATTTCTACGTCTTTGCCACAGCGACGGCGCTGGTGTTCGGGCTGCTGTTCTTCCCGCAGTCCGCGCCCGAAACGCAGACAATCGCGGCCTTCATGGTGTTCGGGATCGCATTTATCGCGCGGCCGGTGGGGGCGATTGCCTTTGGCCATTTCGGCGACCGAGTCGGGCGCAAGTCCACGCTGGTGGCCTCGCTGCTGTTGATGGGGGCATCGACGCTGGCGGTCGCCTTTTTGCCGACTTACGCTGCGATCGGCTGGGCCGCGCCGCTGCTGCTGTGCATTCTGCGTTTCGGCCAGGGCTTTGGCCTCGGCGGAGAATGGGGCGGGGCGGCTTTGCTGGCGGTGGAGAATGCGCCGAAGGGCTGGGAGGCCCGCTTCGGCGCGGCCCCGCAGCTGGGCGCGCCAGTCGGATTCCTAGCCGCCAACGGGTTGTTCCTGCTGCTTGGACTATGGTTGTCCGATGCGGACTTCCTCGAATGGGGCTGGCGTGTGCCGTTTCTTGCCAGCGCTTTACTGGTCGGGATCGGTCTGTGGGTGCGGCTGCGGATCGAGGAAACCCCCGCGTTTCGCGCCGCGATTGAACATGGCCTCCCGGCTGCGGTGCCGCTCGTCCAGCTGGTCAAAAACCACTGGGCGGCAGTACTGGCGGGCAGCGCCGGCGTCGTCGCCTGTTTTGCGATCTTTTACCTCTCGACTGCTTTTGCCCTGTCGCAGGGGACCAAGTCGCTGGGTTTTAGCCGCGAGGATTTCCTCACCATCCAGCTTGGCGCCAACAGCTTTCTGGCGCTCGGGATCATCATCGCGGCAGTACTGGCCGACCGGACGTCGCCGCGCCGGGTGCTTATGATTGGGGGGCTAGCGACTGTCGTGCTGGGCATTCTGTTCGGCCCGGGCCTTGCCTCTGGCTCAACCCCGCTGATCTTCCTGACGCTCAGCGCGGCGCTGTTCGTGATGGGTTTTGTCTATGGTCCGCTGGGCGGCTGGCTGCCGACGCTGTTTCCGGTGCCAGTCCGCTACAGCGGGATTTCGGTCGCATTCAATACCGGCGGTATCATCGGCGGCGCCATGACGCCGCTGCTCGCTCAGAAGCTGAGCGATGCCGGGCATAGCGGGGCGGTAGGCCTGATCCTGTCTGCCGCCGGATTGCTGACGCTGGTGGGGGTCAGTCTGGCCCGTCCGGCGCGCGACGCGTAAAGCGCAGCGCGCGCCGTTTGGATTCAGGCCGCAGGGGCCGCAGTCGCTGCGGGCGTGTCAGAGACTATCCCCCAGGCTTCCTTCATCGTCCCGTCTGCTTGCCGCTTCCAGCCGACGACCCAATTGCCAATCTCGGTCTTGGGCGTCTTGGTGACGGGATCGGTGTAGGTGTAGCTATAGGTCGCCCGCCAAACCGCCATATCGCCCGAGGCAGCGACATCGATCTTTTCATCGCTCACCGAAAACTTCATCGCAGGGTCCGCAACCTGCTGCTTGGTCAGCGCAAGATCGCCTTCCTTGCCGATTACATTGGGTGCGCCATGGAACATGCCGACGAAATCCGGGGCATCCCATGACACCGCTTTGTCTGCATCGCGAGCACTAAATGCCGCGACCATTTCGGTCATATTGGCCTTCACCTCATCGCCGACTTTGACGCTATCGGCGGCGGGCGCGGTATTGCAGCCAGCAAGCAGCGCCAGTGCTACAGCGCAGGGCAAGAAACGAAATTCCCGGAAATTTGGCATAGCGGTCTCTCCTATAGAGCGACCCGGTGTATGGCTGCGCCCGTTTGGCGAGAGCGTCAAGCAGCGGTTTTGAGCCGCAATAGCGTAATGAAGGCAATCCCAACCTTGCGTGTCGCGATGGCTTCCAGCCCCTTTACCTGCACTGTTTCACCTACCGCCGTCTCAAGGCTGATCCAGGTCGCCGGACCAATCCAGCCCAGCCGGGTGAGCTTCTCGAGCGCGACAATGCCCGCGCCGCTGCCATAAGGCGGATCGAGCAGGATCAGGTCAAGCGGCGCCTTGGCCGGGCTGAGCGCCAACACCGACGAGGCACGGACATCGGACTGCGACTGGGCCTGAAGCGCGGCAATATTCTGGCGAAGGGCGCGGATCGCGGCAGGATCCTGTTCAACGAATATGCAATTCGCCGCACCGCGTGACAGCGCTTCGAGGCCGAGTGCCCCCGAACCGGCAAACAGATCAGCCACGCTCAATCCCTCGAATGTGCCGAGGCGGCTGACCAGCATCGAGAACAGCGTTTCGCGGGTGCGATCGGAAGTTGGGCGCGTGACTTCGCCCTGCGGCGCGGCGATCTTGCGCCCCCGCCATTGCCCGGCAATTAGCCTCATCGGCGTGCGGTTGGCCGGTTAGGGCGAGAGCGCTGCATCCGCATCCGGGCTTGCTCATGCGACTGTAGCGGCGTGGTGGTTTCTCCGGGCATCTTAAGCTCCTTGCGGAACTTTTCGACATCGGCCGGACGGATTTCGATCGCCGCGCCGCGCGGCAAGTCGAGCAGCTTGAACGGGCCATAAGATATGCGCAGCAACCGCGAGGTCTGGAGGCCGAGATATTCAAGCACGTTGCGCACCTCGCGGTTCTTGCCCTCGGTCAAGGTCATCTCGATCCACTGGTTGCGCCCGGTCTTGCGCTCCATATTGGCATCGATCTTGCCATAGCGCATGCCATCGATAGTCACGCCGTGGATTAGTTCTTCCAGTCGCGCCTGTGAAATTTCGCCGAACGTGCGCGCGCGATAGGTGCGGGGGATGCCGGTGGCCGGCAATTCCATGGTGCGTTTGAGCTCGCCGTCATTGGTCAGAAGCAGCAAGCCCTCGGTGTTGAGATCGAGCCTTCCCACCGGCATCAGCCGCGGAGTGCCCTTGGGCAGCGCATTGGTCAGCGCGGCATAGATCGTCGGCCGTCCGGCGGGATCGCGCTCGGCGGTGAGTAGCCCGGACGGTTTGTGGAAGGCGAACAGCCGCGCCGCTTCCGGGGCTTTGACTGGATTGCCGTCGACCGTGATGCCCTTGAGGGTCGTCAGGATTGTTGCCGGGGTGGTGATGACATCTTCGCCCAGCTTGATCCGCCCTTCGGCAATCATCCGCTCAACCTCGCGGCGCGAAGCGATCCCGGCGCGGGCGAGCAGCTTGGCGATGCGGTCACCCTCTTTAGGCGGGCCGTCTTTGGGGCGTGAGGTGTCTTTCATGGGGCGCCCTTACGCGGTGTCGGCGCTGCCGTCACCCCTTGGCGGCCGACATCTGTTCTTCGCAGATTTCGTGGAACCGGCGGATCCCGCCTTCGAGCATGCCAAGCGTCAGCTCGGGCACTGCCCCGGTCGAAAGGCCTTGCTGGCCGAGCGCGGCGGCCCGGAAATCCTCCGCCGCGAACACCCCGCCGTCCAAGAGCTCCCAACTCCGCTGCCAATGGTCGCGCGCTTTTTCAGTCTGCGGAGCCTGCGGGATCAACATGAAATCTTCGACCAGCGTTCGGTCATGGCCTTGTGGCATCAGGGTCATGACGTTGATGTAATCGGGGCTGGCGATGACAACGGTGCCGGGAAACAGCTGATAGGCAAAGGTCACATAGCGGCGCAGCGCCGCCATATCGGTCAGGTCCACACCCTCCAGCTCAGACGCGCGGCCGACGGCAGAGCGCTGGTGCGGGCCGATCAGATCACCGGAGGTGATCCCGTCCTTGAAGAACGGCCCGATGGTTTGTGCATGAAGCCTCAGCACATGGTAGCTTTCCAGAAAAGCATCCATGATCAGCTTCCAGTTGGCCGCGACATCGTGCGTGCGCCGCGCGAACAGGTGCAGATCGGCCATGCCAAACGCGGCAAAGTCCTCGCCCAATGTCTCAGGCCCGGAAAAATCCGCGCCCGCGTCAGGGGCAAACCAGATCAGTCCGCCCGCTTCGCAAGAGGGCAACTCGCGCAGGCCATAGTCCGATTTCTCAAGGCCGGGAAATGTCTCGGGCCGGGGCAGTGCCAGCAGCCTTCCGTCCAGCGCATAGGTCCATGCGTGATAGGGACAGGTCAGACGCTTGCCGCATTGGGTGTCGCTGCCCTCCACCAGCCGAGTGCCCCGGTGACGGCAGACATTGAGGAAGACGTGGGCGCAGCCATCGCCGTCGCGTGTGATCAGCAGGGGCCGCCCGGTGCCGTCATGCGGAACTGCCATATTGCGCTCTGGCAGTAGGGCCGATGGGACAAGAACCTGTGGCAAGCGATCGAACAGCAGCGCCTTTTCCTGCGCGGCATGGGCGGGGACGGTATAGACGGCGGCGGGCACGCGGGTAATCCCGGCATTCGTTCGGCTGCAGCCGTCGACGATCTGTTGGGCGAGGGCCAGCTGGCCGCAAGTGGG
>JBKJTN010000046.1:0-4594 GCA_046590275.1 Novosphingobium sp.
CCTTCCAGGGTTATTTCGGGCGGGAGGTGTTCAAGGAACTCGGTCTGCCCAAACGGGCTTGGTCGATCGACGGGGTCGAGTACCACAAGGGTGTGGGCTTCCTCAAAGCCGGGATGGCAGCGGCGAGTGTCATCACCACCGTCAGCCCCACTTATGCGCAGGAGATCCGCGAAGCAGAATTCGGGATGGGCCTCGAAGGACTGGTGGTCAATCGCGGTGATCGCGTGCGGGGCATCGTGAACGGTATCGATCCGGCGGAATGGAACCCTGCCACCGACCGGCACCTTGCGACGAATTATACATTGCAAAACCTATCCAGGCGCGTTGCCAACAAGCGCGCGCTTGAAGCAGAATTCGGGCTTGAGTCCGGCACCGGTCCGCTGTTCACCGTGATTAGCCGTTTGACCTGGCAGAAGGGCATGGACGTCCTGCTCGAAGTGCTTGACCATTTGGTCGGGATCGGGGGGCGGCTCGTACTACTCGGCTCGGGCGATGCGGCAATGGAAGCGGAATTCCGCGCTGCCGCAGCGCGCCATCCGGGGCGGATTGGCGTGCGGATCGGTTACGACGAGGCGCTCTCTCACCGCATGCAGGGCGGCGGTGATGCGATCCTTGTGCCGAGCCGGTTCGAGCCTTGCGGGCTGACCCAGCTTTATGGCCTCGCCTATGGCTGCGTGCCGGTAGTGGCACGCACCGGCGGGTTGGCCGACACGGTGATCGATGCCAATCTTGCCGCACGTGACGCGGGTGCTGCCACCGGAGTCCAGTTCTCCGGGGTCGACTACCATACCCTGTCCGCAGCGGTTAGCCGGGCGGTAACGCTGTACCATCAATCCGCAGCTTGGCAGGCAATGCAACGCAACGGAATGAAGGCCGATTTCTCCTGGAAGAACAGTGGCAAGGTCTACGCCGAGCTCTACCGCGAACTCACGGGTGCACAATGACAGTTCAAAGGCACGCTTCCACCCCCTACGCCGGGCAGAAGCCCGGAACATCCGGGCTGCGCAAGAAGGTCCGCATTTTCCAGCAGGCGAATTATGCCGAGAACTTCATCCAGGCGGTGTTTGATACGGTTGAGCGTCCGGCCGGCTCGACGTTGGTGATTGGAGGCGACGGGCGGTTCCACAACCGCGCGGTAATCCAACAAGCGATCCGCATCGCTGCCGCCAATGGCTATGGCCGGGTGTTGGTGGGGCAGGGGGGTATCTTGTCCACTCCCGCTGCCAGCCACATTATCCGCCTGAACCTTGCAAGCGGCGGCCTGATCCTCTCAGCCAGCCACAACCCCGGCGGACCAGACGAAGACTTTGGGATCAAATACAACGTCGCAAACGGCGGCCCCGCTCCCGAGGCGGTAACCGACGCGATCTACGCCCGCACGCAATCCATTGATCGCTGGCTGTCGATCGAAACGGACGACATCGATCTCGATGCGATTGGCTGCCATGATCTAGGTGGCATGGCAGTGCAGGTTATCGATCCGGTTGCCGACTATGCTGCGCTGATGGAAAGCCTGTTCGATTTTGCTGCGATCCGCCACGCAGTCCTCGGCGGGTTCACCATGGCCTTCGATGCGATGAGCGCGGTGACTGGTCCCTATGCGATCGAAATTCTGGAACGACGGTTGGGTTTCTGCGCCGGAACCGTGCGAAATGGTGAGCCGCTTGAAGACTTTGGCGGGCACCACCCCGATCCTAATCTCGTTCATGCCAAAGAGCTCTACGACCTGATGATGGGGACCTCTGCGCCCGACTTGGGGGCGGCGTCGGACGGCGATGGCGACCGGAACCTTATCATTGGCAAACACCGTTTCATCACCCCGTCGGATTCGCTGGCGATGCTCGCCGCCAATGCGCAGCTTGCGCCGGGCTATGCGGACGGGCTTAAAGGCATTGCCCGTTCGATGCCGACCAGCGCTGCGGCCGACCGTGTGGCCAAGGCGCTGGGCATACCGTGCTTCGAAACTCCGACTGGTTGGAAGTTCTTTGGCACGCTGCTCGATGCCGGCCGCGCGACGATTTGCGGCGAAGAAAGTGCGGGGACCGGCTCGGACCATGTCCGCGAAAAAGACGGGTTGTGGGCGGTTCTATTGTGGCTCAACATCCTTGTGGTTCGCGGGGTCAGCGTTGATGATCTGGCTCGCGAGCACTGGGCGAAATTCGGGCGCAACTATTATGCCCGGCACGATTACGAAGCGATCGAGACCGCCCGCGCCGATGCGTTGATGGCCCAGCTGGTCGCTTCGCTCGTCCGGCTGCCGGGCCAGGCATTCGGTCCGCTCGTCGTTGAGGCCGCAGACAGCTTTTCCTACACCGACCCCGTCGATGGGTCTGTGAGCGGCAATCAAGGCATCCGGGTGCTGTTTGAGTGCGGTTCGCGGATCGTTTTCCGTCTCTCCGGCACCGGCACCGAGGGCGCCACGCTGCGGATTTATCTCGAGCGTTATGAAGCGGTCGGCGGGGATCTGGATCGCGAGACGCCCGAGATGCTGGCCGATCTTATTGCGGCGGCTGAGGGGATTGCGGGCATCGCGCGACATACCGGGCGGACCCGGCCTGATGTAGTGACGTGACTGGTGCCCACGGCGCGACGGTTAGTAGGGGCAAGACGCATTTTGTCATCCGCTCGCCGCTGGCGCAGGCGCTTTGGCTGTGCTTGTTTGACAGCGGTCACGAACAGCGCATCGCGATGCGCCGCGAAGGCGAGGTCTGGCTGGCCGAATTACCGGGCGATCATACCGGCGCGCGTTACGGCTACCGCGCAGGGGGCGAATGGGCTCCCGGACACGGACTGTGGTTCGATCCTTCGAAGCTGCTGGTGGACCCTTACGCGCTCGAACTCGACCGACGATTCTTGCAGGATCCGCGCCTCGCTCGGTTCGGCGAGGATACCGCCGGGCTGGTTCCCTGCGCAATCGTCCCGGGCCGCCTTCCGTTGGTTCGGCAGCGCAAACCGTGCTTCAAGCGCGGCGGGCTGATCTACGAACTTAACGTGCGCGGTTTTACCATGCTCCACCCTGATGTGCCCGAAGGTCTGCGAGGCACCGTCGCGGCCCTGGCGCATCCTTCGATCATTGCGCACCTCAAGAAGCTGCAGGTCAGCGCAGTCGAGCTGATGCCGATTATCGCCTGGATCGACGAGCGCCACTTACCCCCGCTCGGATTGACCAACGCCTGGGGTTATAATCCTGTCGCACCGATGGCGCTCGATCCGGGACTGTGTCCGGGCGGTGTTGCCGAACTGCGCGAGACTGTGGCGGCTTTGAGAAAAGCTAGCATCGGTGTGATCCTCGACCTGGTGTTCAACCATACTGGCGAGAGCGACGTGCATGGCGGGGTGCTATCCCTGCGCGGGCTCGACGATGGCGCCTATGCCCATGCGCCGGACGGCAGCCTGATTAACGATACCGGCTGCGGCAACACGCTCGATTTCGCCAATCCGGCGGTGCGGCAATTGACCCTCGATACGCTCCGCCATTTTGTGCGCCACTGCGGAGTAGATGGGTTCCGCTTCGATCTGGCCACCATCATGGCGCGCGGCCCCGGGTTTTCGTCCGAGGCACCGCTGTTCGCGGAGCTAGCCGCCGACCCGCTGCTTGCCGACCGGGTGCTGATAGCCGAGCCTTGGGACATCGGCACGGGCGGGTACCAGCTGGGCAATTTCCCGTCGAATTGGCTCGAGTGGAATGACCGTTATCGCGACGATGTACGGCGCTTCTGGCGGGACGACGGGACCATCGGCGCGCTCGTCACCCGGATCGCTGGATCGACCGACTTGTTTGGGCATGACTGCCGCAGCGTCAATTTCCTCGCCGCGCACGATGGCTTCACTCTGGCCGACACCGTCGCCTATGCCGAGCGCCACAACCAGGCCAATGGCGAGGACAACCGCGATGGCCACGGTGAGAACTTTTCGTGGAACAACGGTGCTGAAGGCGCTACATCCAATCCCGCGATCAACGCCGCGCGCGCTGCTGACCTGAGGGCATTGCTCGGCACCCTGTTCGCATCGACCGGCACAATAATGCTGACCGCTGGCGACGAGTTCGGACGCAGTCAAGGCGGCAACAACAACGCCTACGCCCAGTCGAATCCGGCGTTCTGGATCGATTGGGAAAACCGCGACTGCATGCTCGAAGACCACGTTGCCAGACTGGCGCTAGCACGCAATGAGCTGCGCGCATGGGACACCAGCTTTCCCCCGCACGGTTCGTGGAAGGGGCCAGACAACTCCCCCATGACTTCTGAAGATTGGGAGAACCCGCTTACCGATGCGGTAAACTACGTTGCCGAAGTCAGGAATCAGCGCGCCACACTGCATGTTTCTCGTCGCGGCCAAGCAGCTGCCTGGGACATCGCCGGGTAGCGGGGCGAGTTGTCGTTCGGTGCGCTCTGCGCAGCGGACCGCAGGCATGCACTGAAATTGCTCGACAAACTTGATGCGCGCCTGACCCAGTGGAAAGCGCCCAAGGGGGGCAAACCTGTTGCTCGGCCCAGAGATTTCCCGGCTTTGGCCAGCTTTGTGCTGTTACCATTTCGGGCTTCATGGTTGCACGCGGCAAATCGCCGGGGAGCGAAATCTGGCGGACAGGGTG